>JAQXOR010000084.1 GCA_029099805.1 Lachnospiraceae bacterium
AAACGGAAATCACTATGTTTCTACAGACGAATATGTTTGTTCCTTGCTTTTTGAACAATTAATTTGTGAGTATGCTGAGGGGAAACTGTCCGATAAAATTAGCTTTCATACCAGTTGTGATACCGCGGAACTATTGGAAAATTATAATAAGCTCTGCAAACTTAGCAGGGATGGGTTTGAAATTGTTCACCCGGAAATGGGACCTGACGTATTAGCTAATCACGAGGTCTGGTATGGATTTTATTACGACCAAGAAGGTAATATCCGTTTTCTTAGGATTCATGAGCGAAATGAGCATGGGGATCATTATGCTGATGATGAACGAGCGAATGAAATATATGAATGGTATCTTGGAACCTTTAAGAAATAGTACTTGAAAGGTGCTTCTGAGTAAGGAAAACAGCGAGATCGAAAATGAAAAAAACGTATGTGATAGATTATTTTGATAATCTCGCATGATCATCATTGCTTAATGAGCTGTTTTTCATAAAACTTAAGTGATATCTACAACGTGACATATGAAAACACCTACAAGGTACATTTCAATCAGGGCTTTTTCCACAGAAGTTGCTCTACGACGGTACCGTTCGATGATAGCAGTTTCAAACGGAACGCCTTTGAGGTTCGAGAACTTCAGTTCCACTTCTCCTGTGGTATAAATCGCCATTAATCAGGACTGCGGTACTTATGTATACCGAGAGACACCGATTTTTCATATATATATTAATATAAATATAAATACATACGTTAAAGAGGGCAAACCAATGGAAACATTGGGACGCAAAGCCAGAAATCTAACAGGGAAACCTCATGATAGTTCGGCCGCAAGGAAATGATTCTTTGCGGCCATTTTGTTTGCACTGTCTGAGGAGGGATTCTGCTTGTCGGGAGGAAAAAAGAGAAAGAGAGGGAAGATAAGCAAAATAATCTCTTATAGGGGGTAAAATGAATGAAGAAGCGAATCCGTTTATTATGTGTCATTGGGCTAATGGTATTGATATTGGGGGCATGTAATGACGAGGAAGAAAAAGTAAAGATAGAGGACAATATGCTTACTGAGTACAACCAAAAGATTTGTTTCATCTTAAGCGAAGTTGCAAATAGTAACGGTTTTCGAAACAAAGGATATTTCGTTATGGGAGATGGTGCAAAATATTATTTTGATTTATCTGAAAAGGGGAAAAAATATGCGGACATAAGGTATCTTCATCAGTATTTAGAGGAGAATATCTTGGATTTTGAGCGAGAAGAATATTTGTCGCCGGAAGATGCAGAAAGATGTAGATTTTTTTTATCCGATGTAGATTCAAAAGCGGAAGTAAAAACAGAGACAGTATACTTCGATGGAGAACAGATAGATTTTTATGGAGTGAGATACGTTGAGACGATGCCAGAGTTTGTATTGTTGAAGGGTACGGGAGCTGTTAATAAAGAGCTTTCGGACAAAAATGTTGGGGCTATTCTTGAGATTTTAGGTGAGGAATGGTCATGTTCTTCCGGTATTATGAATCCTTCCTGTTTGCCGTAGATGCCAAACAAAGTGCTGTCCAGACCCAAAAGTATATGCTCCGAACGCTTGATAGCATAGATGATGTTCCTGAGACTTTTATCAATGTCATCAAAATGTAGGAGCGTATCCTCATCCATACGGTTGAAAAATCTTGATAATGTCGGTTGGGAGGCTAGACTTTTCTTTTCAAGATTATTATGCGGAGAATACTTTAAAGTGTGCTAAAAATATGGGCGTAAAAATATTTCCGGTTTTGATAGGTTCAACGTATGGACAAGCTAAATTGCAGATACTTGCAGAAGAAACCGGAGGTGTTTTCTATTATGCAGCTACAGTGGAAGAAATCAGAAATGCTATATTTGGTGTTCAAGAAGATTTTTATCGGGAAAATGGTGAGGAATTATATCGCTTTACAAGTTATAAAGATTTTGATGTCTGGGAATTAGAAAGTGACCGTTCCGTACAATTTCGGGTATCGGATTATTTACAATGACAGAAGTTGGAAGAGAGCATCAAAACAGATGCATTCCAACCGGGGGAGACTATACATACCTTGATTGCAAAAATCAGGTTGCCATTCTCTAAGTTGCCTGCACGAAAAAAAGCGGCTGCGCAGTATGCGCGGCCGCTTTTAGCTTGTGCCAAAGATTTACTGTGCTGTATCAGCACCCGTATTTCCGGAGGTATTATCACCGTTTGTAAAGTTCGAATTTAAATTAATCAGAAATTCCGCAAATGTACTTTCTGTACGTTCATCCGGTTCGAAAGCTGCCTTTGCGACAGCAGCGTCAGCCTCTTCCCCTTCTTCCTCCTCAGCTACCGTAATACGGCAGGCACCAAACTGACCATTGTCAAGCTGTGCAAATATGTATGTGGTACCTGCGGATTTTGCGGTTATAATGCCACCGGCACTAACAGAAGCCACTTCCGGGTTGGAGCTGGAAAATTTAGGAAGCTCAACCGTGTTCAAAGGAGCAATCATCCAAGACATCAAAGTACGCTGTCCCACAACCATTTCTGCCTCCTGGCGGGAGAACATAATGAAAAGTGCCGGGGGACCGACTGTAATTTTACATTGCAATTCTACAGTTTCGGCGGTTTCGGAATCTTCAATGACTGCGGTAACAACTGTTGTACCGACAGTAAGAGCCGTTACGACACCGGTCTCGTCGACGGAAGCTATCTTCACATCCTCTGAGGTAAACGTAACGGTCTGTGTTTCTGATAAATTATAAACTTTAAGGGCATAGTCCTTACCTTTAACAATCGCCTTTGACTTCACATTCAGCTTCGGAGTAACATTACCCGCATATGCGGTAGTGGCATTTGCGAATAGCGTAAAAAAGCTGACGGAAAGCAAAAAGACAAGGGTAATGATACCTTTAGAGAAACTGTTTTGTTTCATGGCATTGCCCTCCAACTGGTTACTACGGAAATCCTTGCGTCACATCCTGTGCTTTATTCTATCACCACTTTTTGTCAGAATGATGTCAGATATTAAGAAATTTATAAGATTTTTCCTGTGGATTCTTTGAAATTCGACTTGTGCTACAGACACAAAAAAAGTATAATAGAGAGAAAGGGGTACTCGCAGAACAAGGGATAGTTTGTCCGGAATGCGTAAGGAGGAATGACAGATGCAGTACATTTTGATTGCGGATGATAATGCGGATATTACGGATGTTTTGGAAGCATACGTGAGGAAAGAAGGATATGAACCGTTAGTAGCGGCGGACGGAGAGGAAGCACTTCGGCTGTTCAAGCAGCATGAACCTGCTGCTGTGTTACTGGATGTGATGATGCCGAAGGAGGACGGGTATGAGGTTTGCCGTAAGATTCGGGCTGTTTCCGATACGCCGGTGATTCTGATTACGGCACGAGGCGAGGATTTTGAGCGCGTGATGGGACTGGATATCGGTGCTGATGACTATATCGTTAAGCCGTTTTCACCAAATGAGGTAATGGCAAGGCTTCGTGCGGTGCTTCGCCGTATGTCCAGGGCTGACAGGGAAAAGATCAGCGAGAAAAATGAGAACATATTAAAAATCGGAAATCTTGAGATTAATCTTGAGGAATATACATTGCATATCGGCGGACAGAAAATCGCATTGACAAAGAAAGAAATTGAAACAATGTGGACCTTGGCCAGTAATCCCAAGAAGGTATTTACCAGAGACAATCTGCTGGACAGCTTATGGGGCTATGATTATGTCGGGGATACCAGAACAGTGGATTCCCACGTAAAGCGTCTGCGTGCAAAGTTAGATAAGGCGGAGCACGCCGGCTGGGATATCGCTACGGTGTGGGGCGTAGGGTATAAATTCGAATTGACGGACAATAAGTGATGCAGAGGGCGGCAGGAGCTGTCGCAGTAGGGAGAGCCGGATGGAAACGCAGGCAAAAAAGAGAAAATTTCATAAGCTTCTGTTTGTGAGGACCTGTTTTTGGTTTGCTGTGATTATGCTGTTTTTTGCAGTGGTTCTCGGTGTGATTTATATGCGTTTGTATGAACAGACCATTATGGAGAATTACAGGGAGCAGACAAAGGCGAAGGCAGAAAGTGTGGCAAAACGCTGTTCTAATTTCTTTCTTGCAGGCAATTCTGTGGGCTGGCAGGAATATCTGATTATGCTGGGGGAGATTGAGCAGGTAGAGGTTTGGACCATCTCCAATGAGGAGGCGAAACGTCCTCTGACCGATAAGTATGCAATCAGCCGGGATGTATTTACAACGCTGGATTCCTATCAGAGCAGTTATCAGGATATTCTCAGCAATGTTTTTCACAATATTCCGATGTCACGCTCCGGCTTTAGTGAAGTGCATGAAATGAATATGATTACAATCGGTATGCCGGTTCCGGGAGTAAACGGCGAGGTGGCCGGCGGTATTCTGATGAATGTCCGGGTGGAGAATCAAAAGGAAATCGTGGACAGCAGCTGGCGGCTGATTATCATCAGCGGTGCCATTGCACTGGCACTGGCAATTATAACGGCATTGTTTTATGTACGTACGTTATCAAATCCGATTCTGAAACTGCGTCATACCGCGTTAGAGCTGGCTGACGGAAATTATGAGGTGACTACGGATATTACCCGGAATGACGAAATCGGCGAGCTTGCACAGACGATGGATTTCCTGTCCGGAAAGCTGAAGGAGAACGAAATCGAACGTAAGAATCTGGAACAGATGCGGTTTGATTTTTTTGCCAATGTTTCGCACGAGCTGCGTACTCCGATTACGGTCATGCGTGCGTATACCGAAAGCCTGGTGGACGGTGTTGTTACCGAACCGGAAAAGGTACGGCGGTATCATGAACGTATGCTGGGAGAATGTCAGGGAATGGAGCGTCTGGTAGGTGATTTGCTGCTGCTTTCCAAAATGCAGAACCCGGATTTTGCGATAGAAAAAGAGCCGATTAATCTGGTACAGATTTTTGAGGATTTGAAAAAGAGCGCATGGGCAATCGGAAAGGAAAAGAATATTACGGCGGAATTATACACAGAGCTGCCTGTGATTATGATGTACGGCGACTATGATCGTTTGCGGCAGATGTTTCTGGTGATTTTGGATAATGCGGTGAAGTTTTCTCCGGAGAATTCCGTGGTGCATATCCGGATTACCTGTGAAGAGCAGATACTGGTTTCCATCCGGGATGAAGGAGTCGGTATCGGAGAAGAGGAACAGAAATATATTTTTGAGAAGTTCTATAAATCGAGACTTCGCCAGAATGCAAAGGGAAGCGGTCTGGGGCTTGCCATTGCAAAGCAGATTGCGATTAAGCATGGCGGAACAATAGAGATTAAAAGTGAAGTCGGGAAGGGAACAGAGGTGCTGTTTTCGTTCCCGGAGCTGGATGAAACTCAAATGAAATAAAAATCGGGCTGGCGCACGAAGGAGTTTTTTCAAAGCGCAACGCTTTGTCAAACTTCCGCTAACCGGTTCTAAACGTCTCTCGGGTGTGTTCTCGAGACTTAGAACCGGTAAAAATAGTACCGTTATTACAAAGGAATTGTCTTGCGACATAGGAAAAATCATGGTAAACTGTCTACAGAAAAAAACTGTGGGCAGTTTTTTGTGCAGGGGCGAAGCACTGCCTGCACGAAAACAGGAAGGAATGTTTACCGATGATATGTAAAAACTGCGGTGCCGAAATCGACGAGAATATTTTGTTGTGTCCGTATTGTAAGACCGAAAATGAAGAGGTGGCGTATCAGGAACACAGGGACGAAATCGAGGGCATT
>JAQXOR010000085.1 GCA_029099805.1 Lachnospiraceae bacterium
CGGAGGGAAGAAGAGGAACGCCTGGCAGCAGAAGCGGCGAGACAGGCGGAGGAAGAGGAACGCCGCCAGAGGGAAGAAGAGGAACGTCTGGCAGCAGAAGCGGCGAGACAGGCGGAGGAAGAGGAACGCCGCCGGAGGGAAGAGGAAGAGCGTTTGGCAGCGGAAGCGGCGAGACAGGCGGAGGAAGAGGAACGCCGCCGGAGGGAAGAGGAAGAGCGTCTGGCAGCGGAAGCGGCAGAGGCAGAGAGACTGCGTCTGGAGGCCGAAGCGGAAGAGGCAAGGAAGCTTGAAGAGGAAGCGAGACGCATAGCGGCACAGAATGCGGCAGATGCGGAGCGTGCGGCAGAGGTGGCGGAAGCAAAAGCACGAGAGGAAGAAGCAAATCTTCAGGCGGCAAAGCTGGCACAGGAGAGGGCGGAAGCGGAAGCTGCGACTCTGAAGGCAGAGGCGGAGGCAGAGGCGGCAAAAGCAGCTAAGGCCGAGGACCTGGCAAGACAGGCAAAAGCGAATAAGGAAGCGAATAAAGCATCAAAGAAGGCGGCAAAGAAAAGGAAAAAGTATCGTGTATACCGAGAGTTCAGCGTAGGGAAGACGATTGCATGGGTTATTGCGGGACTTGCGGCGGTAGTTTTGCTGTATTTGTTTGCGATACCGATTTCCAAGGGCTTTTTTATCGGAAAGGATGCAGTAGACACATTTCTTGCGGATAAATTTCCGAAGGTGGCAGAAACCATAAAGGTAAGAGGAAACGGTGATGCTATGCCGGTATTTAAGGACGCGGGTGGAACGGAATATTTTATTGCAAATGCGGACTCCTTTGTTATGAATCATGTTTGGCCGCAAGGCTATCAGGCTTCCGTGGTTCGTTTGAACGGAAAACAGTACATCTGTATCGAGGGAAAAGATTTGAAGGTGTATTATTTGAATGAAGTTGCGGAAAATGAAAGTAAACACGTATATCTGGAAAAGGGAGACCGAAAAGCATTGTATTTCTGGGAGTATACCTTTGAAAATCCGGAAACCCTTTGTCCGGTAAACGGAGTGTTCAATACCTCCGGAGTAGAGCAGTATGCGTTTTATACCAACGCAGGAAGTAATAATGTACACATATTGGATGCCTCTACGCTGGCGGAGTGTAAGGTGATATTGCCGGAAAAAGCCATACTTCGGGTATTGAATGTAGAGGAGTATCTGGAGGAGGAACAGACAGTTCGTATTAACATGAAAATTGAGGATGTTCCGTATTCCTTTGCGGTACCGAAAAAGACCGGAGCGCTTGTTCCGGACGGTTATGCAATCGGATTGGACGGTGTAGTATGCACGGTAAACGAGACCGGAGTCCGGTTTGAGGCATATGTAAGATCGGCAGGTGGGTATCTTGGCAAGCTGATAGGTGAAATGGAATACACCAACCAGGTATATCTGGTGAATCAGCTGGAATTCTTTGCATATGCAGACGAAGAATACGGCGATATGAGCGTCAATCCGGTGCTTATGGCAACCACTCCGGAAGAGGCAAAGAGAGAGCGTGTCGAGGTATTGGGAGACAGGGGCGAGCGTCTTCTTGTCCCGGTAAGAGACGATGTAAAGCGCTTTGAATACGATGAAAACGCATTCCTTACGGAGAAAAACGGTGAAATCAGTTACATTCGGGACGGAAAGACGGTTTCTGTAAAGGGTATTGATGTTTCAGCAAGTCAAGGTTCAATCGACTGGGAAAAGGTGGCAGCCTCCGGTGTGGAATATGCAATGATTCGTCTGGGGATGCGCGGTGACGAACCGGACGGAAAATGCAGGGTGGACGCTAATTACGGCAGAAATGTGAAAGGCGCATTGAGTGCCGGTGTGGAAGTCGGTGTATACTTTACTTCCAGGGCAACTACCGTAGATGAAGCAAAAGAAGAAGCGCAATTTGTATTAAAAAATATGAAAGAATATGATATTACCTGGCCGGTGGTTTTGGATACGGTGGAAAATATCGGAGAAGAAACCCGTGCAAGCGCTGTTTCCGGAAAGGACCGTACCGCCTGTGCGAAAGCATTTATGGATGAAATTGCGGTGGCAGGCTACACTCCGGTATTATATACCGATGCCCGTTGGTCTGTGCTGAAGCTGGATATGGGTGAACTTGGTGATTATGACCTGTGGTATACATCAAACGGAGAGCTTACGGACTATCCGTATCATTACACCATGTGGCAGTATTCCAATGAGGGCGAAGTTCCGGGCATTGACGGAAACGGAAATACTAATATCAGTTTTGTAGATTACGGAGAGGTAAAGAATCAGGAGCAGTAGGTTGGAAATACAAAGTGATGTAAAAAAGATTTATGCGGATACCGTACCGTATTTATTGCAGTGGTACGACTATAACCGGCGGATATTGCCATGGCGTGAGAGTCCGACACCTTACCATGTGTGGGTGTCGGAGATTATGCTGCAGCAGACGAGAGTCGAAGCAGTTAGAGGATATTACGACCGCTTTTTGACGTGCCTTCCGGATGTGGCAGCACTTGCGTCGGCACAGGAGGAGGTTCTGTTAAAGCTGTGGGAAGGTCTGGGGTATTATAACCGCGTCCGAAACATGCAAAAGGCGGCACGGATTCTGGTGGAGCAATATGACGGGCAGATGCCTGCAGAGTATGAAAAGATACGAGCCTTACCGGGAATCGGAGACTATACCGCCGGTGCAATAGCATCTATTGCATTCGGACTTCCCTACCCGGCAGTAGACGGAAATGTGTTACGGGTCATGAGCAGGATTGCCTGCAGTGAAGAAGATATCGCGAAAGAAAAGACGAAACAAAAATTAAAACACGAATTAACTTTGATTATGCCGGAGCGAAGCGGCGACTTTAACCAGTCGCTGATGGAACTGGGAGCCACAGTCTGCCTTCCGAACGGCAGGCCTCTGTGCGATCAGTGTCCGGTGATGCATTTATGCAAAGCTTTTCATGCAGGCAGGGAAACGGAGCTTCCGGTCAAATCGGGCAAAAAGGAGCGCCGCGTCGAAAAGCGCGTGGTCTATGTCATATCCTGTGGTGAGAAGATATTGCTTCACCGCAGAGAAAAGAAGGGTCTGCTTGCCGGACTGTGGGAGTTTCCGAATGTGCTTACGGACGAAAAGGAAAGGGACCTGCAGACACGCGCCGAAAGCGATCTGGAACAATTAGGGATACAGTTGCCCGGAATGAAACTGACGGTAAGAAAATCAAAAAAAGCAAAGCATATCTTTTCTCATGTGGAATGGCATATGGAAGGAATCCGGATAGAAGCGCAAGACTTTTACGGTAACGGCAAGGACGGACAGGAAGAGTGGGCATTTGTAACTGTGCAGGAGCTTCAGAATATTTACCCGGTACCGTCTGCATTTGAAGTGTTTTTAAAGGACGTGAAAGAAGAAAAAGCAATAGACGAAAAGTAATCCTAAGAAATCAAAGAAGCGGTAAAGGAGGAAATTATGCGAATCGGAACGGGTTATGATGTACACCGTCTGGTGGATAACAGGGCACTGATTCTGGGCGGAGTGGCAGTTCCGTATGAAAAGGGACTGCTGGGGCACTCGGATGCGGATGTGCTGGTACACGCAATTATGGATGCTTTGCTGGGGGCAGCGGCACTTGGGGATATCGGGAAGCATTTTCCGGACAAGGACCCGGCATATGCAGGAATCTCCAGTATGGTATTATTAAAGAAAGTAGCGGACCTTTTGGCGGAGGAACACTATCTGGTGGGAAATATTGATGCAACGGTGATTGCGCAGCAGCCAAAGCTTGCACCGTATCTTTCCGAGATGAGGGATAATATTGCAGATGCCCTCGGAATTGCAAAAAATCAGGTGAATATCAAGGCAACCACGGAAGAAGGACTTGGGTTTACCGGGAGCGGTGAAGGAATTGCGGCACAGGCTGTATGCCTGTTGGATTCCATCGGTGATTTTCTGCGCAGCGGTGGAGGAATGGAAGTCTATGCATTTGATGAAAACGGAAATCAGGTGACACAGGGGTGTGGCGGCTGCAGTGGTTGTATGAGAGGAAACGAGGGATAAATCTCTTGCTATTTCTTAAACATCGTGCTAATATACCATGTGGTGGTTTGCGTTACTTGAACCAAATAAAGAAATAAAAGCAATGAAATGTTGCAAAAGAGGGATATATCATGCTGGAAAAACGATTTCACGATAAAGAATTACTTCTGCGTCAGATTTTGCTGATGATACTGGACGCAGCATCGGTGGTGGCGTCATCTGTGATGGCACTTCTGTTGCGTTTCAATCTTTCCTTTGAAGAAATACAATCTCCGTATCTTGAAAATATTTGGCAGACTATGGTGCCGAATATACTTACGGTACTGGTGGCATTCTGGTTTTTCAGATTGTATCACAGTGTTTGGCGGTATGCGGGCATGTATGAGCTGCAGCAGATTGTACTGGCATCGGTAGTAGTAACGGTATTACAGCTGTTCGGGACAAATCTTGCCGGAATCAGGATGCCGCGCAGCTATTGGTTCCTGTATGCCGGAGTCCTGATTTGTATCACGGTCATTACGCGATTTTCTTACCGTTTTACGAGGCGGATGAAAAAGAAACTGGTCGACGGGCGCCGCGGAACGGATATTTCCAGAGTGATGGTAATCGGAGCCGGTGCGGCGGCAGATGTTCTTATCCGTGAGCTTAAGACCAGTGACCATCTGCATAAGCATGTGGAATGTGTGATTGATGATGACAATACACTAAAGGGAAGGACGATTCAGGGCTGTCACATCGTAGGAGGCAGAGATGCGATTGTGTCCGCGGCAGCCAGATATCAGATTGATGAGATTATCATCGCCATGCCTTCCGTTTCAAAGAAAACAATCGCAGAAATTGCAAAGATATGTAATGAAACGGGGTGTGAATTAAAGACACTTCCCGGTGTGTATCAGCTTGTCAATAAAGAGGTACGCGTCAGCCAGCTCCGGCATGTAGAGATAGAGGATCTGCTTGGAAGAGAGCCTGTGACTGTAGACCTGTCGGCGATTACGGGATATCTGGGAGACCAGGTCGTATTGGTGACCGGCGGAGGCGGTTCTATCGGCAGTGAGCTGTGCCGTCAGATTGCGGCAGCAAAGCCGAAGCAGTTAATTATTGTGGATATCTATGAGAATAACGCATATGAGATCCAACAGGAATTAAAGAGAAAATATCCGAAGCTGAATTTGGTCGTTCTGATTGCTTCGGTACGTAATACGAATCGTATGAATTCGATTTTTGAGCAATATCTTCCGAATATCGTTTTCCACGCGGCGGCACACAAGCACGTACCGCTTATGGAGGACAGTCCGAATGAGGCAATTAAGAATAACGTATTCGGAACCTTAAAGACAGTCCGGGCGGCAGATCGCTACGGTGTTGAGCGTTTTGTATTAATCTCGACCGACAAGGCGGTCAACCCGACGAATATTATGGGAGCCAGCAAACGTATCTGCGAAATGATTGTCCAGGCGTACAGCCGCCGGTCAGAGACAGAATTTGTAGCAGTGCGGTTCGGCAATGTTCTGGGCAGCAACGGAAGTGTGATTCCGTTGTTTAAACAACAGATCAAAGAGGGGGGTCCGGTAACGGTAACCCATCCGGATATTATCCGGTATTTTATGACCATACCGGAGGCGGTGTCCTTAGTGCTGCAGGCGGGAGCTTTTGCACATGGCGGTGAAATCTTTGTACTGGATATGGGAGAACCGGTCAAGATTGTAGATTTGGCGAAGAATCTGATACGGTTATCCGGATATATACCGAATGAGGACATTATGATTGAGTATACGGGACTTCGTCCGGGAGAAAAGCTTTATGAAGAGCGCCTGATGGCAGAGGAAGGTCTTGAGAAAACAGCAAATGACCGTATCTCAGTGGCAAAGCCGATTGAGATGGAGGACGAGGCGTTCTTCGAACGTCTTGCCGTATTAAAGGATGCGGTCTATGAAGAGACCGGTGAGGTGCGGGCAATGGTTCAGAAGATTGTACCGACCTACAAGATGCCGAAAGGAAAATAGTGATTAACAGTAGTATTCTGCAGGGCAGGCGCAGTCGCCGGCCGGCAGAATATAATGTATTATGCAATTAATATAAAAGAGGAATTGCTGTATGGATTTTGTTGCATTGCGGGAACAATATAAAGAGTTTTTATACAAGGGCTTTTGCTGCGAGGCAGAGGAGGGAGCCTATAAGGTAACCTATTCCTATGAAATATCGGGTCTTTCCGACTTTGAGACGGTCTGGAGGTTTCCGGATGCGGGAAGAGCGGTAAATAAGGAGATTCTGAACCGCTTGTTCTTTGAACTGGGCATGGCGGAGGCGGTAAGCTATTGGAAGTGTGCGTGCCCAAAGGTACTTAAGGTAGAGTGCGGCACACTCACCGCATGGCAGAAGAGATGGTGGAGAAAGCTTTTTTATAACGGTCTCGGAGAGTTTATGTACCGGAATGGGATAGAGGTATCCGAGGAAGAGCTGCTGACGATTGTCTGCGAGGAAGCTCCTGTGGAAAAGCTTCCGGATAACGGTGTTTATAAGGGATGCCTTGTGCCTGTGGGCGGTGGCAAGGATTCCGTAGTTTCCATGGAGGTTTTGAAGGACCGGGATGTTACGGTTTACCGCATCAATAAAGATGCTACGGTGGCGAATGTGCTGGAGGCTTCCGGCAGAAACTACAGGACCTGTTTTGTAAACCGGAAACTGGATGCAAGGATTCTCGAAATGAACCGGAGAGGTCTTTTAAACGGACATATTCCGTTTTCCTCCGTAGTCGCCTTCTCTACGTATATTGCGGCGTATTTGCAGGGCATCCGGTATATTGCGCTGTCTAACGAGTCCAGTGCCAATGAATCCACGGTGGTCGGTTCCTTTGTGAATCACCAGTATTCCAAGAGCTATGAGTTCGAGCAGGATTTTATGGAATATATCGGCAGCATAATGGAGCCGAAGATTCGGTATTTCAGTCTGCTGCGTCCGCTCTCGGAACTGCAAATTGCATTTTTGTTTTCGGGGTATGAGAGGTATCACAGAGCGTTCCGGAGCTGCAATGCCGGCAGTAAGCAGGGCATCTGGTGCTGTAACTGTCCGAAATGTCTGTTTGTGTATATCATTCTTTCTCCGTTCCTTTCAGAAGAAAGGCTGGTGGAGATTTTCGGGGACAATCTGCTGGACGCGGAAAGAAATGAGAAGTATTTCCGTGAACTGACAGGTCTTGATGAAAATAAACCGTTTGAATGTGTCGGTACACGAAGAGAGGTAATCCTGTCATTAAAGACCTATCTGAAAAGCGGCGGTACCGCCCTGCTTCCGAAAAAGTACAGTGAATGGATTTTGGCTCAGGAGGGCGATATGGACGAGGCCCTTGCGGAGTGGAATGATAAAAATAGTGTGCCGGAGGAGCTTTTAACAGTAGTACGTAAAGAGCTGGCAGATCGGAGCGGTGTATGGATATCGTAAAGTATCTGAATGGAAAAAGGCTGTTAATCTGGGGATACGGCAGAGAGGGAAAATCAACCGAAGCGTTTATCAACCGCTATTGTTCTCCTGCATCGGTCGAGGTATATGAAGGAAAGATAGACGGAATCGATGAGGCGCGGTATGATCTGATTTTGAAAAGTCCGGGGATTCCGATGCTTCAATATAATCCGAAATACACTTCCCAGACAGAACTTTTTTTAGGACAGTTCCGGGAGCAGGTTATCGGAGTTACCGGAACGAAAGGGAAGAGTACAACTTCCACTATGCTGTATCATGTGCTGAAGAAGTGTACGGGACATCCGGTGTTACTTCTTGGGAATATCGGGAAGCCTTGTCTGGACTATTACGGAGAGATTACGGCAGATACAATTGTAGTATTTGAGCTGTCCTGCCACCAGTTGTATCATACAAAGGTATCGCCTCATGTAGCAGTTCTTCTTAATATTTTTGAAGAGCATCTGGATTATTACAAGACAATGGAGCGGTACATGTCAGCAAAATATGCCATAGCAAAGTATCAGGAGGCGAATGACTATTTGTACTGTGGCGCCGGTGTACCGCTTGCAGAGCTGGGGACGGCGTGTGTGTCTGTTCCGGCAGGACTGACAGTTATTTCGCCGGTTACCGAAAGAAAATATGACCTTAAGATTCTTGGAGAACAGAACCAGTACAATGCAGAGTTTGTGTACCGGATTGCTACTGAGGTGTACGGTTGTGAGCCGGAGGCGGTTAAAGCAGCCCTCGGGGAAATTGACAATCTGCCTCACCGCCTGGAGTATATCGGAGAGAAGGACGGCGTGCGGTATTTTGACGATTCCATTTCTACTATTCCGGAAGCTGCAATTTGCGCATTGAAGGCAATTCGTGATGTACAGACCATCTTAATCGGCGGAATGGACCGAGGTATCGATTACAGTGTACTGGTAGCTTTTATCGAGGTACATACGGAGTATACCTACATTTTTATGTATGATACCGGAAAACGTATTTACGGGGCACTGAAGCCGGGAGAAAATCGCATCCTTGTCGAGGACCTGGAAGCGGCTGTAGCCGTGGCAAAGCAGGTAACGGCGCAGGGAAGGGCATGTGTGATGTCTCCGGCGGCACCATCCTATGGATATTTTAAGAACTTTGAAGAACGCGGGGAGCGATTCAAAGAATATGTGATGGGATAAATAGACTTCCGGGAAGAAAGTAGAGCGCCTGTGCCGCATTTGCTTGCGGCACGGGCGTTACGTTATTCTCTTTCTGATGCTGTCTTCCTTCATGGTCCATTTCGTAATTTTCTTTATAAATCAGCTCTGATATCGGAACCAGAGTATATCCTTTTTCTTTCAGACCTAAGATTACGGCTTCCAGAGCCTCCGGCGTGTATTTTGCTCCGTTGTGCATCAGTATTATGGAGCCGTTTCCGAGATGCTTATGATTTAATACCTTATTGACAATGGCGTCGGCACCGTAATCCTTCCAGTCAAGAGAATCCACATCCCACTGCACACAGTGATAGCCCATGTCGTTCGTTACCTCAATCAGTGTGTTGTTATAATCCCCATACGGAGGCCGGAACAGGTTCATTTCCACTCCGGTCAGCTCTTTGATACGGTCATGCGCCTTCTGCAGCTCAGTGCGGCACTGCTCCGCGGAGAGCTTTGACATCTGCTTATGATTTTCGCTGTGGTTGCCGAGGTCGTGACCTGCCGCAAGGATGGCTTTTACATCATCCGGATATTTCCCCATCCATTCTCCGGTCATAAAAAAGGTGACGCGGACGTCGTTTCGCTTTAGAATTTCGAGGAGATTGGCGGTATCTTCATTCCCCCACGCCGCGTCAAAGCTGAGTGCCACCTTTTTTTCATCGGTATCCACACAGTAAATCGGAAGCTTCTTCGCCTTGCCGGAGACGGCTACGGTGGAATTTAATACCTTGATTCCTGCAAAGACAAAGAAAGCAAGTGAAAAAATAAAAAGACAATATTTTACAATGCGATAGGTTTTGGAAGGGTCCTGTTCGGGATTCATGGGCTACCTCATAGGAGTATGTTTAATGTAGTGTATGGCAGAGGGATAGGAAAAATGCATGGTAATACCGGCTGAACAGAAAATGCTTGGAAAGTGTAACAAAGTATGCTATAATGGGGCGCGAATGAATTAATTACATCTTTTGCCGTTTCTGTATCAAACGTCAGTGAGTGAAAGGAGTCTTTATGAAAAAGACATTTTATACGGAGCTGGCATATGTGATTGGAATCATAGCTCTTGCATTTGGCACCGCATTAATGGAACGTGCGGATTTTGGTATGTCGATGGTAGTTGCCCCGGCATATCTTATTCATCTCAAGGTATCATGCTATTTGAACTGGTTTTCTTTTGGAGTAGCAGAATATTGCTTTCAGGCGTTCCTGCTTATTATCCTTTCTTTCCTTGTTCACAGATTTAAACGAAAGTTTTTATTTTCCTTTGTAACAGCATTTATCTATGGAACCGTACTTGATGCTATGATGAAACTAGTAGGCATCCTGCCGGGACAGGGTGTTATTCAAAGGGTTGCTTTTTTTATTGTCGGAATCGTGCTGTGTGCAGTGGGAGTCTCCTTACTGTTCCATACCTATATCGCACCGGAAGCGTATGAATTGTTTGTAAAAGAGCTTTCTTCCAAATATAAGAAAGAGATAAGCAAAGTAAAAACAATCTATGACTGTTGCAGCTGTTTGATTGCTATCCTTATGTCCTTTATCTTTATAGGATTTTTGCAATTTGAAGGTGTAAAAGCGGGGACAATCCTATGTGCAATAATAAATGGCTGGTTAATCGGACAGTGCAGTAAACTGTTTGAAAAAGGTTTTGAGTTCAAGGATGCGTTTGCTTTTCGGAAATACTTTGATTAAGTTCCTTACAGAGGGTATTCTTTTTCTGAAAAAATGCTTGATAAAAGGGAAAAAGTATCGTATGATTAAGCTAAGGGTCTTTTCGGAAGACTGAGGGAGAGATTTCGGAGGAAGAACAGATGAGTGGTTTACTGTCGGGCTTAGAGGCACTGGGTCTGGGTGGCGTAAGTGAAATGAACGTCTACGGGGATGTGGAATCAAAGGAGAAGAAGGAAAACGGCAGCGTTGAAAAGCAGGAGAAAACAGAGATAGATTATCTGTTTGAGAAGACCCATACCTGTCCGGTATGTGATAATGAATTTAAGTGCAGTGCGGTACGTACCGGAAAGGCAAAGCTAATCGGG
The DNA here is from genome assembly GCA_029099805.1 of Lachnospiraceae bacterium. Lineage (GTDB taxonomy): Bacteria > Bacillota > Clostridia > Lachnospirales > Lachnospiraceae > SIG307. The sequence continues at coordinate 10,716 of JAQXOR010000085.1, forward strand.
ACGGACACGGATTTGCGCCCGAAATATCAGGGGATTGATCCGTTAAAGTACGATGCAATTGTATGCCCGCGTTGCGGCTATGCGGCACTGAATCGTTTTTTTACCGCGATGTCATCCGCACAGTCCAAGCTTATTATGGAGCAGATTTCGAGGAAGTTTAATGCATCATTGAAGCTGACCGGGGTGTATTCCTATGATGATGCGATTTTGTATCATCGTCTGGCACTTGCCTGTGCGGTGGTAAAGCATTCCAGACTCAGCGAAAGAGCATATACCTGTTTAAAGACTGCCTGGCTGTTTCGGGCAAAGCAGGAGGATGCCGCTACCGACGAAAAAGAGAAGGAGTCTTTGCGGGGGCAGGAGCTGGAGTTTTTAAAGAATGCATTTGATGGATTTATGGAAGCAATGTCAAAGGAGAATTATCCGATTTGCGGAATGGATGAGATGACACTGTACTGTTTGCTGGCAGATATCGGCAGACGTATCGGACGCTATGAAGAGGCCGGACGGATGATTTCAAAGGTGATTGTGTCCCGGAATGCGCCGGAACGTATCAAAAATAAGGCAAGAGAGATAAAGGAACTGATTACCGCCCAAATAAAGAACAAGTAAACGGAAGGCTGCGTCAATCCGGCGCGGCCTTCTTTCTTTACAGAAACGGAGACTACAGAATGAAAGAACAGTTATATACGATACCGGTAAATGAAGCGTTGGAACAGGATTGTGAGTGCCCGGTATGTGCGATGCGACGGCAGCTTGAGAAGGCTTCTCTGGACTATACGCTGGGACCGAGTTATATGGAAGATGATGTCCGGATGGTAACGGACCGGGTAGGGTTTTGCGCCGCTCATGCAAAAGAATTGTACAGACAACAGAACAGGCTGGGGCTTGCCTTGATTTTAAAGACGCATATGGACCGGACGATAAAGGAGGCGGAACGACTTTCACAGGGACCGGTAATAGGCGGAGGGCTGTTCCGGAAAAAGGCAGATGCTCCTGTAGCAGAATATATGAAAAAAGTAAACAGCTCCTGCTTTGTATGTGAACGGGTAGAGAAGGTGTTTGAACGTTATTTAGCAACCGTTTTTTATTTATATGAAAAGGAAGCGGAATTTCGTGAAAAGCTGGCAGGAAGTAAAGGGTTTTGCAGCGAGCATTATGCACTGTTATATGAGCTGGCACCGCAGCATCTGTCCGGAAGAGAACTGACGGAGTTTCTGGAATTGTTAAACACGGTATATCTGGACAATATGAAGCGGGTACGGGATGATTTGGAATGGTTCATCGACAAATTCGATTATCGTAATGCGGATGCACCGTGGAAGAATTCGAAGGATGCCCTGCCGCGGGCGATTCAGAAGACAAACGGTATTGATGTGGAATAAAAGATTTTGAATAATTGAGTAAAATTTAGAATAAAAGAGCATTTGTGAGAATACATGAGTATATGTAAAAAATGCACGGAATTGTCCGAAGAAAAATACTTGCATCTTTTCTTGCAAGTATGTAATATATGGATATCGGTTAGCACTCGTAAGAGATGAGTGCTAACAAAAAGCGACAGAAAGCGGTATTTATACCGCGCAGAATAGAAGGAGGAATTATCATGAAGTTAGTACCGTTAGGTGACAAGGTAGTTTTAAAGCAGTTGGTAGCAGAAGAAACGACAAAGTCCGGAATCGTGCTTCCGGGTCAGGCAAAGGAGAAGCCGCAGCAGGCAGAAGTAATTGCGGTAGGACCGGGTGGAATTGTAGACGGTAAGGAAGTTACCATGCAGGTAAAGGTTGGAGATAAAGTAATCTACTCCAAGTATGCGGGAACGGAAGTTAAGCTTGGCGAGGAAGAATATATCATTGTTAAGCAGAACGATATCGTAGCAATCGTAGAAGACTAATTCAGAACGGAGGTTTTTATTATGGCAAAGGAAATTAAGTATGGTGCAGAAGCAAGAACTGCTTTGGAGCAGGGCGTAAATAAGTTGGCAAATACCGTAAAGGTTACTCTCGGACCGAAGGGCAGAAATGTAGTATTGGATAAGTCATACGGAGCACCGCTTATCACCAACGACGGTGTTACCATTGCAAAGGAAATCGAGCTTGAGGATGCATTCGAGAATATGGGAGCCCAGCTGGTAAAGGAAGTAGCTACAAAGACGAATGATGTGGCAGGTGACGGTACCACAACCGCAACGGTTCTTGCACAGGCTATGATTAATGAGGGCATGAAGAACCTGGCTGCAGGTGCAAACCCGATTATCTTAAGAAAAGGTATGAAGAAGGCTACCGAGTGTGCGGTAGAGGCTATTTCTACCATGAGCTCCGCAATTACCGGCAAGGAGCAGGTCGCAAAGGTTGCTGCGATCTCCGCTGGTGATGAGATGGTCGGCCAGATGGTAGCAGACGCAATGGAGAAGGTTTCCAAGGACGGCGTAATTACCATCGAAGAGTCCAAAACCATGAAGACCGAGCTTGATGTAGTAGAGGGTATGCAGTTTGACCGCGGTTATATTTCCGCATATATGGCTACCGATATGGATAAGATGGAGGCAGTTCTTGACAATCCGTATATTTTGATTACCGATAAGAAGATTTCCAATATTCAGGACATTTTACCGGTTCTGGAGCAGATTGTACAGTCCGGTCAGAGACTTCTCATTATTGCCGAGGATGTTGAGGGTGAGGCTCTTACCACACTCGTACTCAATAAGCTTCGCGGTACCTTCGTGGTAGCTGCCGTTAAGGCACCGGGCTACGGCGACAGAAGAAAGGCGATGCTTCAGGATATCGCAATCCTGACCGGTGGTACGGTTATCACCGACGAGCTTGGTCTTGACCTTAAGGATACTACGATTGACCAGCTCGGTCGTGCAAAGTCTGTTAAGGTACAGAAGGAAAATACCATTATTGTTGACGGTGAAGGCGACAAGGCTGAAATCGCAGCAAGAGTGGCACAGATTAAGGCTCAGATTGAAGAGACCACTTCCGAGTTCGACAGAGAGAAGCTTCAGGAAAGACTTGCAAAGCTGGCAGGCGGCGTAGCAGTGATTCGTGTCGGTGCGGCTACCGAGACAGAGATGAAGGAGAACAAGCTCCGTATGGAGGATGCTCTTGCAGCTACCAAGGCAGCAGTTGAGGAAGGTATTATCGCAGGCGGCGGCTCCGCATATATCCACGCTTCCAAGGAGGTTGCTAAGTTAGCAGCTACCTTAGAAGGGGATGAGAAGACCGGTGCAAATATTATCCTTGCAGCTCTTGAAGCTCCGCTTCGCTGCATCGCTACGAATGCAGGGTTGGAAGGCTCTGTTATCGTAAACAAGGTAAAAGAGCAGAACGTAGGTATCGGCTTCAATGCACTTACCGAAGAGTATGTTGACATGGTGAAGGACGGCATCTTAGACCCGGCAAAGGTTACAAGAAGTGCATTACAGAATGCTACCAGTGTTGCTTCGACCTTCCTTACCACAGAGTCTGCTGTGGCTAACATTAAGGAAGAGGCTCCGGCAATGCCGGCAGGCGGTGCACCAGGCATGGGTATGATGTAAACAGAAAACAGAGTACTTCTGGCTGAGTGAAAGAGATAATTCGTGCAGGACCTCGGAGGACAATGTCCCCCGGGGTATCTGCGTATTGTGAAGAAGAAAGGGGATACGGATGAACGATTTATACACAGAGGCAAATGTAAAAAAGAGAGTAACAGCAACCGATACCTTGATTAAGGTGGTAACGATTCTTTTTGTGGCAGTACTAATTGTGGCAGGCTTTCTATTCAACAAATTGCTGTTAACGCTTTTAGGTGTGTTGGGAGCCTTTGCGGCATATTATCTTTTGCCGTGTCTTTCTGTTGTTTATGAGTATGTTTTCTGCGATGGGCAGCTGGATTTTGATAAAATTATGGCGGGAGAGAAAAGAAAGCATATGTACCGGCTGGATTTTGATCAGGTATTGATTATGGCTCCGGCAAATTCTCATGCACTGGACAGCTACAAGAGTAATCCGGCAGCAAAGAAGCTTGATTTTACCTCCTTGGAAAAGGACCGCAAAGTATACTGCATTGTTGAGTCATCCGGCGATTTGCAGACTCTGGTCTATTTCGAGCCGAATGAGAAAATGGTGTCGTATATCAAGCAAAAAGCACCGCGAAAGGTGTCTGAGTACTAATTTGAACAGAGCAATCAGAAAGGCTGATGTGCACCCCTTTCTGATTGCTCTTTTTTTGCAGAATTTAATAAAGCACTTGACTTCAATCATTTAAAGTGCTATAGTTTAAAGCGATATAGCAATAG
>JAQXOR010000086.1 GCA_029099805.1 Lachnospiraceae bacterium
GTGTCGCCCCTAAGGGATAGAGCAGCGTTCCTTTGTACAGGCTTTGGAAACCGTAGCCGGCAGCATCCAGCAGAATACGGAAAAGAAGCGGAACAAGCAACAATAGAATCCCGTACCACCTTGCCGCCATTGTAGAAAAAATCTGCTGCTTAAATTCGAATACATCTGTACCGACCGCCATCAGACGAAACGAGAAGAAGCGCTGAAATACCGTAAAATAAAGTAACTGTATATTGGCATACAGGGCAATTCCCGTCAATCCGAGATAACAGAAAATGCGATTCAGGGTCACCGGAAAACAGAGTGTCAAAAGGGTAAACACACAACCCGCAGCCAATGCCTGGAGCATGGCCGCCGTTGTCCCTTCCGGAAATCCGCGATAAATACAAAGCCGTAAAACTATCTCGGAAAACAGGCAGGCGGCTGGAAAATAACAAAACCGTACCAATACTTCCCTCCCGGCAAGCGGTTCTTTTTTCTGCCCCCTCTCTGTATCCTGTTTCTCCGAGGGCTGTCCGAATTCCTGCAATTCTTCCAACGATTTACTCTTTTGTTCCATCTTTTCCCCTTTCCGTCAGCCACACCTAAAATTTGAGCAGAAGTTCTCCTTTTCCGTCCGTTGTCGTCAGCTCAGCCCGTGCACCGTTTATCATTGTCATACGCGGAGCCTTATGCCCGATATCTGCTTCATATACAATCGGTACTGAAAGTTCTCCCAATACAGATTCCACTGCTTCCTGATAGCCTATATCATTTTCCGAAGAGAAAAACGTAGGTCTTCCGAACACAAAGCCGCCGGCATGCCGGAACCATCCCGCCTCCTTTAAGTGCCAAAGACCGCACGTAAGCCTTTCCGCACTCAGTGCAAAACTCTCCAAATACCAGAGGATTCCATCGTCCTTATAGCGTTCGCACCACTCGGCGGTTTTATCAAACCGGGTTCCCACCAAATCCAGCAGCACATCAAGACAGCCCCCCAAAAGCCGCCCCGAAAGCTTACACTGTCCCGTCCTGCATTCCCAGCGTACCGGAGTATCCTCCTGATAATCCTCATAACCGGTAATCCTCTCGGCAAATCCGTTCTTATACATCGGAAAACTCTTTTGTGTAAAAGTGCTCCCCTCCAACACTCCCACATTTTCTTCCAGACACCTATGCCATTGTTCCATTCCGAAATCACCGAAATTTCCGGCATAAACTGTAGCCATATCACAATTTGTAGTAATGGTAAATAAAAGACCCGTAGGGTCTGAGTAGCCCTGATACCATTTCGGATATCTTTTAATCTCATCAAAATCGGTATAAGAAAGCATCTCCGCCAGATAATCGCCTCCGCATGCCTGTACTATCCATGTCACCTCCGGATTTCTGACTAACGAATGCAGCTCCTCCGCACGCACGCGTGCCTCTGCACTGCGCCCTCTCTCATTCTTTCGAACGTCCGGAGTTTCTATCACATGATATCCGCGTTTTTCTAATTGTCGTGCCGCACTGTCCAATCGAATCAAATCAACCGGTGCGGTCTTACCGGCAGAACAGGCTGTAACTCCAATACTATCCCCGCTTTTTATCCATTCCGGAAAAATCATACTGTTTGTCACTCTCCTTTTCAAAGAAAGTATAGCATACCTTCTTCCTATATACAATATACTTCGCTATGCTGCCGCATCTTTTGTCACGTGCCGTTCCTTTTATACTTGCAACCGTAAAAAGTATGTAGTATAATAACGTATATCTGATATACTTAGTTTTGCTATATCTGTAAGGGGCTTTTACATTATGACGATTTCAGATTTACAACCGCAGCATCCCGCAACCTTAGTCGTTACTGTCGGACTAAAATCAAAGGATTTAGCTACAACCATTGCGGAGGTGCATTCCGATTACATATTATTGCAGCCGATTCTGGTAGAGGGGCGTACTGTAGGCTTCGGCGATTCCTGTACCATCGATTTTCTGTATCTGCAGGAACAGGCTGTATACGCGTGGCATTCTGTTACGCTGCCTCTTGTTAAGGTAAAAGGCAATACCTATTACCGCCTTGCTTTGGAGGGAGAGGCCAAACCATATAACCGCCGTAATTCTTTTCGCGTTTATATCGGAGAGACAATGGCAATCACCGTTTTCCAAAGTCACGGACCACAATCATTTAACGTACTGGTACGCGATATCAGTGAATCCGGTTTCGGATTTGTCTGTAAGGAGGAATATGAGACGTCACGTACCATTCGCCTGACTATTCCTCTGACCGAGCGCAAGAGTCTCTCGCTCTCTGCTACAATTGTACGCAAAGAGCATAATGAGGAGAAAGGGACTTATACTTACGGTTGCAAATTTATTGAACCGAATTCCTATCTGTCCTCTTATCTTATGGCAAAGCAAAGAGAGCGTCAGCAGGAAAAGACAACTGCTTATTCCGCTGTCAAAAAACGATAAGCACTTTCCCTACGGTACGTAAAGAAAGGAGGTAGCAATATGTTTCTTTCCATTCCACAGGCAGATACCGGAATCTATCCGGGAATCACAGCGCCGCAGGTTCCATCTAACGGTGTTGCAAAGGCTGCGTCTTCCCCTGCCGCTTCTGTTAAATCACTATCTGATGATACAAAGGAAAACGGCCGCACCCAGAAGGCAAAAGCAAAGGGAGAATGTCAGACCTGTAAAGAACGTAAATATATTGATGGCTCCAATGAAGGAAATGTCTCTTTCAAAGCTCCCGGACACATCGCCCCGGAAGCTTCGGCCGGTGTTGTCTTATCTCACGAAAATGAACATGTTGCCAATGCAAAACGCGAAGGAAATAAACCGGGAAATGCACTTCTCTCAGCTACGGTATCGCTAAAAACCGCAATATGTCCGGAGTGTGGACGTTCCTATGTTGCAGGTGGCACCACCCGTACTCTGATAAAATACGGAAACTCTGATTATGACAAAAATAAAAAGGCGGCGGATTTAGACGCCCTACTCGGTGCGAATGTTGATATCGCCGTTTAGTTAAAGAAAACATACTGTTCCATACGCCAAAGAGGCTGTCACATATTCAAGCGACAGCCTCTCTTTTCATTTTCTCGATTCATTTACTTTCTGGACAGCTTGCGAGACAGCAGAACCATGTCATCATCCAAATCCTTTTTCATGGAAAGCGCCTCTTCAATATCATAATCCACAAACGCTCCATCCTTATGTGCCACTACACGATTACTTTTTCCTTCACATAAAAGTTCAACAGCCTTCGAACCCATCATAGAAGCATAAACACGGTCTCTGCAGGTAGGGCTTCCGCCTCGCTGAATATGTCCTACAATCGTAGCTCTGGTTTCCATTCCGGTAGCCTGCTCAATACGTTTTGCCATCTCATAGGAATCACCAACACCCTCTGCATTAATGATTATGTGATGCTTTTTACCGAGTTTTTTCTTCTCTCTGATATTCTCGATAATACGCTGTTCATAATTTTCCTCATAACGCTCCGGTAAAAGAACATCCTCCGCACCGTTTGCAATACCGCACCACAATGCAATATATCCCGCATGCCGTCCCATAACCTCAATAATACTGCATCTTTCATGAGAAGTGGATGTATCGCGAACTTTATCAATTGCCTCCATGGCAGTATTAATCGCAGTATCAAATCCAATGGTATAATCCGTACATGCGATGTCCAAGTCAATCGTACCCGGAACACCTATCGTATTGATTCCGCGGGCAGCAAGCTTTCTTGCTCCCTGGAAAGAACCATCACCGCCAATCACAACTACCGCATCAATTCCGTGCTTTCTGCAAATCTCTGCGCCCTTGTCCTGACCCTCAGGTGTCGTAAACTCTGCACACCGTGCAGTATACAGAATCGTTCCTCCTCGCTGGATAATGTCCGCAACACTCTTTGCATCCATATCCACAATATCTTCATCTAAAAGACCGGCATATCCTCTGCGGATACCCTTTACATTTTTTCCATTTGCAAGTGCCGTTCTGACTACCGCACGAATCACTGCATTCATACCCGGAGCATCTCCACCACTGGTTAACACACCGATTGTCTTAATCTCATCGGCAGATTTCTTTCCAACTGTTTTTTTCGCATCATTCTTTTTCACAGCCATCTTTTATTCCTCCGTACTTCTTTACATCTACATTCTACTGTATTGTACAGCGTTTAGTTACGTTTTTCAAGAGTTTTTTCCACAACTTTTACAGAATCTTTCCCGAATACCGCCTCTAAGCGGGAAATTAATGACTCACATACCATCGTTGAATGGCTCTTAGGCAAATGCTTGATTGCCTTTTCAGCGACACAATAAATCACGGTCTCCTCTTTTCCGTCGTAAGAATTCAGTATCCGGTAAAGCTCCTCCTCCTGTTTCAGAAATGCTTCTTTATCCGGAAAGCGTATCCATATCTCACGCGGTATCAAGGCAAACGGAATTATCTCGCTGCAGATTACTCTTGCCGCACGTTCCTCTTCCACAGCAACCCGTCCCCGGATAAATATCTTATTATCCTGAACCAGCTCCTGCTTATATTTCTCATAATCCCTTGGAAATACAATAACCTCCACCGTTCCGAATACATCCTCTATTGTAACAAATGCCATCATAGAATTGCTGCGGGTCGTCTTTTTGGTAATATCGGTAATAATACCGCCAATTACCACCATCTCCCCGTCCTGTACCTGCATCTTCCCCTCTTCGCCCTCTTCCTCCGGCAAAAAGTCCGTTGATACTCTGGTAATATTTTTCTTCAACATTTCCTGATATTCGTCAAGCGGATGCCCGCTCAGATAAACTCCTAATGTTTCTTTCTCCAGAGCAAGAATCTCGCTTTTATCAAATTCCTCAACCTCCGGAAAACGCACCTCAAACTCAGCCTTTTCTTCCGGTGCGGCAAAATCAAACAGGCTCATCTGTCCGGATAGATTTTTCTTCTTCTCCGCAGCTACACTGTCCGCAATTGCAGCATAGCTTAACATAAATTGTCTTCGATTTCCTTTCAGGCAGTCAAATGCTCCGGCCTTAATGAAGCTTTCCAACGCTCTTTTATTCACTCCGCTTCCGGATAAGCGTTCAATGAAGTTCTTCAATGTAGTAAACGGTCCGTTTGCCTCCCGTTCCGCTACTATCTCACGAATAACCGGTTTACCGATTCCTTTGATAGCCGCCAGCGCAAAGCGAATCGCACCATCCTCCGTAGTAAACCGCTCATCTCCCGAATTCACATCCGGAGGAAGAATTGCTATCCCCATCTGACGACAGGTAAAAATATACTCCGATACCTTTCCGGTGTTATCCATAATAGAGGTCATCAGAGCTGCCATGAATTCTACCGGGTGATAGTATTTTAAGTATGCCGTACGATAAGATACTACCGCATAACAGGCTGCATGCGCCTTATTAAATGCATATTTTGCAAAATCAGTCATTTCATCAAAAATCTTATTTCCGATTTCTTCCGGTATGCCGTTTGCAATACACCCCTTTACTCCCTCAGCCTCGTTGCCGTAAACAAAGTTTTTCCTCTCCTTTGCCATTACATCAGCCTTTTTCTTTGCCATGGCACGACGAACCAGGTCACTTCGCCCGTAACTGTATCCCGCAAGCTCCCGCACAATCTGCATTACCTGCTCCTGATATACAATACAGCCGTGTGTTGTCTTTAATATCGGTTCCAGCTCCGGACAATCATATACGATGCTGTCCGGATTCTGCTTACCTTTAATATATTTGGGAATAAAGTCCATCGGTCCCGGACGATACAGCGAAATCCCGGCAATTACGTCTTCCAGGTTCTCCGGCTTTAACTCCTTCATAAAGTTCTTCATCCCGGTACTTTCCAGCTGGAATACCCCTTCCAGCTTTCCGCTTCCAATCATCTCATAGATGTTGGCATCGTCATAACTGATGGAATTCATATCCAGCCATTCTTCCTTCGGACGATTTTTATTGACCAGCCTCTCCGCATTCTGAATAACCGTTAGCGTTCTAAGGCCCAGAAAATCCATCTTTAACAGTCCAAGCTCTTCTAATGTTGTCATCGTGAACTGCGTAGTAATCGCATCCTCAGAGCCGCGCGACAACGGTACATACTCATCTGCGGGAGCATTCGAAATGACAACGCCCGCCGCATGCATTGAGGTATGTCTCGGAAGTCCTTCCAGACGCTTTGACATATCAATCAGATATTGTATCTTTTCATCCGACTCATACAACGTCCGCAGTTCAGAATTACTTTGCAATGCTTTTTCTATTGTGATTCCCAGTTCCATCGGAATCATCTTCGCCACCTGGTCACAAAGCGCATAGGAATAATCCAGAGCGCGTCCCACATCGCGGATTACTCCGCGGGCAGCCATCGTACCAAACGTAACGATTTGTACTACTCTTTCTTTTCCGTACTTTTGTACTACATAATCAATTACCTCCTGCCTTCTTTCAAAGCAGAAATCGATATCAAAATCCGGCATGGAAACGCGCTCCGGATTTAAAAAACGTTCAAAAAGTAACTGATACCGTATCGGATCAATGTCCGTAATACCAAGAGCATACGCTGCAATGCTTGCTGCCCCGCTGCCACGTCCCGGGCCAACCATAATATCATGGTCCTTGGCATATTTAATAAAATCCCATACAATCAGATAATAATCGTCAAAGCCCATGGTATGGATGATACCCAGCTCATAATCCAGACGGTCCTGTAACTCCTTTGTCACCACCGGATACCGTTTCTTCATTCCCTCCGCACATAAGGCCTGTAAATAGGTCCATGCATCATATCCTTCCGGCACATCATAATGCGGCAGTTTATATTCTCCAAATACAATTTCTACATTGCAGCGGTCTGAAATTGCTTTTGTCCTCTGCAGGGCTTCCTTTGCATACGGAAACAAAGCCTCCATTTCTTCCGGTGACTTTAAGTAGAATTGTCCCCCCTCATACCTCATGCGGTCCTCGTCCGTCACTTTCTTCTGTGTCTGAATACACAGGAGGATGTCATGTGCCTTTTCATCCTCTGCAAAGGTATAGTGCACATCGTTAGTTGCCACCAGAGGAATCCCGGTCTCTGTGCTCATCCGCAGCAATGCATGATTTACGGTTCTTTGTTCCGCTATTCCGTGGTCCTGCATTTCCAAAAAGAAATTGCCTTCTCCGAAGATGTCAAGCAGCCGCAGTGCAGCAGCTTTTCCCTCCTCGTAAAAGCCTCTCTTTAAGTGAGTTGCCACCTCTCCTGCAAGACAGGCAGAAAGTGCAATAATCCCCTCATGGTACTCCCGTAATACCTCTAAATCCACGCGGGGTTTATAATAATATCCTTCGGTAAATCCTTTGGATACAATCTTTATCAGATTAGCATAACCGGTATTATTTTCAGCAAGAAGAACGAGATGATAATACCGTTCCTCCGAATCTCCGCCTTCCTTATGAAACCGTGAACCGGGAGCTACATAAACCTCACAGCCGAGTACCGGACGAATTCCCACTGCTTTACAGGCACGGTAAAAATCAATCACACCATACATCACACCATGGTCTGTAATTGCAAGACTGTCCATCCCGAGTTCTTTTGCTCTTGCCACAATTTCTTTGATTTTAGAGGAACCATCCAGAAGACTGTACTCTGTATGGACATGAAGATGAGTGAATTCCATGTTGCTCCTTCCCCGGTACCACACCTAACGATACGAAACTCCGTTGCAGTAACACGATATTTCCCGTAAAGTAAAAAACCGTAAAGACACACTCTTGCATCTTTACGGCATCTTTCTTAGTTTTCAGCGCTCAGATACTTCTCAATTTCGGCAATGGCATTTGCTTCATCCACACCGTCTGCGTTCACAGTCACATTTTCTCCGGCCGCAAGTCCAAGCGTCATCATGCCCATGATGCTCTTTGCATTGACAACTTTGTCGCCGCTTTCAATGGTAATCCTGCTCTCGAAACGGCTTGCCACCTGCACTAAAAGTGCCACCGGTCTTGCTTCCAGACCGGATGGGATACTGATTGTGATATTTTTAGAAATCATCTCAAATCCTCCTTCTTAACCTCGCAGAGTATCTGCAAATTCACTTATCTTTTTTAAACGATGGTTTACTCCCGATTTTCCCAGTTTCGGACTCAGCATCTCTCCGAGTTCAATCAAAGATGCTTCCGGATATTCCAAACGCAACAGAGCAACCTCCTCCAGAGGTTCCGGCAGTCTCGACAAGCCCCCGCTGTCCCGAATCAGTATAATATCTTCATACTGTTTTCTGGCTGCATTCACTGTCTTATTCAGATTTGCCGTTTCACAATTCACCTGACGATTTACAGAGTTTCGCACATCCTTTATAATACGCACATTTTCAAATTTCATAAGTGCTTTGTGTGCCTCCATAATATTAAGTAATTCCGCTACCTGTGAGCCTTCTTTTACATACACGACATGATAGCTTTTCCGCATAATGGATTTTGCATCAACACCAAATGAGCGAATCAGTGTAACGATCTGCTCCGCACGGTTCTGCTCTGTCTCACTGATTTCAAAATGATATGACTTCTGTGGATTACTGATGGAACCGGAGGCCAGGAACGAACCACGCAAAAAAGCCCGCTTACAGCACGTATGTAAAAGTACCATACCATCTGACTTAAGCATACCGTCCTTTCCGGATACCTTTAATTTTAAAAGTTCTGTTACCTTTCGGACATTCCCGTCTCCCTGTATCTCAATCAGATACTGTGCATAAGACTGCTTCCCCTTAGCGGCGCGTACCGACACAAAAACAGGTATCTGACATAAACGTCTGAGAAGCATATTACATTTGCGGGCCACATATCCACTTTCCGTCTGTAATTTTATATGAAGATGTCCACTTTTGTCAACATCTATTTTACCACACACTGCAACCAAAGCGGAAAGCTCAGCTATTTTACAGTGTCTTGCCTGAACATTCACGCCGTAAAGTTCTTCCTTAACCTCCATTGAAAACGACATAAGCTCCTCCGAAGTATCTATGCCAAAAAATCACCAAGCAGCTTTACCTCAGGCTCGAGCCGTATTCCGCTTGTTTCTTCCACCTTTTGAATCACGTACCGCATCAGCATATAAATATCCGTTGCCGTAGCATTCGCTTTATTAATAATAAAACCGCAGTGTTTCTCCGAAACCGCTGCACCTCCGATTTGTTTTCCGGCAAGCCCCGCTTCCATAATCAGCTTTCCGGCATAATTCCCTTCCGGACGCTTAAACGTCGAGCCCGCACTCGGATACTCAAGCGGTTGTTTTTCCTTTCGTCTTCGGTTCAACAGTTCAATATTTGACAGAATATACAGTTTGGAACAGACAGAAAATGAAAACCATGCCTTTGTCACAATTCCTTTTTTCTCCATCAAAATACTGTGCCGGTAAGAAAGCTGCAGCTCCTCTGCGGATAAAAGCTTTCGTTCTCCGTCCGCGGTTATTATTTCAGCCTGTGTAATACAATCCCTGATTTCTCCGCCATAGGCGCCTGCATTCATCATGACCGCACCGCCTACGCTTCCCGGGATTCCGGCTGCAAATTCAAATCCGGAGAAGCCCTTTTTTGCCAGGCGCATGGCAAATGCAGAAAGAAGCATTCCCGCGCCTGCCACTGCCTCGGCCCTTCCGTTAAAAATATCTTCGGTTATTTCACACCGGGCAAATTCCCCGGAAAGACGCAAGACCGCGCCTCTTATCCCGGTATCCGAGACAAGTACATTGCTCCCGTTTCCAAGCACTACCCAAGGCACCTCATGCCGGTTACAAAGCTTGACCACAGTCTGCAGCTCTTCTGTCGTCGTTACCGTAACATA
>JAQXOR010000087.1 GCA_029099805.1 Lachnospiraceae bacterium
CGTTTTCAATTGCATAATTCACAACCTGTTTGACTCTTGCTAAGAATTCCTCACCGATGACGAGATTTCCCTCTTCATCAACCCCGGTATTATAAAACCAGGTTACCGGAATGCGAATCGTATTAAATCCACACTCAGCGACATAATCAATCAGTGCTTTCTCAACATACGGATTAAACCATGCCAGCTCCTGCTTCACATTTGCATCAAGACCTCGTGTTTTCGCCTTACAGTCCAAGGAATTTCCGAGATTCCAGCCGACATTCATCTTCTGCACAAATTCCGTAGCCGTAAGAGGACTCATTACTGTATTGTAGCCGTCATCCTGATAATACCCAAGTAGCTTGGCGCCGGATTGCTTCACCGCCTCCTCAAGCTCCTGAACCGTAGCATCCTTTGAGGTACTAACCAACGTGACTGCAGCCTTTTCCGTATTGTTATCCGGAGTCCAGATTTCACCGTTAATCAACTTCTTTTGACGTATCACCTGATTATCCTGTGTTAACTCAATAATCCGTAATTCCAGACTTTTTTCCGGCAGTGAAACCAGGTATTTTACCTGCTCTATTGTACAATAGTCACCAAGAGATAACCCGTCGTCTCCAAGCAGTAACTGCCCTGTAGACTCTGAATACTTTCCTCTTTGCCATCTGTCCGGGTCACCCCAGGTATCCAGGTTCATCGCTACGGTATGAACGGAGAAATCCGGTTCCTCACTCACAAATCCTATAACCAGATCGCATTCAAACAACCCCTTCAAATCAATTCCCCATACCGAGGACCAAAGTGTAATGGAAAGAAATTCCGTATTTTCCTCCAGAGTAACTTTAGTTCCGCGCTCCAGCTTTCTGTATTCTTTCTTTGGAATGATCCACTTTTTCTCCTTGTCATATTGCTGAATCGTCACAAGAACACGAGGATCATTCGTGTAATAATAATAAGTATCTCCTGTCACCGCAACAAATTCCGTTGCACAAATGGCATTCTTTGTTTCTTCAAACTCGCCTCCCCAATGCTTGTAATATCCATCCACGTAATTATTTCCGTCACTTAACACAGCAAACCCGGTTCCCCCTTCTATCGTAACCGGTGTCGGCGTCACGATGACAACCGGAAGCGGTGTTGCGGTCGGTGTTGCGGTCGGTGTTGGGCGAGGGGTTACTGTCGGAACCGGCGTTGGTGTAGGACTTGGAGTAGGTGTTGCACTTGGCATCGGTGTCGGGATTGGCGTTGTCATAGAAGCCGGTGACTCTGTTGGCTCTGCAGTCGGAACCGGAAGCGGTGTCTCTGATGGAACCTCTGTCGATGCCGGACTTTCTGTCACCGTCGGACTTTCTGTCGCCATCGGACTCTCTGTTAACGCCGGACTCACTGTCATTGTCAGAGCTTCTGTCGGCATTGAACCCATTGTCAATTCCGGAGTACCTGTCGGCGTGAGACTTACCGTCACTACCGGAGCTTCTGTCAGCATAGGAGCGCCGGTCACTGTCGGGCTTTCTGTTGCGATAGGGTCTGCCTTTCTTCCGCAGCCGCCAAAGAGCATACCCATGGCAAGCAAAAAAATCGCTATTTTATTCATTTTCTGCCCGAATCTCCACATAGCAGCCTCCTATCACTTCTTAAAATGCAATCCCATGTTCTGATAAATTGACTGATAGGTCTTCACCTTATCTGTATCGATTTCATGTAGCATTTTCCGTTTCTGTGCACCCTTATTCATAAATATCCCGCGCCCCATCCGGATTCCCCATGCTATCGGAAGCAGAAAAGAACGCCCTTCCAGCCACGGATAATACTCTGACATATAGGAAATCGGCGGAAAATAGTACCAGCGTTTCAGCTGTCGCGGTGTTGCTTCCTTGCCGTGCATCTTCTTCTCTGCAAACTTATTCCAGATCCCGTTCTCATCTTTGCCGTAAATACCGCTATCCAGCATATACCGGAACAAGTCCGCATAAAACATACTGCCCTTTTCGCCCTTCAGCCAGATTGCCGCCAGCTTTTCCATATGCTGCACAAACTCCAGAATACCGCACTTTTTCAACTCTTCTTTGATATAAGCCTTATTCAGCTCTGCACCATACTTTTCCTGATAGACATAGATATCTACAAGATTGCGAATGCCGCACCCCATTGTGTAAAAATGCTTTGCCATATGCGCCATCATGTAAATATAGAAATCTTCTCTGTTGAAATCATACGTATATTGCATTCCCTCACAAAGCACTGCCCTGGAGAAATTCGAAAAATACTTATACTGTCCGCCGTCTACCGTCTTATCATACATTGCCCTATGCACTTCGACAACCATAAACGGCGGCTTTTTGTAGATGTCATGATGCTTAATCGACTGTACTAATGTATACCCTTTTTCGGTCAACAGCTGCGCCGCCTGTTTCATGCAGGCCGCATCCACCAGAATATCCACATCGCTCATCTCACGCATCTCCGGTGACGGATAAATAAATTTCATCCGGGCTCCCTTCATTGCCTGATTCTTGATGCCTGCCTCCTCAAAACTTTTTTCCAGGTCTCTGAACTCTGTTACCTGGGTCATGGTCCGCATCAGACTGTGCATCACCCTTCTCCGCAACTCTTCTACCTGACTTTCGGAAAGGCTGTCCAATCGCAACAAAGCACCCAGTAATAAATATTCCATATGGTTTCGTTTTGCAATATCCGTTATCTCTTCTATCGTAATTCCCTGCGGAACCGCCTGAGGTTTCCTGCCCTCCAGCTGTGCATGCACCAGTTCCGCCAAATAACCGGAAACGTCCATGTCCTACCCCCTCTCATTCTAACCAATAACATAAAATTAAAATAATCAAGATAGATTATGCCAGTAATTTCAGATACCTGCAAAGCGCATCCTTCCACTCCGGCAACGGCTGAAATCCCATCTTCACCAGCTTGCTCTTATCCAGTCTGCTGTTAAACGGTCTCTGTGCTTTTGAAAGTCCGTATTCCTCTGTAGTAACCGGCAGTACCTTTGTCTCATACCCTGCCTGTTTAAAAATCTCACAGGCAAACTCATACCAGCTGATATAGCCGCCTTCATTCGTTGCATGATAGCAGCCGTACTTCTCTGTCTCCGCCATATCTGCTAGAAGTCTTGCAAGATCCGGTGTATACGTCGGAGTACCAATCTGGTCACAGACCACACGGAGCGTATCGTATTTCTTTCCGATATTCAGCATGGTTTTGATAAAATTATTCCCATTTTGCCCAAATACCCATGCAATCCGGACAATAAAATAGTTTGAAAGCAGCTCCTTCACCGCAAGCTCACCGGCAAGCTTCGTCTGTCCGTATACATTTAACGGTGCATAGGCTTCACAATCCGCATCCCACGGCGTCTCTCCCTGCCCGTTAAACACATAATCCGTGCTGATATAAATCATCTTACAGTCCAGTGCCTTACATGCCTTTGCGATATTTCGTGTACCGGTTACGTTTACCGCCTGCACCTTGTCCGCATTCTCCGCCTCTTCTGCGGCATCTACCGCCGTCCATGCCGCACAATGTATCACAACATCCGGTCTGACGCGTTGCAGCACAGCATTTACCGCTTTCTCATCCGTGATATCAAGCAAAACAAATTCATAGGCTCCTTTGCTGCCCGACTCCGCAGGAAACGCGCTCTTTTCGTTTTCTGCAATGTCACTGCCAACTACTGTATAACCGCGGCGCAGAAGCTCCTTTTCCATATCATAGCCGAGCTGTCCGGAAACACCGGTCACAAATGCTTTCATTCGCTTCTCCCTTCTGGACAATCCTATCTGTTGCCGTACATCCGCTCGTAGTAATTCTGATATTCCCCGGAAATAATGGTTTCCCACCACTCCTTATGCTCTAAATACCACTGTATCGTTTTCTTGATGCCGTCCGCAAACTTTGTCTCCGGAAGCCAGCCAAGCTCTGCATGAATCTTTGCCGGGTCAATCGCGTAACGCATATCATGCCCCTTCCGGTCGGTTACATAGGTAATCAGACTTTCCGGCTTACCAAGCTCCTTACAAATCAGCCTGACAATATCGATATTGCGCATCTCGTTATGACCGCCGATATTATAAACCTCTCCGACCTTTCCTTTGTGAATAATTAAATCGATAGCCTTGCAATGGTCCTCTACATAGAGCCAGTCGCGTACATTGATTCCCTCGCCGTACACCGGAAGCGGCTTATCGTTCAGCGCATTTGCAATCATAAGCGGAATCAGCTTTTCCGGAAAATGGTACGGTCCGTAATTATTGGAACAACGACTGATGGTAACCGGAAGTCCATATGTCCGGTGGTATGCCTGTACAAGCAAATCCGCTGCCGCCTTGGAGCTGCTGTACGGAGAACTGGTATGAATCGGTGTCTCCTCCGTAAAGAATAAGTCCGGCCGGTCGAGCGGCAAATCTCCGTATACCTCATCCGTAGATACCAGATGATATCTCTGTATTCCGTACTTTCTGCAGGCATCCATAAGTACTGCCGTCCCCATGATATTGGTCTCCAGAAATACTCCCGGATTTTCAATGGAACGGTCCACATGACTCTCTGCCGCAAAGTTCACCACGACATCCGGTGCTTCCTCCTCAAACAGCCGGTATACAGCCTCCCTGTCGCAGATATCCGCCTTTACAAACCGAAAATTCGGGTGATTCATAACCGGCTCTAACGTAGATAAGTTGCCGGCATAGGTAAGTTTATCCAAACAGATAATCCGATAGTCCGGATATTTCTTTAACATATGAAATATAAAATTGGAACCGATAAATCCCGCTCCTCCTGTAACAATTACTTTCATCCGTCATTCCCCTTTCTCTGTCACTGATACAACTTCATTTCCAAATATGATTAATACCTGATTTTTCCTTCCGCAACCCGTCTCAGGTGTTCCCCGTACGGAGACTTGCCGTATTCTGCCGCCGCCTTGAGTAACGTCTCTTTTGTAATCCATCCGTTTAAAAATGCAATCTCTTCCGGTGCGGATATTTCGATTCCCTGACGCTTCTGTATCATCTGCACAAAGTCGGAAGCCTCCAGCAGGCTGTCCATCGTACCGGTATCCAGCCATGCAAACCCTCTGCCGAGAAGCTTGACATTCAAATCACCGCACTCCAGATAAATCCGGTTCAGATCCGTAATTTCAAGCTCACCGCGAGCGGAAGGCTTAATTGTTTTTGCATATTCCACCACACGTTTATCGTAAAAGTACAGTCCGGTAATACAATAATTTGATTTCGGATGCTTCGGCTTTTCCTCTACCGAAATCACCTTTCCCTCCTCATCAAACTCTACAATACCAAAGCGTTCCGGGTCATTCACATAGTAACCGAAAATGGTTGCCAAACCTGCTTCCCCGTTATGCACCGCTTCCTGCAGCAGCTTACGGAATCCGTTTCCGTAAAAAATATTGTCACCAAGCACCATCGCACACGGCTCGTCTCCGATAAACTCCTCGCCAAGCAAAAATGCCTGTGCCAGACCATCCGGTGACGGCTGCACCTTATAAGATAGTGATATCCCGTATCTGCTTCCGTCCCCGAGCAGGCGCTCAAAATTCGGCAAATCCTGCGGTGTGGAAATAATCAGGATATCCTTTATCCCTGCCAGCATAAGTGTAGATAACGGATAATAAATCATCGGTTTGTCATAAACCGGAAGCAGCTGCTTTGATGTTACCATCGTCAGCGGATATAATCTCGTACCGGACCCGCCTGCTAAAATAATCCCTTTCATATCGTCTCCTTACCGCCCCAGTACTTCCGACAGTTCCCGGAAGTCATGGTTCTTCTTATCCTTTTCCGCAAGTATCGCTTCCGCCTCCGCAACCGGCCACGGAATATTTAACTCCTTGTCATTCCACATTACACCGAACTCATCTCCCGGTGCATACAAACGGGTACACTTATAGGCAAACACGGCCGTCTCGGAAAGTACCGCAAATCCATGAAGGAACCCCTCCGGAATTAACAGCTGTTTCTTATTCTCTGACGAAAGCACAATCCCGTAATGCTGTCCGTAGGTCTTACTTCCCTTTCGCGCATCAACCGCTACATCGTATACCTCTCCCTGTAGCACACGCACCAGCTTTCCCTGCGGTTTCGTCAGTTGCATATGTAATCCGCGCAACACACCCTTCTGCGACTTACTTTCATTATCCTGCACATACTGGCAGAGCGTTCCGTCCAAATGCTTTACATACGGTGCAAACTCATCATTATAGGTCTCCATAAAATATCCTCTCTGGTCCGCAAACACCGTAGGCTCCACTACATACAAATCCTTAATAAAGGTCTCATGAAACGTAAACTTTCCCATTCTGTCCTCCGATTTTCATACCGGCACTGTACTAACACGCATCCTTATGCCTGATTACTACCAGCACCGTCTTTAAGATAATCTTGATATCCTCAAAAATTGACCAGCTATCAATATATTCAACATCCATCTGGACGATTTCCTCAAAATCCAGAACATTACTGCGACCGCTTACCTGCCACAGGCCGGTAAGTCCGGGTTTGATGCTGATACGCCTCCACTGATTGGTTTTATACTTTTGTACCTCATCTATCGTCGGCGGTCTGGTTCCGACCAGACTCATCGTTCCCTGTACTACATTTAAAAACTGCGGCAGTTCATCAATACTCAGTTTACGAATCACTCTTCCCACTTTCGTAACACGCGGGTCATTCTTCATCTTGAACATAACACCGCCCTGTATCTCATTCTGTGCCATCAGCTCTTTCTTTCGTTCCTCTGCGTCAATGTACATACTGCGGAACTTATAAATCTTAAAATATCTCCCGTTTTGTCCTACTCTCGTCTGCTTAAAAAAGACCGGCCCCGGTGAATCAATCTTGATGGCAATTGCAGTTACCAGCATAATCGGTGAAGACAGAATCAGTCCAATCATCCCCCCTGCAATATCCATCAATCTCTTTAGCATCTGCTCGGTCGTATTCAAGGTAACCGTATGGTAGGTAATAATCGGATAGGTGCCGACCGTGCTCACATAGCTGTCTGCCCTTCTCTTTTTGTAAAAATTCACAACGAGCCGGATTGTTACGCCCATGGCAACGCACAGGTCTATGTATTGCTGCGTAGACTTCAGCTGGTCCACGTCCTTTTGCATAATATATACCTGGTCAATATGATATTCCTTAATCAGCTCTTCCAAATCCTCCAGACAGCCTATGTATGCATCCGAGCCCTCCATATCTTCCCGTTCCGTTGCAACATAGCCGACAAAATCCAGACAGATGCTTGTCTTATTCAGGAATCCCCAGAACTTGTCAAAAGCTCCCTTTTTACCGACAAACACAGTACGGGGAGAATGATGCCTGCTCACTTTCTTATACAGCGGTCTGTAGAGAAATACGTTAAAAATAATTGTTAAAAACGTAATTGCAATAAACACAAGGTAAAACGTTCTGCCCTTTGTACTTTCTGTCAGCAAAAACATAAGCGCAGCAGTAGATACTGCGGCAAAAAAGAAAGATTTCATTACCTTTTTAAACACGCGGTCCAAATAAAAAAACATCGTCACGTCATATAAAAAGGACTCCTTGTTAGACAGCAGGTAAATCAGGTCAAATACTACTGCCAGTACCGTAAACTGAATAACTTCCTGCCTTGTCAGGTCATCTCCCAATAATGCCAGTGTAAGACCATAAGCCATAAATACCAACAGCGCATCTATGAGAATCTGACCGGGATTTGTATTTGCTCCAACATTGCTTCGATTCATAAAGTGTTCTCCTTTGTAGTGACACCTGTACTACGAATAATTATACTCTCTTGCTTCATATCTTGCAAGCTAATCAGAAAAAAAAGATTAACAGAATTGAAATAATTCTATGTTCCGCAACCAATCTATGATATAATACAAACGAAATGAGGATTTGCAAGCTTGCTTGCGAAATCCGAGCGCAGTGATGCTGCCACCCCAGACCATAAAGGAGGGATACTTATGACCAGTCTTCTGCTAGTAGATGACGACACGGATGTTTTGGAAATCAACCGGAAGTACCTGACCGGCGAAGGATTTACCGTCCACATTGCGGACACACCCCAAAAAGGAATTGAGCTTGCCAGGACGCTCCACCCCTCCTGTATTGTACTCGATGTCATGATGCCCGGAATGGACGGGTTTGAGGTGTGCCGTACCATCCGCACCTTTTCCACCGCCCCGATTATCTTCCTTACCGGAAAAAGCTCGGAGGATGATAAAATCAACGGGCTGCTGACGGGTGCTGACGATTACCTCGTAAAACCGTACGGCCTAAGGGAGCTTTCCGCCCGCATCCGGGCTTTGTTGCGACGCGCTTCCATGCAGGCCACACCGGAGCAACAGCCGGCACAGCTCTCCTTCCGTGACCTGACCATCGACCAGCTGGCACACAAGGCATTCTACAAGGGGGAGGACCTTTGTCTCGCCAACCGGGAATATGAAGTCTTGCTCTACCTCGCAACACATCCGAATCAGGAGATTACCTTCGAAGAGCTCGGTACCGCCCTGTTCGGTGTATATTCCGAAGCCGACCGCCGTTCTGTCATGGTAAACGTAAGCAGACTGCGCAAAAAAATGACCATAGACTATGCTCTTGAAAATATGATTGAAACCGTATGGTCAAAAGGCTATCGCTTTATTTATAAAAATTAGTTACTATTCTTTCGCAAGGGGATTCGCCATGAAGAAAAATACATTTAGCTCTCCCGAGATTAAGCAGCAGTCCATTGAAGAGCTTTCCAGACAGCTGCTAGAAACCACCACACAGCTTTATCATGCTAACGCACAGCTAAAAAAAGAGCAGGCGGAGCGGCAGGAGATGCTTGCAAACCTCTCACACGATTTACGGGCACCGATTACCGCTATCCGGAGCTGTATTGACTACTTGACAAGCGGGCAGATTACAACAAAAGAAGAACTGGATTCCTCCCTGCAGTTAATCCATCGCCGCACACTCACTCTGGAAAATCTGATTCAGGATATGTATTTCCTTTTCTGTGTGGAAGATACTGCCCGGACGTTACACTATGAAGAAGTTGATGCTGCTCCGTTTCTTGAAACTTATTTTTATGACCTTCTTTGTGATACAAGATACGAAGAAAAGAACCTTTCCTTAGAGCTCGATACCGGTCTTAGGTGTCGGGTTTCCATTGATGTTCAAAAGATGATTCGTGTTCTGGATAATCTGTTCAACAACGCCGCGAAGTACTCTCCGGCAGGCGCTGACATTACACTGAAAGCAGAGTTATCCGCAAACTCCGATTATCTTTCAGTGTCAGTAACCGATACCGGCTACGGCATCCCGGAGGACGCTGTGGACCACGTCTTCGGAAGAACCTATACCGTTTCCTCCGCACGCACTCCGAACTCCTCTACCGGAAGCGGTCTCGGTCTTGCCATCGTCAAAGCGATTGTAGAGCGGCACGGCGGAACTGTACAATGCAAAAGCACGGAAGGCAAAGGGAGCTGCTTTTCCTTTACACTTCCGTGCAAATGTTTGTAAGTCTTTCTCTTAGGTCGTCAAAACGAAAACAGGACTGCCACAGTCACTCTGTAACAGCCCTGTTCTGTTTTTAATTCATAATGAGTTTCTCGGGTTACACACGATTTCCTCTCCCTAACAAACAATCACGATATTATATTAAGACAACTGATTCACAATGGTATCGGAATTCGTAGGATTCTTAGTACTCTCTTCCGACTTATCCCAGCTAAGATGACCGGAAATTACACCATCTCCGATATATCCTCCGTCATGATAAATGCCGGTCCAATTGTGTGCCGTCTGCTCAATATTTAATTCTTCAATCTCTGCTGCATTCCATTTCTTCATAATAATCACCTCATTGAGTTATTTGCACATAGTATAACACGCTCGTAGCGGATTGTAAAGAAATCTATCATTTTTGTAACAATTTATTTTCTCTTCCGATAAACTGCAGGAATATCTTGGCAAAGGTCAAACTGTTAAAATCATAGTTTGCGGTGTCCGGTCCTTTACCGGAAATGGACCGTAAATACTCCGACACCCTTCCGGAGTCAATCAGACGGGCGGCATCACAGGTCGCATCGTTGATTTGATACCAGCTGAAAAATGCAGTTAACTCAGCAGAAACGGCTCCCCAGTCCCGCTTGACGCGAAGCAGCCAGTCACTGTTTTGCACACCGTAACGCATCCAGTTTTCCAAAAGCCCTGCTGGCAGAAGATCCGTAAAATTTCCGCGAATCAGCCAACGCGGCGTCCCCCGATAAGCAAACAGGTGATACGGAAGCTCGGCGCAAAACCGAATCATCCGAGAATCTCTCGTAGCGTCCCGTAAAAGGACCCCGGTAGCAAGCCCAAACTTTGTATCCAGTTCTCCGAGATAGGTAAGCATTGCCTTGTTATAAAGGAATCGGTAATAAAACTCCCGGTTCATCGGGACAGCCTCTAAAAAGGGAATCCCACCCCCGGCAAAGCGTTCCGCATAAGGGTAATCCTCCAGTATGTTTTCTGCCAGAAAGGAATTATCCGGAGATAATTCTAATCTTCCCTGCTTACGATAAACCTCTTTTGCATGGCGGAAATAACTCACACATGCCTGTAACTCCTTTTTCCGGCTCTGCTTTATTTTGAGAGAATGACGGTTTAAGTAACGCAGAAACCTAAGGTAGTGCCCTTTTTGATAGTCATCAAAGAGAACATCATCTATATATCCGTGGGATACGGTTCCGTTCCCTGTCTGTCCGGTCAGGACAATCTTACAGCCATCCCCCCCGGCATGGCAATATACCTCGTAAAGATTCGGGAAATTGACAATTGCCTTAAAAGGGATTTCCATAATGTTTAAGCCGTCAGAAATAAATTCCAGGCAGTTTTTTCCGCCGTTATTTAAAAAGTGAGGTTTAATATTCGGATGCATCTCCACAATTTTCATCACATCCGCAGTCTCATCATGGACGTTATTTCTATTTCTGTCAAACTCCGGTGTTTCGTACGGAACATATGTATAGGAATAGAGTGTTTTGCCCTCTTTCCGCATAAGTGTGGCAGCCAACGCTCCGACACTGGCAGAGTCCAGACCGCTGCTCATGGAAATTCCCACTTCACCGTCCGTACGAAGAGCATCTCTTACACACTCGGTATAGAGCTCACGAAAGTCCTTTCCGTACGCTTTCGGAGTTTTGTAACAATATGACTTTTTATGTGAAAAAGGAGTCCAGTATGTGTGTTCCGTGACAGTATCCCCGGTAATTGTCAGGTAACAGCCCGGATTAATCTTGTAGATACCTGCGTAAGGAGTCTCGGTGGAAACAATATTCGGCATCAGTCCCGGAGCAACCAGGTAATCCTTCAGGTAATACTCGTTGAACGGAATATCCGGACAGACCCTGCGAATCGGCTCCAGTAAGGTCGAAAAGCAGATAAACTCTTCTGTCCTATAATAATACAGGCAGCGGGAGGAAACCGGGTCAGCCGCAAGATATAGTGTCTTTGCATTTTCATCATATACCGCAAGGCTAAACAGCCCCCGAAAATGCTCCAGGCATGCCATCCCATACTTCCTATAGGCAAGATACATCAGCGTACCATCCGGCTCCGCATCATCCACTTGTAAAAGAGAGAGTAATTCGCTCCGGTTATCTAAAATACAATCTGCATTAAAGCAGATACCGCTCCCGGGATCGTAAATCGGAAGCGTCTCATTCTTTGCTTCCGGTGTAATATGCTGGATCCCGCATCCCATATACAGGTATGCATTTTGCTGCCGACTATAACGGTCGATTTTACACCTTTCTTTATAAGGTGCTTCCATTGTTTCAGAAAGCCCGTCCTTAATCTTGTTTGTAAAGGAAAGAAAACCCCAGATTGCTGACATGATATGTACTCCTTATGCTAGTAACGATTCGTAAGACCCTCACAGGTGCTAAAGCAACTGTTATCTCAATGAAATGATAACATATTTATTATAGAGAATACAAGGTAATATCAAAAGTGTTACACCTCTTCTTCAAAAAATTACGCCTCAAATTGATTATTCCACTTGACAAGCCCATTCTACATGTCGTAGAATATAGTTGATTCTACAAGATGTAGTATTTCAAGGAGGTGCACAATGGGAGAGTTGCAGATGGGTGCCATCGAATCTAAGTTTGCTGATATTATCTGGCAGAATGAGCCGATTACCACCGCAGAGCTTGTTGTACGGAGCGAAGAGGCATTCCGCTGGAAGAAAACAACCACTTATACTGTTTTAAAACGACTCTGCGAAAAGGGGATATTCCAAAACAATAAGGGAACCGTCACATCCCTTATGTCCAGACAGGACTTTTACTCTGTTCAAAGCGAGAACTTTGTAAAAGAGACCTTTGACGGCTCCCTGCCGGCTTTTTTTGCCGCATTTACGGCCCGGAACGAATTGACACCGGAAGAAATCGCAGAGCTTAGGAAACTGATTGACTCTTACGGGGAGGGACGCTGATGGAGCACTTATTTTTATCCGTAGTAAACAGAAGCCTGGCTGCATGTCTTCTTGTTGTTGCCATAGTTGTTCTGCGTCTTTTCCTCAAACGGGCACCGAAGGCACTCTTCTGTGTATTATGGGGCTTTGTAGCGGTTCGTCTGATTTTTCCGATTTCCTGGGAAAGTCCGTTCAGCCTGATTCCATCCACTCTCACGGTACCGGACACCATGCTTTCCGACAGCGGCTCCGTGCACCGGAGCAACGATACGGCTTTGCAGCCACCTGTCGCAGACGAACCAGTCGAATCCGGCCCGGGCTCTTTTTCACCGGTCGGAACGGTAAATACCCTCCCTTCTTTCAGGGAAACTGCTCTGACCAAAGAAACGGAACTCCCGGATTCCGCACAAAACGGGCTTCCTGTGACAGATGCAGCCTCTTTCTCCGAAAAGAGACCGCTCCTTCATGATATTTTTCTTGTCGCTTCTGTCGTATGGCCTGTCGGAATACTCGGGATGCTGCTGTATGCCGTCATCAGCTATCTGCGCATTTACAAAAAGGTAAAGGAGGCGGTTCCTCTCTACGATACTATCTGGGTTTGCGACCATGTGGAAACTCCGTTTATCCTCGGCATCTTCAAGCCCCGTATCCTGCTGCCGTCCTCAATACAGCCGGTAGAAATGCAGCATGTGATTGCACACGAGAAAGCACACTTAAAACGGCTGGACCACCTGTGGAAGCCTCTCGGCTATGTGTTACTTTCCGTCTACTGGTTCAACCCGGTATTGTGGATTGCCTACCTGTTCCTATGTAAGGATATTGAACTTGCCTGCGACGAGCAGGTCATTCGCAGAATGAGCCCGGAGGATATTAAGTCCTACTCCTCCACCTTACTGAATTACAGTGTTTCCAAAAAATTGATTTCGGTTTGCCCTTTGGCATTCGGGGAGGTAAATGTGAAAAAAAGAATTAAAAACGCATTAAATTATAAAAAGCCTGCTTTTTGGATTATTGCCGTAGCAGTGATTTCCTGCGCCGTGGTAGCAGTATGCTTCTTAAGTAACCCGGTGCACTCTGAATCGGGGAAGGAAGCAGAACAAAACGGAGAAATAATTTTTCTCTCCATGACACAGTCGGAAACCGGTTCGGATATTCCGGGAATCCGGCTCAGCACAGAGCCGTATATCTTTTTCACTGCAGATAAGCTGAGCGATATGTCATTACCGGTACTATGGATCAATGACAATTATAACGCTGACTTTCTATATGGTGATAGCTTCGATATTTTATACTGTGAAAATGATACCCGGAACAGCTGTGCTGCCGAAGAATTTACTTTCCGTGCGATAGCCCACGTTCTCCCAAAAAAGAGTGAGGAAACCGTAACCTATTCTCTGAACGGCTTTGATTTTTCGAAGGAAGGACTTTATCGTTTTCAGACAGAGCCGGCTACCGGACAATACCTCTGGTTTGATTTTGAGGTCGCAATTGCCCGGAAGGAGGATCCGGCATCCCTGTCATCCTCTGCCCTGTTATCAATTGTAACCGCGTTGTCCAAGGATAGAACCGAAATAAACAGTATTCTTTCAGAGAATCCGGAGCTCTACGACCTTCTGCTTTCCGGCGGAGACAACACGGTCAGCTGCTTCGTGAATGAACTTAACAAAACAAAAAGCTACGGAATCCGTGAATATCTTATGGCTCATATCTGTTCAAGACTTACAGGTATCGGTCTGGAGGAAGGAGAATATGACCCGGACACCTGGTGGGCAACTGCCGACCAGTGGCTGGAGATTTATAAAAAACATCTGGCGGAACAAAGCACTGTCACGAATACCTCAGCAGGCAGTTCCGGAGCTCCCACAGATACCGCACGCATTACCGGTACCTATGCGGAATGGAAGGTTTCAAAGGAGTTGACTCCTGCCTCCCATCCGAAAACACCGGTTCCGCGTTCTCTTGTCTGGGTGAATTATAACTATAACCCGAAAAAAAATCCGGGAGGCATCATAAAGGTTGAACTTCCGGAATTCCCGGGTGTCACTTTTTATGCGGATTCTCAGGAGATTTACGCGTACACTTCCGAAGGAAGACAGACTCTGATTCGCGGCGAAACAATCTGGACAACCTATCTTGCCGACCTGAATAACGATAACTGCCCGGAATTTTGTGCTACAATAAGCAGCGAGTGGGACAACCGTGCATTGGAAATCATGATATACGATTTCGCAAACAAAAAAACTTACGGGATTTCTGATTTGAAACAATATAACTACGCACTTTTTGGAGATTATGACTCCATGTATGTACAGAAAATGGACCGTGATATAAACGAAACCGTACTGGTAGGCAAACTGTCAATCGCCGGGAGTCCGGACAACGGCACTGCCTTAGAGCTGACGGAAGTTCCGGACGCCCTTTACCGCTCAGTATATGTACCCGGCTCCATGCTCGACTTACTCGGATACAGCAATCTGTATGGCGATTACGCAACAGGAAAAAACCGCTGGAGCTCCAATGATTATTGTACACTGTGTGACATTGACACTCCGGAAGACAGGGACAATTTCCTGTCCGCTTATTCAGATGTCCGCCTTTGGACAAAAGCAGGCGTCTATTCCCTGACCGATGACTTTGTAAAAGAAAATGTTCTGTCTCCGGATCCCTACTCTATGGAAGGATTTCATTCAACCATTGTACTGACTACGCATGGGCTTACAGAAAGCTGGTACCGTCTTCTTATCCCTGAGGAAGCCTAGCAAACAGAGCGGGCATCGCGCATTTATCATGTGCGACAGCCCGCTCTTAAGCTTATGACTTTTATCTCTTATAGTAAAAATTGTCCTCCGGCATTGCCCCACCTACTGCAGCAGGATTCTGCTCGAACAGTACCTGTAAGTAAGCATTTGCCTTCGTCTTCATCTCATCGCCTTCGATTAATACAATGTTGCAGTACGGAATTGCTTTCTTTGCAATAGCAGCCTTAAAAATATCAAACTTCTCGGACAATGCCGCTGCCGCCTCAACGTTCTCTACCGTATATGCAGCAGAAGCTGCATACTCTTCCATAAATGCGTTCACCACATCCGGATTCTCGGTTAAGAACTTTGTATTTGCCACTACTACACCGGTTACGACGGTGGAACCTTCGTTCAGAGCTTCCCATTCCTTTGTAATGTCAAGGGCAATCCTTGCTTTCCCGTTATTATTAAGCACAGTGGTTACATACGGCTGCGGAAGCATTGCGACTGCGTTTTCCGTCTGTGAGAGAATCGCTGCCACTTCCGTTGCCTCGGACTTATATTCAATCGTCACATCCTTCTCCGGGTCGATTCCCGCAGATTTCAGTAACCGGTTCAGCGTATACTCCGGTGTCGTTCCCTTACCGGTGGAATAAATCGTCTTCCCCTTTAAATCGGTAACACTCTGTACTCCATCGCCTGTTTCGACAATATAAAGCACACCGAGCGTATTGATTCCGAGCATGGTAACGCCGCCCTTGGACTTATTGTAAAGTACGGATGCCAGATTACACGGTACTGCCGCAATCGGAATATCTCCTTTGATAATGCTTGCCGTAATTTCATCTGCCGCACCGGCAACGGTGAACGTATAGTTGTTTGCCGTAGTACCTGCCTCAGCGTCCTCCATCAGCTTTAACATACCGAGTGCCGTCGGGCCTTTTAATGCCGCAATAGTTACAGTAACCTTTTCCTTCGGAGCATCGGTCGGCTCTGCAGTCGGTTCCGCCGTCGGCGTATCTGTCCCGTCCGTTGCCTCTTTTGTCACCTCAGGAGTCTTCGTCGGCTCTGTCTGATTCTCCTTCTTTCCACAGCCCGCAAATGCTGTCACAAGCATCATTGCGGTAAGTAACAATGCCATTTTCTTCTTCATACTTTTCCTCACTTTCTTCGTTACCGGGAACGTATCCCATGTATTCAGATTTGTTTTCTTTCGCCTCTTCCTCGGATATTCCTTGGAATCGGCGCGGAAGCCACAAGAACTTCCGTGCTGTATTATACGCGATAGTTAAAGAAATGTCAATGATTAATCTATTCCGCCTTCATCTCTACCCGTACACCGGACAACAGACTCTGCACCTTTATCCGGAGTACCGGAAGATTTTCGTGCTCATAATTCGGTACCAGATTCATAAATCCGCTGAGCACATCGGTATCGTCTACCTCTACGCGGACCATCGGCGGCACCTTGACTACCACACCGCTCATAAAGGCACGTACCAGAACATCTGTCTCTTCCGAAAGCTCTGCTTCCGTCAGGTCAAGCTCTACACCGCCCGCAACGGCATTTACCTCAACCTCGGACAGCTTTTCCCCCTGGAACCGGATATTTCTGCCGTTCATAAAATTCAGATAACGCTTTTTTTCGCATCCTTCATTTTCCTCTTCCATGCGGTTTGCAAGACGCAGCATTACTCTGGCAACTGCCATTATCACACCATATACTGCTACCGCAAACATCGCAAGATGAAACAACCGTCCGAGTAATGACTTTTCTTTCTTTTCCTCTTTTACTACTACAATTCCGTCTCCGCTCATTTTGAACTCCTTTCTCATCTATCCTTTCAGTGAAGTGCCGGGCATTCACCTTCCTCCCCAAATAGAACTTCCTGACAAAAAAGACTGCACCATTCCTCACGCCTTGAACCGATAGCCTACGCCCCATATCGTTTCGATATACTGTGGGTTCGAGGTATCTGTCTCAATTTTCTCACGCACCTTCTTTATGTGCACGGTAACCGTGGCAATATCTCCCACGGAATCCATATCCCAGATGGCACGGAACAATTCATCCTTTGAAAACACACGGTTAGGATTCTCCGCAAGATACGTTAAAAGGTCAAATTCCTTTGTGGTAAAGGCCTTTTCCTCTCCGTTTACAAAAACACGCCGTGCTGTCTTATCAATACGGAGCCCACGGGTCTCAATTACCTTGTTCTCACGAATCCCGCTTCCCACAAGCCGCTCATACCGCTGCAGATGTGCCTTTACCCTCGCTACCAGCTCACTTGGGCTGAACGGCTTCGTCATATAATCATCCGCACCGAGACCGAGACCGCGAATTTTGTCTACCTCGTCCTTCTTGGCGGACACCATAAGAATCGGAATATCCTTTGCCTCCCGAATCGCTTTACAGATTTCAAAGCCGTCGCTTCCCGGCAGCATCAGGTCCAGAATCACCAGATCATAGTCTCCTTCCAGAGCAGCACGCTTCCCTGCTAAGCCATCGCCCGCAATCGTTACCTCATAACCGGAAAGCTCCAGATAGTCCCGTTCCAGCTCTGCAATTGCTGTTTCGTCCTCAATAATCAATATCCTCGCCATACTTCCTCCTTTATGCAAAGCGTACTATTCCTTTATTTCCCCTAACCCGCGATGCACCTGTGGCAGCTTCTGTTCCTGTCCATCCCTTCGTACCTTCAGCAAAGTAAACGAAATCGTCGTACCTTCCCCTTCATCGCTTCTCGCGCAAATGGTACCGCCGTGATCCTCAACAATCTGCTTGACGATTGCAAGGCCGAGACCGGAACCGCCTTTCCCCGTATTTCTGGAAGTATCCCCTCTGTAAAACCTCTCGAAAATATGCGGCAAATCCTTTGCCGGAATCCCGGCTCCCGTATCACTGATTTCTGTACGGATATAGGACTGTTCGTCCAAAAGTGTAATTGTAATCCTTCCGCTTTCCTTTGATAAGTATTTTACCGCATTCCCGATGATATTCATTGTAATACGCTTTAGCTGCTCTCTATCCGCGTATACCTCATCATCCTCTAACTGCCCTGCCTCCAGAGCAAGCATAATATGCCTCTGCTCCATCGCAGGCTCATCCTCTTCGATACAATCCATAAAAAAGTCCTTTAAACGAACCTTCTCGAAGTGGTATGGATACGACTTACAGTCAATCCTTGTATACAAGGACAGCTCCTCAACCATACGGGTCATATCCTCTGCCTTGCTCCGTATGGTACGCAGATATTTCTCCTGC
>JAQXOR010000088.1 GCA_029099805.1 Lachnospiraceae bacterium
AAATATCGGGAGTGTTACCGAAATCAACAGAAAAGCTGCCAATACATCTCTGACGGAGTGTTGCTTCAGGAAAACGGTTGACATACAAATAAGGATTGTCAATATAAGGATTTCAGCCTTTAAAAACACCTTTCCCTTTAGGTGGGAAGAAGTAAAGAAGGCGAAGCAGACAGCCAGTGAGTTATATACATGGATGCTGGGACAGACATTGGTGGAGGTGTCTGCCTTGTGTAAGGCACCTACAAGGGTAAGAAATATGTTCTCACGCCCCAGCTCCGAAAGAGCAGGGCGCAGCGATAAGCCGTTCGGAAGGACAGTGGAGATGATTAAGAATACTGTCATACCGGAAATTAATACGCCACAGAGGCGGTAATATTCGGTTTTATCATTAAAAACAAAGTAAAGGACCGAAACTGCGATAAACGGGAACCAAAGCAGATACGGGACGATAAAGTATTCATTGAACGGGATATAGGTATCCAGCGGAGATTCAATGATATAGTATTTTTCGGTTACCCGGCGTTCCAAAAGGAAAAACCAAAGAAGATAAATTGGCAGATAAGTGAAAATAAGCCATGCATGACGATATTTTTTTAGAAACTCTTTCATAAAATCCCCACATTTCGCAGTCTGTTTGGATTTAGCATTTCATCCCTCATGCGAAATGCTACAGATTGCGATAAAACACTGGTATCTATTTTATCACAGTTTGCTCTCCGGAACAAGATGACGGAAATCTTTTTCTAAAATATTTATAATTGCATAATGACATAGTTAGAAGTAAAAACTAACGGAAGAAAATGAAACGGAGGTAATTATGGGAAGACGGGTATTTTTAGTGGTATTGGATAGTGTCGGCATCGGAGCATTGCCGGATGCCGGGTTATATGGTGATGAGGGAAGCAACACACTGGCAGCTGCGGCAGGCAGCAGTGGGTTCTCTATGCCAAACATGGAGAAACTGGGACTGTTTGATATAGAGGGTGTGAAGCATTTGAAAAAGAGCAGCTCCGAACCTGAAGGAGCATTCGGCAGGCTGATGGAGGCTTCCAAAGGAAAAGACACAACCATCGGTCATTGGGAAATTGCGGGAGTAATATCGGAACGCCCCCTGCCGACCTTTCCGGGAGGCTTTCCGCAGGAGCTGCTGATTGAGTTTTCGGAACGTACCGGGCGAAAGGTGCTCTGTAATAAGCCGTATTCCGGAACAGACGTGATTCGGGACTATGGAAAGGAGCATATGGAAACAGGTGCGCTGATTGTCTATACTTCAGCGGACAGTGTGTTTCAGATTGCGGCACATGAGGCTGTGGTACCGGTAGAGGAATTATACCGGTATTGTGAAATCGCAAGAGAGCTGTGTCAGGGTGTGTATGGTGTTGGGCGTGTAATCGCAAGGCCGTTTGAAGGGGAATATCCCTTTGTGCGGACTCCGAGACGCCACGATTATTCCCTTATGCCTCCGCAGAGAACAATGCTGAATATCCTTGCGGACAATGGCTATGATGTAATCGGTGTCGGAAAGATTAATGACATTTTTGCCGGAAGCGGAATTACGGAATATGTAAGGACCTCAGGCAATGAAGACGGAATCGAGCAGATGCTTGCGTATGCGGATAAGGAATTTAACGGATTGTGCTTTGTGAATCTGGTGGATTTCGATATGAAATACGGACACAGAAATGATGTGGAGGGATACGGAAAGGCACTTTCCTATTTTGACAAGCAGCTTCCGCGGATGCTTGCGAAACTAAAAGAGAACGATTTGCTTTTGATTACAGCCGACCATGGCTGTGACCCGTCGACTCCGTCTACAGACCATTCCAGAGAGTATGTGCCGCTTGTTGCGGCAGGTCCGCAAATACTTCCCGGGACAGATCTCGGAACAAGAGAGTGCTTTGCGGACACCGGAGCAACGGTGCTTGACTGGTTTGGAATCTTCGGCGGCATTGCAGGCTCTTCTTACCGGAGCCTTATGGTGAAGAAATAAGGAAAAAATATCCCTTGTCATAGGCGGGGGGATGCGATACAATAAAGAAAAATGCGGAAGGAGAGACCGGAATGAGCAGAAAATGCTTTTCAATGGAAAATGTAAGGAGAGCGGCATGTTCCTGTCTCTTTTTCGGTATGCTGTGTTGTCTGACCGGCTGCGTAAAGCCGGTGGTCGGGCCGGAGATAACGGATACTCCGGTGCCGACACTGACAGGAGGCGTACCGACTCCTGTGCCGGATACCCCTACCCCGGTTCCGGAGATAACAGGGGAGGAGATTCGTCCGACAGAGGAACCTATCGGAACACCGGATAATGTACCTACAATAACGACAGAGCCGAATAGTACGCCGGACCTCTCCCCTACAACGGGGGCAGAGGATTCTGTTTCTGCGACTCCAAGGCCGGAGAAGACACCGACAGTGGTGCCGAAGCCTATTGTAACACAGGAGCCTGCTGTGACACCGACGCAGGTTCCTGTGCCGACCGGACAGCCGGATTATATGGCTTTATTGCAGAACGGCTGGCAGCGCACAGAGGATTTCTTTGGTAATCGGGAAATCTTTTTTTCGGGGATATTTGATGAGACAGAGCCGGTTGTGTCTTCGGGACGGTATGAATTCCGGTATACCGCATCGTCGGATGCGGGAGTTTCTTTCTCAATTATCGGAGAGGAAGGGCTGACAGTGCAGGAGTTTCTGGATAAATTGATTCAGGGCTCCAGGGAGTGCTGGATTGAACCGGAGGGCGAGGCGGATTACAGTTATACATATACGGATGGGGATATTCGCGTAAAGGGCAGAATCTATGCCTGCAGGGGAACGGATAAGGTGCACAGAATGCGTGTGGAATTTTGCAGCTCGGTAAGCGCGGAAGAACAGACGGAGGGCTATACATTTTTTTTGAGAGAAATGCGACAGGAGTACTAGAGGAGGATTTATGCAGGAAAAGTTAGAACAGATTATGCGTCAGATTTATTTGATGTTATCCAATTGTGAAGAAAGCGCATATTCGTCGGAAGATTTGATTGTTCCGAAAAAGCGGATTTTTCAGCTGCTGGAGGAATTAAACTATACGGTGTATGACCTGATGGAGCAGTATGAGGGAACTGTGGCTGCAAGAGACCGGGGTCTGGCAGAGCATGAACGCAGAATGGCACAAATCAAGGAAGAGGCAAAGGGCCGTGCGGAAGATACGTATGCAGCATCCTTGTTGTATGCAAGAGAAATGTTTATGGATATGCGGAAGACGACGGAGGAGCTCTGTAAGAATCTTCGCAGAGAATATGACGGAGCATTGCGTAATTTTGAAGAGAGCCTGCGTTTTCTTCATGAAAACGAAGAGAGTACGGTTGCACAACTGAATCTGATGATGGATGCTAAGAAATATCTGCGTCTGATTGAACAGCAGAACAAAGAAAAGGAGCAGAAACAGGAGCTATCGGAGGAGGAGAAAAAACGTCAGGAAGAAATTAAGGCAGAGCAGGCTGAGCTGGCGGCTGCAGAAGCGGCATCCGAGCTGAACCAGAAACTGGCTGCACCGATTGTCGTGCAGATTAATGAACAGCCAAAGGTACCGGAGGGATTTGGAAAGAAGCAGAATAAAAAGAAAAAGTACGCTCCGAGCCAGGCATTGGAAGAAACGGCGATAGAAGGAGAGGGTGTTGTTACACCGTCACTTCCGGATGCCGACACTCTGGACGGGGAATACTTTGAATGGAAACAGGAACAGGAAGGTACCGAAAAGCAGGCCAAAAAGGGTGGAAAGAAGTTCTTCGGGAAACGGTAAAGAACAGATAGAAACAGGCATTGAAGAAATTAATAAAAAAATTAAAATTGTTGTTGACAATTTAAATAAAAGGTGTTAGTATAATAGGGCAGTTCGCAGTTGTGGCGGAATTGGCATACGCGCATGATTCAGGTTCATGTCCACGTACGTGGGTAGGGGTTCAAGTCCCCTCAACTGCATCGTACCGTATGTATGGCAGTAGCCGGCGAGGTGCGTAAGTTATATGCGGAAATGCTGGAATTGGCAGACAGGCATGACTAAGGATCATGTGGTCCCCGACCGTGAGGGTTCAAGTCCCTTTTTCCGCATTATATATTTGGAAGGTCGTGATGTCCCTGGATGTGAGGGCATCACGACTTTTTTGTTCCGGATAAACCCTGCCATAGATAATCCTTTGCCGGTATTGCCGACTATGCCGGAAGATTTTCCTTTAAGAAACGCAGGGCATTTTTATAAAAGACTTTTTCGATTTCGTCAGAGGAAAATCCGGCTTTTTTTAAAATACGTTCTAATTGAGAAAGACCGGTAATATCAGGAATCAGACGATTTCCGGGAGTGCCGTCGAAATCGGTTCCTAAGGCAAGAACGTCGGCTCCCGCTACAGTCCGGATATGCTTTGCGTGTTGTATCATTGCTGCGGCGAGTTCTGTATCGGAGCACGGAACAGCGGAAAGAAATGGTTCATGCAGACAGAGTCCTGTAAGGCCGCCCCGCTCTGCTAAGATGCGCAGCATGGAATCCGAGAGATTCCGGGGAGAGCCGCAGACAGCGCGGGCATTGGAATGACTGGCGAGAAAAGGTCTTTTACAGTGCATGGCGATATCATGGAATCCTGCGTCGGACAGATGAGAAACGTCCAGTATAATTCCGAGGTGTTCTGCTTCTTCGAGAAAATCGATTCCCTTTGAGGTCAGACCGGATTGGGGAGACGGACATTTAAGCAGCGCTTCAATATAAGGAGACGGGGTGCCGATAAAGCCGGGGGCTGCATGCAGCGCCGAGGTTGCAAGCAGGTTGGAATAATCCCAGGTAAGTGTAGCAATACGTACACCGAGTGAGAAAAAATAAGAAAGAAGTGATGCGGGAGATTCGGACAGGCAGCTCTCCTCCAGGGAGAGAAGAGCACCTATCTTCTTCTGCTTTATACTTTCCGTAAGCTGTGAGGAGGTCCGGATTTGCAGCATACGCCCTCCGGACAGGGTAAGGATGTGCCTGAAACATGTGAATTGTTCCCGGATGCTTAAAAGTGGGGAGGAATCGGGATGTTCGCATAAATCGGTAAACAGGGCAAAGCATTGTACGAGCGTGCCGGCGGAGCAAAGTCCTGGATAGAAAATATGTGAGGCGGCGTTTGCTTGCGGTACAAAAAAACGCTCCGGCTCAGAACCGAGCCGGTAGAGTGTATCACAGTGAAGGTCAATGGACGGAATCATTCTATTTTACCTGTTTCGGAACTCATGTTAGTATATGCAGAAGGAGGAAGAACGGGAGCAAACCTGCGGTATAGAAAGGGTAGACAAACGAAGCAAAATAGAGTAAAATATAGTTAATATCGGGAGGTGCCTTGGAATGTCGGAGCTGTTTGACAGGATGCGGTCTTTTATCGGAGATGAACAGAAGCTGTTTCGCCGTATTGCGGGGCGGACGGACCTTTGGGAAGAGTGCGTACACCTTTTCCCGGGGAAAGAAATCATTTCGGAAATGGATGAGGCTTTACAGACTGGAAATGATACGGTATTGTATAAAAGTGTACACCGTTTGAAGGGAAATCTTGCGAATTTCGGGTTTGATTCGGCTGCGGAAAAGGCAGACGCGGTAATACAGGCAATGAGGCGAAACGACAGTTCGGAGATGAAGTGCAGGTATACGGAGCTGCGCGAGGAATATATTCAGATCATAGAAAGGATTGGTGGGGTGTAGTGAAACGGAAAAAAATCGGTGTATTAATCGGAACCGTGCCTTCTAATTTTTCGAGCAGAGTGTGTCAGACGATTAGCAGGAAAGCGGATGAATACGGATATGATATATACTATTTCACAACATCGAATTCCTATGGGGACAATTTATTATACGGAGAGGGCGAACAACAGATTTTCTCTCTTCCGGATTATTCAGTGTTTGATGGCGTAATTATTGCTTTGGATACATTAAATGTTCCGGAAGGGGCGGAAGCATTGCTGGAACGCTTGCGCAAGCTGTCCTGTCCGGTAATATCCTTGCGTGTACGGATAGACGGGTTTTACAATGTGCTGGTTGACGAGAAGGTATCCCTGGAACGTATGATTCGCCACTTTGTTACGGTACATAATTTCCGTGACATCTGTTTTATGACGGGAAGAATGGATTTAGAGGATGCCAGATTGAGGTTCGACTGTTATAAGCGAGTTATGAAGGAATGCAGTATTCCGGTTACGGATACGATGGTGTTTTACGGGGATTATTGGAAAACAAAAGCCAAGGCGGCTGTTGATCATTTCCTTGCCGACAGAGGCGGCAGGTATCCGCAGGCAATAGTCTGTGCCAACGACTATATGGCAATTTCGGTTTGCAGAGAGCTGGGAGAACGTGGCATCCGGGTGCCGGAGGATATTTGTATCTCCGGTTTTGATGATATCTTTGAGTCACAGCATTGTGAGCCGCCGATGACTACCGTTTCCGTGAATTTCGAGGAAATGGCTGCCCGTGCCGTTGATTTGCTGGATGAGATTGACCAGGGGCTGAATCCGGCAAAGGAGCAGTACATCTCTACCACGGATAAATACCGGGGGAGCTGTGGCTGTATGCGCCATAAGGTAACAAATAAATGGTACAGTCTGACCAGGGAGCTGGAAGAACAGAAAGAAATCACCTACCAGACGATTTTCATGAATGCGGACCTGGAAGGTATTACAGACGAAAAGGAACTGCTTAACATAGTACATACATATAACATAAGAAACAATGCCCAAAAAGTGTGGATTTGTCTATGTGACGATTCAGAGGAGTTAACGGAAGAAGAACGTAGCCGTGGTGAGATGCGCACGGGATATACCAAAACCATGATTCTGCGGGCGGTAAAGACCCCGAAAAATGCATTGCACCTGATGACGAAGAGGTTTGAGCGAAGCGAATTGATTCCGGAGGAGGAGCGGAGCGATATAGAGAACGGCAGCTTTTATTTTATACCGCTGCATTACAAAAATCACAATTTGGGATATGTAGTGGCTACCTTTGATAATTTCGGACACTTTGGCGATTTTATGCAGCCTTGGGCAATGAATTTCGCAGTAGCGTTAGAAAACTATTTTCTTCACGAACGTTTAGATGCAATGAATGAGATTAAACGTATGTATAAGGAAGATACCTTGACCGGCATTTTCAATCGTCGCGGATTTGAGGAAAAGGCGCGTAAGGTATACAGTGATGCTGCATATCTGCATAAACGTGTTGCAATTATCAGCATTGATATGGATAATCTAAAGAAGGTGAATGATGCTTACGGGCATTCGGCAGGAGATGATGCCCTGCGCCGGATAGCAAGGGCACTGACGATTGTGGCAGACCGGAATGAAAATGTTGCGTATGCGCGGACCGGAGGAGATGAGTTTCTTTTTGTAAGCCGTATTGAACGCTCGAACGAAGGTGCAGAAATTGTAGCACGTATCAGGGAGGAGCTGCAACGGCTTAATGAACAGTACGCAACACCATACGGGGCAGAAATCAGTTGCGGTCTGTATGAGGTTAAGGATGCAGCTAAGGTTGCTTTGATACGGGCTCTTGATATGAGTGATGAACGGATGTATGAAGATAAGCGTCAGCGTAAGACTTTGAGAAGAGAATAGGAAGCAGAGTATCAAAGGTATCGAAAGGGCGGAACTTCGCCCTCATATACAAAAGGTTTCCGGTTATGGACTTCGGAGAATCTTTTATATGAGGGCGAAGCTCTTTCTTTTATAGGAATCCTCCGTCAAACCGTATTACCTGACCGGTAAGGTAAGAAGGCATTTGCGAGAGAAGAAGCAGGGCTTCTGCAACCTCTTCCGGGGTGGCAAAGCGGTTTGCCGGGATTTCTTCGATGAGTGCGGCACGCTCTTCGGCAGAGAAACAACGATTCATATCGGTATCGATGACTCCGCAGGCAAGGGCATTCACCGCAATTCGGCTTGGAGCGAGTTCTTTTGCAAGGGCTGCGGTGAGTGCATTTAATCCGGCCTTGGAGGCGGAATATGCGGCCTCGCAGGAGGCGCCGGAGCAGCCCCAGACGGAAGAGACATTTAATATGGTTCCGTAGGAAGCGTGAGGCGGGAGCTCCTGCCTGTCTCTGTTCTTTAGAAAATACGGAATGGCGGCACGGGAACAGTAGAAGGCAGAGGACAGATTAGAGGAGAGGATGCTCTCCCACTGAGCGTCGTCTGTCTCTGTCAGCATTCGGATTAGAGCAGTTCCTGCGTTGTTAATCAGAATATCCAGATGGCCGAAACGTTCCACGGTCTGCGCGACAAGGGACGTGCAAAAGGCAGAGCTTTGTACGTCTCCCTGCAAAAGCAGAGACGGAACGCCGCGTGCAGAAAGCTCTGCAGACAGGGTATCTAAAAGATCCTCACGGGTATGGCAGCAACCGGCAACCGCATAGCCCTCTTTGGCAAAGGCGAGTGCACAGGCACGTCCGATTCCGCGGGATATACCGGTAATTAGGACGGTTTTCCGGGACATAAATCCTCCGTTTCCAACACAGAAATCAATCGCTGTGTTTTTAGAATAGTTTCTGTATGTGATACGAATACTATTATACATGATGGAAGTGCAACAGGCAAGAAAAATGCAGTGAGGTTGCGTTGCAGGGAGCGGAGAATTCTGTTATACTGTTGTATGGAAACGGAAGGAGGCAGAAGAAATGAAAAGAGGGAATGCAGCATTACGTCTTTTTTTGTATGCTTCTTTGATTAGCCTTGTATGGCTGGGAGGATATGTTGTGTTATCCGATGTATTTCATGTATCGGAAACAATGCCGGAAAGACCTGCCACACCAACGTCACCTCCGGTCAGTCTTCCGACGCCTGCAGCTACGCAATGGTCGGTACTTGCAGTAATTGACGAGGAGTGCCGTGTAACGGACTTTTTGCTCCGGTATGCAGATTTTATTGCAGATACACTGGTGTTTGTAGAAATACCCGTGAATACAAAGGCGGAACTGACAACAGGAGGATATGAGGTCTTACGGGTGCACAATCCGGAGGCACCGGCACTCTTCATGGTTTCAGACTTATGCCGTATTTTCCCGGAAGAAATATGGTGTATGGCAGCGGAGGAAACAGGCTTGGCTCTATTGGGAGTCAGACCGAAGGAGTGCTATATTATAGAGAAGGCTTTGTATGACGGCATGACGGAAACAGTGGAAGGTCAGGTTCGTTTTCGATTATCCGGTTCCGTGAAGGAGACGATTGTTTCAACTGCCGCACATGCAGTTACCAATGATACGTTGCGGGAGGAGCTGGTATATCTGGAAAGCTATCTGGATATCGAACAGGTATATTACAGGAAGCTGCCGGGAAAGGCCCAGGCAGAGGAGTACCTGCCGGACCGGCAGGAGGTACAGTACATGGTAGAACGTCTGCAAACGGGATTGTTTGATGATGGGGATAAGGTACGGTAAAGGAGAAGAAGGTCATGGAAAAAAGAAAGAAATTATTGTGCGGAATCGGAGGAGTCTTGCTGATGTGTGTGGTCTTTTTGACCGGACACTATGCAGGGGCCGCGTCGAAAACACCGGGGAGTACAGGCGATCCGCTGATAACACTCAGCTATTTGGAGGGAAGGCTTGCACAGACTGTGGGAAATGTCGAGAAGATACAGCTCGAAAAGGGACAGAAGCTGATGGGAAAGCAGGGAACCGGAATTATTGTTCTGAGAGGCTCCGTAACCGCTGCAGGGAACGATCTGGTCGATTTGACGGCGGGAAGCCTGACAGAGAAGGAGACCTCCCTGTTTTTGTATCATAATTATATCGTGGCAGAGGATAATTCCGGTTGTGAAGCATTGTCTTCCTGTACTGTACTTGTTTTCGGACAATACAATGTAAGAAAATAAAAAAGACTGATATCGTCAGGAAGAAGTGGATGAATTAAGTATAGAAAAGACAGAAGGGTGAAATGACAGTCAAAGACCTTTTCGCATGCAGAAGTAAAAATCAGGAGGACTGTACAAATGTAACAAAAACGGGACAGATAATTTGGTTAAATGAGATATGGTAATTTACTTACAAATAGTGTATTATATTCCTATACTTTTCTTGTGGAGAAGTATAGGGCATTACATCAAATTTAGGAGGAAGAAAAATGGCAAGTTTATCGCTGAAGAATATCAATAAGACCTATCCGAACGGTTTTGTTGCTGTTAAGGATTTCAATCTTGAGATTGAGGATAAGGAATTCATCATTTTCGTAGGTCCGTCCGGTTGTGGTAAGTCCACTACCTTACGTATGATTGCGGGTCTTGAGGAAATTACCGGAGGAGAACTTTACATCGGAAATAAGTTGATGAACGATGTTGAGCCGAAGGACAGAGATATCGCGATGGTATTCCAGAACTATGCATTGTATCCGCATATGTCCGTATATGATAATATGGCATTCGGTTTGAAATTAAGAAAGACCCCGAAGGAAGAGATTAAGAGACTGGTTAACGAGGCTGCAAGAATTCTTGATATCGAGCATCTGTTAGACCGTAAGCCGAAGGCTCTTTCCGGTGGTCAGAGACAGCGAGTAGCAATGGGTCGTGCAATCGTTCGTAATCCGAAGGTATTCTTGATGGATGAGCCGCTTTCCAACTTGGATGCAAAGCTCCGTGTACAGATGCGTATTGAGATTTCCAAACTTCATCAGAAGTTACAGACTACAATTATTTACGTTACCCATGACCAGACAGAGGCTATGACCCTTGGTACCAGAATCGTTGTTATGAAGGACGGTGTTATCCAGCAGGTAGATACCCCGCAGAACCTTTACGACAGACCGCAGAATCTGTTCGTAGCAGGTTTCATGGGTTCCCCGCAGATGAACTTCATTGATTGTCAGGCAGTTGAAGAT
>JAQXOR010000089.1 GCA_029099805.1 Lachnospiraceae bacterium
ATCATCTCTTCGTAAGACATATACTTACGCAAACGATAATAGGCACTTGACTTTTTTTCTTCAATCAAGGCCCGAAGCTCCGTCTCCTCATATCCGTAAGCACCACATAACGCCCGTATCGTCGGATCAATGCTGTCCTGATTATTCATCAGTAATCGGGAATCCAGAATCAGATGATATACCTTGTCACTTTTTGCGAGAACTGTTCCGTTCCTGTCCAAAATATCTCCGCGCTTGTACTGCAGAACAGTATTTCTTCCTGTCTTCTGGGATAAAGAGGCCTTGGCATAACCTGTATTTCCGCCTACAACCACTACCCGTATCATAACAAATAACGTACCGACAAGAAAAAGGCAAAATACAACCCATAACGTCGTCTGCATTTTGCCCGTCATTCTCTTTCGCTTTTTTCTTTTCTTTTCAACGTGTTCCATGAAAAACTCCTACTCCGGAATATCCTGATACTGAATTACATATCCCTTTTCCTCAGACTCATATGTAATTACCTCATTTTTATTCGGATACACCATACCAAGCTCGCCTACTGCGGTCAGATATACCTGTTCCCAGTCCACCTGTCCGTTCAATCCGTCTTCCAGCGCAGCATTTTCAGCCAGTACCGTGTCAAGCTCCTGCTCCAGCGCAGTCACATCACGCTCCAGCTGCACAATATTTCCCTGCACCTGAAGATAATTATAACACAGATAAAGCGTAATTGCCATAGCTGCAACCAAAAGAGACATGGAAATAAAATCAATTCCGTGACTAAGCTTCGGTGCTGCCTTCGGCTGTTCTACCACGCGCGGACGTGCAATCTGCTCATAGTCCCGCTCATAATCCGGTATCACCTGTAATTTTCTTGCGGCGGTTCCATCCACCACATACTCTCTCTTATAATACTTCTCCCGCGCATCCATGCTGACTCCTCCTTTATTTTAACTGCGCTCAAACACACGCAGTTTAGCACTCCTTGCTCTTTTGTTGTTTTCACATTCCTCTTCACTCGGTAAAATCGGTTTTCTTGTAATTACCCGTCCTGCCGACTTTTTACCACAGACACAGACCGGAAATCCCGGCGGACACTCACACGGATTCTCCCGCTTTCTGAATCCGGACTTTACAATCCGGTCCTCCAAAGAGTGGAATGTAATAATACATAATCTTCCGTTTGGTTCCAGTAAATCAATCATTTCGTCCAGAGTATCCTGCAGCACCCTCAGCTCACCGTTTAATTCAATCCGGATTGCCTGAAATGTCCGCTTCGACGGATGTCCCAGATTTTTTTGTATCTTCATCGGAATTGCTGCCCGTATTGCTTCATTCAAATCCCCACAGGTAAGCAGTTCCTTCTTTTCTCTGCGCATCACGATGTGCTTCGCAATATTTTTTGCAAACGGATCTTCTCCGTAATCCCGGATAATCCTGAATAATTCCGCTTCACTGTAGCCGTTTACAATATCCCGTGCCGTCATTTCCAGACGATGGTCCATTCTCATATCGAGAGGCGCGTCCTCCTCCATATAG
The DNA here is from genome assembly GCA_029099805.1 of Lachnospiraceae bacterium. Classification (GTDB taxonomy): domain Bacteria; phylum Bacillota; class Clostridia; order Lachnospirales; family Lachnospiraceae; genus SIG307. The sequence goes on from JAQXOR010000089.1 coordinate 1,525, forward strand.
GAGAAGCCTCTCTCTGCTGTATCCAGCTGATAGGAAGATACTCCGAGATCCAATAAAATACCGTTTACCTTCTGAATTCCAAGGTCGTTTACCACGGTTTTCATTTCACTGTAATTACTCCGTACAACCTTTGCAAAGGGATACTTTGCCAGACGCTCGCCTGCTGCGGCTATCGCATCGGCATCCTGATCAATTCCAATCAGCATCCCGCCTTTTAAGCGTTTACATATCTCTCCGGCATGTCCCGCTCCGCCCAGCGTTCCGTCTACATATATTCCGTTTTCCTGTATCTTTAGCTGCTCCAACACTTCATCAAGTAATACCGACTTATGCCGGAATACAATTTCCTGTTCTGCTTTCACCCGGTATCACCTTCCGTTTCCTAAAAATTTAATCCGTATTCCGCCATGTGCTCAGCTACTTCATCCATGTTATCGTAGCAACAGTTCTGTTCCCAACGTTCCTTACTCCAAAGCTCGATTTTCGAAACAACACCCACAAATACAACATCCTTGCTTAAGCCTGCCTGTTCCCTTAATTTTGCCGGAATCAGAAAACGTCCCTGCTTGTCCACTTCCACCTCGGCAGCACCGGCCATAAAATGACGTTGCAGCTGTCTGGCATCTTTACTGCCGGGAAGCTTCTTTAAGCCTTCCACAAACTGTTCCCACTCCTCCGAAGGATACGCAAAAAGACATCCGTCCAAGCCCATAGTTAATATAAAGCGTTCTCCCAATTCCTCACGGAACTTTGCAGGAACAATCATACGACCCTTTGGATCAAGCGTATGATCATACTCACCCATGAACATGAACTTCACCGCCTTTCGCTCCACTTCAAACCATTTCTCTCCACTTCCCTCCACTTATAACACCATTTTACTCCACTTTTTATATTTTTTCAACCCCTAATCAGCAAGAAAGTAAAAAAAAAGCACTTAGATTGCTCTAAATGCTCTAAAACAAAGAAAAAAAAATCCCCAACTGTCATACTATTTCATTTTCCATTTTTACTGCGAAGCAGCGGACGTACCCAACCGACAATAATGATAAGCAGAATCACTCCTGCCACCACAAAATTTACAGGCACTTTCGTCCCCCAGATACAATACCGGTCCGCTCGGAAAAACTCCAGAATAATATTCGTAATCGACATCAGAAATAAATACATTGTAAATACGGCTCCATCCGGTCTCTCTGTGTGTCCATAAATGCATAGCACAACCAACACAATAATGCTGCAAACCACACCGTAAAAAGCCACCGGATGCATTGATACAAATGAATTCTCCCGAATCTGCCGGGCATTTGTCAGTAAAGTCTCCGAATAAATCGGTTCCATTTCTTTCGGCACATACTCTGCTCCGATGCGTACCGCAAAAATCCCATCATAAAACCGGCCAATCGGCTCCCTTACAAACGCGCATCCGGTCCAAATGAAAGGAGCGGCTGCGGCAGCTCCCATACATAGAGTATCCGCATTTTGTTCAAACTCCGCATTCTTATAATGACAATGCCACTTTACCGCAAGCCAGGCACCGAATAAAGCTCCGAAATATGTCAGACCGCCACTCCTAAAATTCAAAAGGGCAATCGGTTCTTCCACAAAGGACTGCCATCTGAACAAAACATAATACAGTCTTGCTCCCAGAAGTGCTGCCACTATCACCAGAGTAATCAGTGTCAGATTCCATTCCAGATTCTGCTTTTTCCTACGTGCTTCCCTTGTAGCCGCAAGAATTCCTACGAGTGCCGCAAGCACAAGAAAAACTCCGTAAAATGAAATCGAAAGTCCAAACAAAGAAATAGTTTCCGGAAGAACCCAACTGCTACCCGGACTCGAAAAATAAATTTCCCCGGACTTCAATGTCATAGCAACCCCGCCTTTCCTTCTCCGGTCATAGCATTCCTATTCCCGGTCTTTTATACATTAAAGCGGAACAATACAACATCTCCGTCCTGAATTACATATTCCTTTCCTTCGGAGCGAACAAGACCTTTCTCCTTTGCTGCATTAAAACTTCCACACTCCGTCAGATTCTGATAACTTACAATCTCCGCACGGATAAAGCCACGTTCAAAATCCGAATGAATCTTACCGGCTGCCTGCGGTGCCTTCGTACCGCCTGTAATTGTCCATGCTTTGGTCTCTTTCGGTCCGGCAGTGAGATAACTGATTAATCCCAGAATACGATAGCTTGCACGAATCAGCTTTTCAAGACCCGACTCAGACAGACCCAAATCCTCCAAGAACATCTTCTTCTCATCATCATCCAGTTCGGCAATTTCCTGTTCAATCTGTGCGCAAATCACAAATACTTCCGAATTCTCCGAAGCGGCAAACTCACGTACCGCCTTAACATATTCATTGGATGCACCATCATCTGCCAGGTCATTCTCCTTTACATTTGCAGCATAAATTACAGACTTCGCCGTCAACAGATTATAGGTAGCTAACAGTTCTTTCTCCTCATCATCCTGAAGAGAAAATGTCTTCGCCATATTTCCGGCTTCAAGATATGCCATCAGACGCTTAATCAAATCCTCTTCCTTTGCAAGTGCCTTATCATTTCTTGCTCCGCGGATTACTCTGGATAAACGACGTTCCAAGACCTCCAAATCAGCAAATATAAGCTCATAGTTAATCGTTTCAATATCGCGTAACGGGTTCACCGAACCGTCTACATGAATAATATTTGTATCCTCAAAGCAACGTACTACATGAACAATTGCATCCACCTCGCGGATGTTTGCAAGGAACTGATTTCCGAGTCCCTCTCCCTTGGAGGCTCCTTTTACAAGTCCCGCGATATCTACAAATTCTACAACAGCCGGAACAATTCGTTCCGAATCATACATTTTCCCCAGCACATCCAGACGTTCATCCGGTACCGGAACAATCCCGACATTCGGATCAATCGTACAGAACGGATAATTTGCCGATTCCGCACCCGCTTTTGTCAACGAATTGAACAATGTACTCTTTCCGACGTTCGGAAGTCCAACGATTCCTAATTTCATAGTTAAATCTCCTTTTCTGCACGTAATATCGTGGCTTTAATCTCTGGATTCTATCATTAACAAATATCCGGATACAAAAGATACCCAAATGGTATCTCCCATCCCTTCATTACTTACTCCCAAACTGTTTCCTGCAGTCAGCGTTTTTCCTTCCAGCGGATACTTTACTCCCGCAAGGGTCACTCCGGTTACCTCACCAAAAAAGGGAAGGAATGATAAATAAGTTCCGAACAACTCCCGGCGCTTTCTTGAAAATGGTTTATTATGGAGGGAAATCCTATTATTTTCGTTCAGAATCCATGCTTCCTTACCGCACAGCAATATGCGGTACAGCATATGAAAATTGGCAAGTGTATGATCCATTCGACTTCCGGTTGCGCCGAGTAAAATAATTTTATCCGCCCCCCTTTGTATGGCCTCATCCACCGCCAGTTCCGTATCCGTCGCATCCTTTTCCGGCACATGACGAATCGTTACACAGGTTTTCTCGTACCTTGATACCAGCGATTCATCTGCCGTATCAAAATCCCCGACCAGATAATCCGGCAGTATACCTGCTGCTTCTGCAACAGCAAGCCCACCATCTACAGCATATACTGCCGCATCCTTATACTGTTCCGATACTTCCCGTAAAAAAGCCGGAGATAGCGTACCGCCGCATATTAAAACTGCTGTCATAATTCCTCCAAACTGTATTGCTTATCTATCCTTTAACCGGACACTTTCTCCGCCACGCTCCCTCTGAAGCATCAGGCGTTGGCGTTCAAACAGATATCGTTCCAGTTCTTTTTTCACCACAGTAAACTCACAACCGTAAAAATGCCGAAACGGTTTATCGTACACCTCTGACCGTCTTACTATTTCGCCGCGACATGCCAGAATCCCCAGATTCGTCGGCATTTCAAACACAATCACCGTACCGACCTCCATATCCTCATTCGCATACAGTCCTGCACCGCCGACACTGAGATCCGCCAGCAATGCATCAAAGGTAACTTCTGCTTCCGCATTCGTTTTTTCGGCTGAACTGTTAACAGGCTCTGCTCTTTGGGTTACAATCCGACGCATCAGAAGGCTTTCACCAATCGGTACCCGAAATGCCTCTCTTCGATTATAAATCTGTCCCTGTTCCTTTGAAGAAAAGGTATGCACTGTCGAACCCTCTAACCGCGCCAAACCGGCTTTAACATGGTCCCACTTCCACATACGTTCCGAACTTCGATAGACAATCGATACATTATCCGCTTCCTCAAAATGAAACATTCGGCCCTTGGCGGCAATTACTGTAACTGCCACGGAATTTCCGGCTACTCCTTCTACCTTACTCACAAACCGGTAGTGATAGCCCTCTCTGTCTACCAAAATCTCCAGTTTTTTTCCGAGTAATATGTCCTTAATCAGCAACCCTGATTTCCTCCTTAAATGCCTTCACATTTTGTAAGATGTCCCCACAAAACACTGCCGTACCGGCAACAAAAACTTCTGCTCCGGCCTCTGCTACCCTCCTCACGTTAGAAATACCGATTCCTCCGTCTACCTGAATGTCATATCCCGCACCAATCTCTCTTCTGTGTTCTGCCAATTCTTTTACCTTTTCTATACATTCCGGAATTAATTTCTGTCCTCCAAAGCCGGGCTCTACCGTCATTACAAGTACTCTGTCAATCAGAGCCTCAACGTCTTCCAGAACAGAAATCGGTGTATTGGGTTTTATGGATACACCTGCACGTACACCTAACTCTTTCAATTTCATAACGGTACTTCTTAAATCACTGCACGCTTCCGCATGTACGGTAATCCCATCTGCTCCGGCCTTTACAAACTCCTCTAAATATCGTACCGGCTCCGTAATCATGAGATGCACATCAAAAAACATTCCGCTTGCACTCCGGATAGACTGTATCACCGGCATACCAAATGATATACTTGGAACAAAAATACCATCCATAACATCGATATGAAGTTCATCGGCACCGGCCTTCTCAACCAATGCAATCTGTTCTCCCAATCGCGTAAAATCTGCCGCTAAAATAGACGGTGCTAATTTAAACATAGTATCCCACTTTCCGATAGTTTCATTTCTATCAAATATATCGATTAATATCTCTTGATGCTGCTAAGCTCGGTATATAACTGACGATAGCTTTCATATCGCTGTGCTGAAATGAGTCCTGCCTTCACTCTGTCCTTCACTCCGCAATCCGGTTCTTCCATATGGCAGCAGCCGGTAAATCTGCACTCTTTCTCAGCCTCCCGCATTTCCGGAAAATAACTCCAAAGCTCCTGTGCGGGAATCTCATTCACATACAGGGAAGAAAATCCGGGAGTATCCATAACATAGGTCCCATGTTGCAAGACAAAGAGCTCCGCGTGACGCGTTGTATGTCTTCCGCGTTCAATCTTACGGCTCACATCTCCGGTTTCCATTTCCGCCTGAGGGCACAATTCATTCATCAGACTGGACTTTCCGACGCCGGACGGACCGGCAAGTGCCGTTGTTTTTCCTTCCAGTGCATGCCTTAAGCTCTCTAATCCCTTTTGCTCCTTAACGGAAAAGAAATACACCGGATAGCCTGCCAGTGTATATATTTCTTTCATTTCCGCTTTCTGAGCTTCCGTTATCAGCTCGCATTTATTAAATCCGATGACCACCGGGATACGTTCCAATCCCATACGAATCAGAAAACGGTCCAGTAAATTGTAATTCGGCGCCGGCTTTGCGGCTGCAAACATCACAAGTACCTGATTGATATTTGCAACCGCAGGCCGGAGCAGTTCGCTCTCTCTAGACAGTATCTCATCCAGATTACCGATTTTATTTTCTGAATCCAAAACGGATATTATCACATTGTCTCCAACCAAAGGCTTGATACCATCCTTCCGGAATACTCCCTTGGCTTTACATTCATATAAAGTTCCGTCGTCCGCGTGTACATAGTAAAATCCGGCAATTCCTTTTGTAATCTTACCTGTCATTGTACAACTTCCTTAACGGATACAGAACAAACCTGTGCAAGATTATCTCCCAAATAAAGCTTTGCTGTTGTTTCGTTACCGTCCAGTTCCTCCTTCGGAACGGTAAACGTCAGAAACGAATTTGAGAATGTCTCATAGGAGGTCTCGAAATCATCATACAATACATATTCATCTCCCCTGTCCGGGCGTACCAGCTCAATATATGCCCAGGAAACATCTCCCGGATACATCGGATTAGTCGGGATATTTACCGTAACCTCCCACATCTCCTGTACTGCAGGCGTAGGGGTCGGTTCCGGTGTCGGCGTCGGTTCCGGTGTTACTTCCACAATACCGTTGCTGACCGTTAAGTCGATTGTTGAGCCGACCGGAAGCATATTTCCCTTCGACTCGCTCTGGTATATAACCAGACCCTCCTCGTAAGTCGGTGAACCGGAATAGCTGATTTCGCCCACAAAAAACCCTTTTTCATTTAAAAGAGTCTCTGCGCCCTCCAGCGTCATACCAATCAACTGCGGCATCTCCTCTACCTTTTCCCCACGGCTTACAATCAGGACAAGCTCACTTCCCTTTGCAAGAAGCTCGTTACGAGCCGGAACCGTACGGATAACCCTGTTAACCTCTATCTCGCTGTTCTCGAATTCTATACGAACCTTGAAATCATTTTCCGCCTCTACTCTTGCATTGTTATACTCATACAAGCTGAAATCCTTTACAGTAATCATCTCCGGTCCGGCACTCACCACGAGTCTGATTTCTTCATCCAGTGCTACATCCGCACCACCCTCCGGATACTGGGAAATAACCATTCCCTTCGGCTTTTCACTGTAATCCGTGTCACCGTCTAAAATAGTGAACCGTTCCGACTGCTTATACAACAAATCTTTTGCATCATCGACCATACGACCGACCACGTTTTGCAAACGAGTCGTCGTAAGTTCAACGTACTGTGTCGGCTCCGGAGTTGCCGTTCCGTGTGCTTTCGTCGGAGAAACCAACTCTCCCGGTGTCGGGGTTGCTTTTCCGCCTCCGAAAACATCCAAAAACTTGAATACAGCAAATAAAATTGCCGCCATACCGATTAAGATAACTGCAATACTGGCAATTAATATCGTCTTATCCCATTTGGAATCCGTAGAATCCAGTTCCTCCTCTTCCTCACGAAGCACCTGGGAATTATTCTGCTGATTGGCATCAAATCTTGTCACCGGTGATTTTGCCGCGCTCTTAATCACAGCCAGTTCATCCTGTGTCATATTCTTTGTCGGCGAGTCAGAAACCACTCCCGCAGAAATACGGACAAAATCTCCCTCCGGATTCATTACGGAACGCTTTAAATCAACAATCAGCTCAGAAGCGGATAAATACCGGTTTTCCGGACGTTTCTGCATACATTTCTGTACAATTTTGTCAACACTGTACGGCACGGCCGGATTCACCTCTTTTACCGGTACCGGCTCATACTGAATATGAGAAAGTGCCACCGAAACCGTATTATCTCCGGCAAACGGGACTTTCCCGCAAAGCATCTCGTACATTGTAACACCGAGAGAATAAATATCACTCTTTTCATCACTGTAACCACCCCTCGCCTGCTCCGGAGAAAGATAGTGTACGGAACCGACCGCATTCTGAGTCACAGTATTGGTCGTAGCTGCCTTTGCAATACCGAAATCTGCCACCTTTACCTTACCCTCACGGGAAATAATAATGTTCTGCGGCTTGATATCGCGATGCACGATATGATTATCATGTGCAGCTTCCAGTCCCTGGGCAATCTGAATTGCAATACCGATTGCCTCTTTTATTTCAAGCTTGCCCTTTTTCTCGATAAATTTCTTTAATGTGATACCTTCCACCAGTTCCATGACAATATAATGCAAATCACCATCATCACCGACATCATATACACTGACAATATTCGGGTGGGAAAGACCTGCCGCAGACTGTGCCTCTGCGCGAAACTTTGTTACTAAATTCTTATCGGCAGAAAACTCCGGCTTTAAAATTTTAATGCCGACATAACGGTTCAGCCGATGACATTTTGCACGATATACGTCCGCCATACCGCCGGAGCCGACTTTTTCAATAATCTCATATCTTTCACTGATAAACATTCCTGGTTTAACCATAGTATCTCACCTTTCTATTCGGATTTCAGAGCGACTAAAATAATAGATATATTATCGGCTCCCCCATGTTCATTGGCCAGCTTTACTAATCTCTGTACCGCTTCCTGCGGAGTATCCGCATATTTCATAATGATATGGAAAACTTCTTCATCCTCCACCATATTTGTAAGGCCGTCTGTACACAAGAGCAGGAAACGGGAATCATTATCCGTTTCGACCTCGTAATAATCAGCCTCTATCGTATCTTCTACACCGACAGCCCGGGTAATCACATTTTTTTTCGGATGAATTCTGGCATCCTTTCGCTGTAATTCCCCTTTGCGAATCATTTCCTCTACAAAGGAATGATCCACGGTAATCTGTTTCATCGCATTCCCCAACAGATAAAGTCTGCTGTCACCGACATTCATTACATAGGCTTTATCCTGAAATACGGTTGCTGCAACAAAGGTCGTCCCCATGCCGTTCAATTCTTCGTTTTCCCTGGCATTTTGCAAAACCGTGGCATTTGCGGTTTTTAATGCCTCTGCCATCGTTCCGATAACCGTTGGCTGGTCGTTTTTCTTTACCTGAGTTACAAATGAATCCACACTGCAGCGTGAAGCAAAGTCACCTGCATTATATCCTCCCATACCATCCGCTACAATATATAGGTTCGGCAACAAGCCCACCGGCTCGTCACTGCAAAATATGTAATCCTGATTAACCTCTCTTGTTTTGCCCTTATCTGTAGTAAAGTACGATTTCAAGGCAATCACCTCCTCCATAACCCAACACACCCCGTTTTACGTTTCTTCTGTATGCAACGCCACAGAATCCAAATGACTCTTTCTTAATTGTCCGCATGCAGCCCCAATATCTGCACCCAATTCTCTTCTAATAGTAACATTTATATTATATTTTTCAAGTCTTTTTCGAAAATTTAAAACATTTTTAAAACTTGATTGCTTATAGTCCCTCTCTTTAATCGGATTTACGGGAATCAAATTTACATGACAATTCTTTCCCTTTAAAAGCCTTCCCAACGCATCCGCCTCTGCTTCTGTATCGTTTTCCCCCGCTACCAGACTGTACTCATAACTGATTCTTCGTCCGGTCTGTTCAAAATAATAATCACAGGCAGCCAGCACCTCCGATAGTGCATAGCGATTCGCCACAGGCATCAGCCGTTTTCTTGCTTCATCATTCGGAGCATGTAACGAAAGTGCTAACGTAACGGGGAGTCCCTCATTTGCAAACCGGCGCATATTTTCAACAATCCCGCAGGTAGACACCGTAATATTTCGTATGCTCATATTCTGACCTTCGGGTGCTGAAATCAAGCGCAAAAACCGAACAAGATTCTCATAATTGTCCATCGGTTCCCCGGTTCCCATAACTACCACATTAGAAACCCGTTCGCCGGTCAATTCCTGAATACGATAAATCTGTTCAAGCATCTCCGAAGCAGAAAGATTTCTCTCCAGACCTCCCAGCGTGGAAGCGCAGAAACGACATCCCATCCGGCATCCTGCCTGAGAAGATATACATACGGAATTTCCGTGTCTGTACTTCATAAATACACTCTCAATCACCTTATCATCCGGCAATGCAAATAAAAACTTTACCGTTTCATCCTGCGCGGACGCAAGCCGTTTTACTTCACGCAGAGTAACAATCCTGTACTGACTCTCCAGCGTTTCCCGAAGCTGCGCGGAGAGATTTGTCATCTGCATAAAATCGGTAACGCCGCGCCGATGCAGCCATTCAAATACCTGTGTTGCACGAAATTTCTTTTCTCCAAGCGCAAGAAACTCCTCCGTCAGCTCCGCTATCGTAAATGACTTGATATCTTTCTTTTCGTCCTGCATTTCTCCACCTCATATCTTTTTTCGAAACCTTGCCACAAAAAAACCGTCCGTCCTGTGAATCCCCGGAAGCATCTGTAAACAGCCGTCCTTTGTCGTCTCAGACCATAGTCCGCTTGTAAGATACTCCTCCAGACTCTCAGGTATCAGATCGCATTTTTCCTTCAAGAACCGATAACCACCCAGATTTTCCTCTTTATTCAGAGTACATGTGGAAAATACAAGTACACCACCCGGCTTCACATACCGTACCGCATTTTTTAGTATCTCTCTTTGCAGTCCGCACAGTTCCCTTTCCGTCTCCTCTGTCATAAACAGCTTAATATCCGGCTTTTTTCCGATAATACCGAGACCGGAGCACGGAACATCTGCCAGCACAACATCGTACTGTTCCTCATCTTCCTTTCGGAATACCGTAGCATCCGCCTTTCTTACAGTAACATTGGTCAGACGACAGCGCTCTATATTTTCCCGCAGAAGCTTTAACTTGGCATCGGTAAGATCTCTGGCCTCCACTGTTCCGTTGCCGAGACAAAGCAGAATATCCGCCGCCATCACCGACTTTCCACCCGGCGCGGCACACAAATCAAGCACTCTTTCATTTCCGGAAAGTCCTGCCGCCAGTACAGCCTGCATTGAGCTTTCATCCTGAATATAAAACGCTCCCTCCGAAAACAGCGGCAAACGCTCCGGCGTATCTATCCCGCTGATTCGTAACGCATCAGGGGAATAAAAACCATCCTCTACGGCAATCCCGGACTCCGATAGGATTCTCTTTATCTCGTCAACACTTCTGTTATGCTTCATGCAACGTACCGGTATGGAATCATCGTTCCGGAGAAAGGCAGCCAAAACCTCCTCCGCAGTCTTTTCTCCGTATTGCCCTATGATTTGCTCTACAAGCATCACCGGCATGGAGTATTTCACCGAAAGATACTTCGTATGCTCCTTTTCCGCATCCGGATATCCGATTTCCTGCGCCCTTGCAATCGCTCTTGCAACACCATTGACAAAACCGGATAAGCCTGCAAAGCCATATTTTCTGGCAAGATTCACTGCCTCATTGCAGGCTGCACCCGCCGGAATTCTATCCATAAATCGCAGCTGATATACCGTCATACGAAGTATGGCGGCAATTGCCGGTTTCATCTTACGAACCGGCGTTTTAGAAAACGAATCAATGATATAGTCTAACTCAATCATACGCTCCAGACATCCCTCAAACATTCTGGTTGCCAGCGCACGTTCTCTTTTTTCCTCAATTTTTTCCAGATATTTTCCCTTTACAGCATGAGAAAACTGCTTGTCCCTGCAAACCGCAAGTAACATTTTCACTGTTGCCTCTCGTGCGGTAAGTATATGCTTTTCTTCTGTGGGCATTGATTAATCTCTCCTCCTGCGTGCCAAAAGCAATAACCGTAACAATTGAAGTGCAGAAGCTGCTGCAGCAGCCAGGTACGTATATGCGGCTGCCCTTAATACCTTCTTTACCTTCGGAAGCTCATCCCCGGTAACCATTCCGCTGTCTCCCAGAATCGCTACCGCTCTGGCGGATGCATTAAACTCAACCGGCAATGTTATAAACTGAAATAAAACAGCAAAAGAAAACAAAAAGATACCAATCGGTACCAGCGTATCATACAGTCCGAGCAATAATCCGATAATAAAAAGCGGCATCGACAAACGATTCCCGAAATTAACAATCGGTACCAGTATATGCCGCAACCGTAACGGTACGTACTCTTCATTGTCCTGTATTGCATGTCCGCATTCATGTGCCGCCACACCGATTGCTGCAATCGAAGAGCTGTCATATACCGTATCGGAAAGCCGCAATACTTTTGACGACGAATCATAATGGTCCGTCAGATTTCCTGCAACCCGCTCAATTTTTACATCATAAATACCGGCGCCGTGCAAAATATGCTCTGCTGCTTCCGTCGCAGTAATTCCGCGCATTGCCAAAACTTTTGCATATTTTGAATACGTTTTCTTCACACCGGCAGACGCCCACAAAGAAAGGACAGCCCCGATTATTACTAAAAAATAAGTCCAGTCATAGAACATTCTTTTGCCTCCGTTCCCTTAAAAAATCTCGCAACTATCTAAACATTCCCATGTCAACTGCCAAACACAAGCCCCGGAGTAAGCGGATATCCCCGCAGATACTCCTCCACCGTCATACGGCGTTTTCCCTCCGGCTGAATCTCCTTTACCTGTAAAATGCCGTTGCCTGTCATTATCCACAGCATACCGCCTTCTACAGAAACCAATGTGCCACACGGACACGGCTCAAACTTCTCATAAGCTACCGATGCGCTCCAGAATTTTATCACCTTTCCGTCCTTATAAGTATATGCGCTCGGCCACGGATTTAACCCACGAATATAACGCTCCAGTACCTTTGCATCATTCGTAAAATCAAGCTTTCCGAGCTCCTTTCGAAGCATTTTGGCATACGTATGCTCCTCATGATTTTGCGGCGTATATACAGCAGTTCCGTCCTCTATCTGTTTCATCGCAGTCAGTAAAAGCGGTCCTCCGGCAGCAGCCAGCTTATCGTGCAGGCTTCCGCCTGTCTCCTCCGGTGTTATCGGGATTTCTACCGTACATATCATATCCCCGGTATCAATGCCCTCATCCATTCGCATAATTGTAATTCCGGTTTTTTCCTTTCCGTCCAGAATCGCCCACTGAATCGGAGCCGCGCCCCGGTATTCCGGAAGCAGAGAAGCATGAACATTAATACAGCCGTATCTCGGAATGTCCAGAATTTCTTTTGAAACTATCTGACCAAAAGCAGCCACAAGGATAATATCCGGTGCGAGAGCCTTTAACTGTTCCACAACCTCCGGTGCCTTCACACGCTCCGGCTGTAAGACCGGGATGCCGTATTCCTCCGCTATGAGCTTCACCGGAGATTTTGCAAGCTCTTTTCCACGCCCCTTCGGACGATCCGGCTGCGTCACGACCGCAATGATTTCATGCTCGGATGTAAGCACACATTTTAATATCTCTGCAGCAATATCCGGCGTACCCATAAAAATCGCTTTCATGCGCTTCCCTCCTATTACTCTTCTGTTGCAACCTTGTGCAGCTCACCCTCTACCTTTTCAACATACATCGTTCCGTCCAGATGATCGATTTCATGGCAAAGAGCACGGGCAAGCAGCTCTGTTCCCTTCACCTCGATTTCTTTCCCCTTTAAATTCAGTGCATGTACC
>JAQXOR010000090.1 GCA_029099805.1 Lachnospiraceae bacterium
CGCAGAATATTGCGAATGTGAATACGACCAGAGATGAGAACGGAAATGTATATCGCCGGCAGACGGTGGTGTTTGCAGAAAAGAACGATTCAAATTTTGAATCAATTCTTACAGCGATGCAGACCGGGATTCCGCGTAAAGCCGACCCGCTTGGGGACGGTGTCAAGATTACGGGGATTGCGGAGGATCATGTCACTCCGATGAAGATGGTATACGATCCGGCACATCCGGATGCGGATGAGGACGGATATGTGACGTATCCGAATGTGAATACGGTTACGGAAATGACCAATCTTATTGATGCGACCCGTTCGTTTGAGGCAAATGTAACTGCCTTTAACGCAACAAAAAATATGGCATTAAAGGGATTGGAGATTGGAAAGTAGGTAAGTGACTGAAAGGATGAGAGTTTATGAGTTTAATCGCACCAATCAATAAGATACAGAAGCTCGAAACCGGCTTTCAGGCATCTTCTGTGAAGGAAAAGTCGGAAAGCAGCGGTGCATTTGAGGCAATATACCAGTCTGCAATCGGTCTGCTTGAGGAGACAAACCGCTATACCCATGAGGCTGAGGAGGCACAGATGTCCTATATGCTCGGTCTGAACGATAATGTGCATGATTTGCTGATTGCACAGAATAAGGCGAATTTATCCTTACAGTATACGGTGGCAATCCGTAACGGAGTACTGGATGCCTATAAAGAGTTAATGCAGATGCAGTTTTAACGTGTTTTTACTAAGTTTTATTTAAAGGAGCAGCCACTATGCAGGAGAGGTTAAAACAGCTTCCCAAAAGGTTATTAGAACTATGGAATAAGTATACAAGCAAGCAGAAGACCATCATTGTCAGCGTGTTTTCCGGCGTGGTTCTTGCCCTTGCTATACTTATTGTGCTTTTAAGCAGGACAAAATATGTGACGCTGTCTACCTTTGAGACGACGAATATGGCTACCGGCGTGGTTCAGCTGCTCGGAGAGAACGGTATTAAGTATAAGCTTTTGAACGACAATCTCACGGTAGAGGTCGACAAAAAACGTCAGACGGATGCAATTGTTCTCGTGGCACAAAGCGACCTGCAGGATACCGGCTTTGGAATTGATGATTTGCTGAATACCAGTATCAGTACCACCAGTGGGGAGCGTCTTACCAGAAGCCATTTGTATCTGCAATCCGATTTAAAAAAACAAATCGAGGCTATGGTCGGAGTAGAGAATGCCAAAATTAATTATGTGGCACAGGATTCCTCTACCTCTATTCTGACGGCAAAAAAGGATACACCTGCGAGTGTGTTCCTTACGGTGAATAAAGATTTTGACGAAAATAAATCACCGGAATCGATTGCGGTTCTGGTGGCATATGCGCTCGGCAATTCCTCTACAGAGGAAATTCGTATTGTAAATCAGTGGGGCGTCCTGCTTTATGACGGTCCGAAGCCGGAAGATGAAGAGATGACGCAGGACGAAGTTGCCGCTTTTAAGAATGAAATATTTCTGGCATATAAGAATCTGGTTTATGCGGGCTTTGTTGCGAATCAGTATCAACTGACGGAGGTTATGCCGTCGATTACCGTAAACATGGACAAGAAAGAGACCTATACGGAACGGTATTATCCGGACAATCCCGATATGGAGCAGGGCTACCAGTCTCACTATGAGTCGTATTCTGCTACAGGAGTGACGGGAGACGGGGATATCCCGGGGACGGACTCCAACGATGAACAGGATTATATGCTTGTAAACAGTATGGGAGGCAGCTCTTCCATTGATTCCGAATCCATTGACCGTATTTATAACAAGCAGATTACGAATGAGATTTACGAAACCGGTGTGGTAGATAAGGATTCCTCCTCCATCAGTGTCGTTGCAACGCACGTGGAAGAGGTAACAGAAGCAGAGCTTCGGGAAAAACAGCTGTTAACCGAGGATATGACTTATGAACAGTTCCAGCTTTTATACGGAAAGCCGGTCAAGACGGAGCCTTCCGAGGATTTATACCAGATGGTGGCAAAGGCGACCGGTATTCCGCGAGAGAACATACATATTACGACGTATGACCAGTACAAGTTTGTGGAAGAGCTGAAAGAGCCGGTTAATTGGGAGTTTATTCTGACGATTGTTCTGGCCGTATTACTTCTTGCGTTCCTGGCATATGTTGTTTTCCGCGGCATGTCACCGGTAGAAGTGACGGAGGTAGAGCCGGAACTGAATTATTCAGAAATTCTGGCAGAGCATGGAAACAATACTTCTCTGGAGGATGTAGAGTTTGGTGAAAAATCAGAAACCAGAATTTTGATTGAGAAGTTTTTTGATGATAATCCGGAGTCTGTGGCAATGTTGCTGCGGGCCTGGTTAAATGATGACTATTAAGAGAGAAAGGAGAATATGCTATGGCAGGCAAGTCTCAGGATTTGACAGGATTACAGAAAGCATCCATTCTGTTCATTGTAGTAGGACCGGAACGTGCTTCAAAGGTATTTAAATATTTAAAAGAAGATGAAGTCGAGCAGCTTACTCTGGAAATTGCCAATACGAAGAATGTCGCGCCTTCCCTGAAGGATGAAGTGCTGGACGAGTTTTACGAAGTCTGCCTTGCACAGCAGTATGTTTCTGAGGGCGGTATCGGTTATGCAAATGATTTGCTTGAAAAATCGTTCGGTGCCGAAAAGGCAAGGGAGATTATCGGAAAGCTTACCGATTCCCTGCAGGTTCGTCCGTTTGAATTTGTACGAAAGACAGATCCGAGTCAGTTGCTTAACTTTATTCAGGATGAGAATTCCCAGACGATTGCTCTTATTTTGTCGTACCTTTCCGCCGGACAGGCAGCAACCATTGTCAGTGCACTGTCTCCGGAAAAGCAGGCGGATGTCGCAAAACGTATTGCGCAGATGGACCGTACATCGCCGGATACGATTCGTGATGTGGAACAGGTATTGGAACGCAAGCTTGCTTCCCTTGTGAATCAGGATTACACAATTGCCGGTGGTGTGGATGCTATCGTAGAGATTTTGAATACCGTTGACCGCGGTACAGAAAAGCATATTATGGAAACTCTCGAAATCGAAGAGCCGGAGCTTGCAGACGAAATCCGCAGAAAGATGTTTGTATTCGAGGATATTCTTTCTCTGGACGACCGTTCCATTCAGCGTGTTCTTCGTGAAGTTGATAATAATGAGCTGGCTACTGCACTTAAGAGTGCAAACGAGGAGGTACAGACCGTTATTTTCAATAACCTGTCGAAACGTCTTGTAACAATGATTAAGGACGATATGGACTTTATGGGACCGGTGCGTCTAAAGGATGTGGAAGAGGCTCAGCAGAAGATTGTAAATATTATTCGTAAGTTGGAGGACTCCGGCGAAATTGTTATTTCCAGAGGCGGAGGTGACGAGATCGTTGTCTAATGTAATCAAGGCCTACTCAGTTCGCTATAAGGAAGAACGTAAGATGATAGATATCGAAAAGCAGGAGGAGGCAATTCAGGCAAGAGTAGACGAGGCAGTTCATGCGGGAAGGTTTGTCGGCGGACTTCACGCAATTGCATTGGAGGAGCAAGAGGGTGAGCTTCCTGCTGATGCAGAGCCTGAGGACGGGGAAGCCTTGGACCGTTCTTCGGTACAGGAGAATACAGAATCAGGTGCCGGTATGGATGCGGCTGCAATGCAGGCATGGCGGGACGAGGAGCGATTAAAGCTAAAAGCTGAAGTGCTGGAGGCAGAAAAGATTGCCATCCGGATAGAAATGGAAAAGGCAATCCGCACGCAGGCGGATGTTATTATAGAGCAGGCAAGGGCACAGGGAGAACAGCTAAAGGAAAGAGTACGCCGGGAAGCAGAAGCGGAAAAGGAAGCTCTGTTGGAATCCGCAAGGCAACAGGGCTATGAAGAGGGAAGACAGAAACTGCAGCAGGAGATGGAGGAGTGTAAGGCTTCTTATGCCGAAAAAGAGCGTATGTTGCAGGAGAAATACGAGCAGAAAGTAAAAGAACTCGAACCGTTAGCGGCTGAAGTGGTAATAAAGCTGCTGGACAGTCTGACCGGCGTTTGTCTTGAATCCAAAAAGGGTGTAGTAACGTATCTGGTGACAAAAGCTCTGTCAGAGGCTGACCGGAGTAATTCCTTTCTTATCAGGGTATCCAAAGAGGACCTTGAGGAGGTAAAGGGGGCAGCAGAACAGTTGCGTGCCCTGTTTGAGCGAGAGGTTATTCTGGAGGTAGTGCAGGACAGTCTGTTAAAAAAAGGCGAATGCATGATTGAAACAGACTCGAATATAATCGATTGTAGTTTGGGTACACAGCTGGAGGGACTGACAGAGGACATCCGGCTGCTTAGTGTACAAGAAAGGGTATAGCATGGTTTTTCTGACCGAGGATTTTCTCCGGTTACGGGAGAGGTCCTATGTAAAAAAGTACGGTAAAGTGGTAAAAATCGTCGGTTTGACAATAGAGTCTGTCGGTCCCGAGGCTAAGTTGGGAGATGTCTGTCTGATTTCATCTATGGACAAGTCCAGACAAATCCGTGCGGAGGTCGTCGGTTTTCGGGAAAACAGAGTGCTTTTGACACCATATGAGGAGGTATCCGGAATCGGTATCGGAGACAGTGTTGAGCTGTGTTCCGAGGCGTTAAAGGTACCGGTCGGTGAGGAGCTTCTCGGAGTGGCACTGGATGGACTCGGAAGACCGTTGGACGGCAGAGAATTAAAGGTTACAAACTTTTATGAGGTGAATGCCGTTCCGCCCGATCCGATGGAACGAGTGCTGATTCGTGATGTACTGCCGCTCGGAGTAAAGGCAATCGACGGTATGTTAACTCTGGGAAAGGGACAGCGTATCGGTATTTTTGCAGGCTCCGGCGTGGGAAAAAGCACGTTGCTTGGTATGATTGCCCGAAATACAAAGGCAGATATCAATGTGATTGCATTAATCGGAGAGCGGGGCAGGGAAGTAAAAGAATTTATCGAGCATGACCTCGGAGAAGAGGGTATGCGGCGTTCTGTTCTTGTAATCGCCACCTCGGACAAGCCGGCACTGATTCGGAAAAAGGCAGCGCAGACCGCCACGGCGATTGCGGAATATTTCAGAGACCAGGGAAAAGATGTTTTGTTGATGTTAGACAATCTGACCCGTTTTTCCATGGCACAAAGAGAAATCGGTCTGGCAGCCGGAGAGCCTCCGGTGTCCAGAGGTTATCCGCCGAGTGTATATGCGGAAATGCCGAAGCTTCTGGAACGGGCAGGAAACGGTGCGGTTGGTTCCATAACCGGAATCTATACTGTTCTGGTAGACGGTGATGATTTTAATGAGCCGATATCGGATACGGCGCGCGGCATTTTAGACGGTCATATTATACTATCCAGAAAACTGGGTCATAAGAACCATTACCCTGCCATTGATGTGCTGCAGAGTATTTCCCGTGTTATGAGTGCGGTGGCTTCAAAGGAGCATAAACAGCTGGCAAGCAAGCTAAAAAGTACGCTGGCAACCTATACGGATGCGGAGGACCTGATTAATATCGGAGCCTATAAAGCCGGTTCGAATCCGGAGATTGATTATGCAATACAAAAGAACAGCGCGATAAATGCATTTTTGTGTCAGGCAACGGATGAAAAGTTTACGTTTGAAGAAACGGTATCACAGTTGAAAGCGATATTTGCGGAGGATTAGGTTTGCTGTAATCGTTTGGAAGAGGAGGAATGGAGCGAATGAAAAAATTTCGATATTCGATGCAAAGCCTTCTTGTAATCAAACAAAAGCTTGAGGACCAGGCAAAAGCAGCTTATGCAGCGGCAAAACTCCGTTTAACGGAGGAAGAGGAAGCATTACTCAGCCTGCAACGGAAAAAGGAAACCTATGTCGAAGAAAAAAGACAGGTGATGTCAAGCCGTCTGGATGTACCGAGACTGAATCGTTTACAGCTGGCAGTGGAAGCAACAGAGGATCAGATTGTCCGACAAAAGCAAAATGTAAAAAAAGCGGAAGTGGCGATGCATGCTGCAGAAGAACGTCTCGTGGAATGTATGACAGAACGCAAAACCCAGGAGCGTCTGCGGGAAAATGCATTTGAGGCATATCGTATGGAAATGAATGCGGAAGAACAGAAGGAAATAGATGAACGTACGAGCTTTCGGTACGGCACGAATGAGGTGGAGGAAGCGTAATGGCAAAAAAAGACAAGGAAAACAGAGGAGATGAGGAGAAAAAGGGCGGAGGACTGCTTACCGTCTTTATTGTTTTACTCATTATTATTATTTGGATTGCTATATTTGCACTTTTGATTAATCTGGATGTGGGCGGAATCGGTACGATTCTGCGTCCGATGCTAAAGGATATTCCGGTAGTAAACAAAATCCTTCCGAACGTATCGGACGAGGAGCTTGCCTGGGAAAATGATTTACCGTATAAAGATATTATCGAAGCGAATCAACGTATTAAGGAATTGGAGATTTTGGTCGATAAATTAACTGTAGAGAGTGAAGATAAGGATGATGAGATTGCGGCACTTACTTCACAGGTCAACCGGTTAAAAGAAATTGAGAAGGAAATGGCGGAATTTGCCGACAGAGTGTATGAGTTTGACAAAAAGATTGTCTTTGGCGAAAATGCCCCTTCCATTGATGAGTACATAAAGTGGTATGAGACGATTTCTCCGGAAAATGCGGAACGTATTTACGAGACTGCAATCCAGAAGGAAGCGTACAACGCGGCAATTCGCGGGAAAGCAGATTACTATGAAAAAATGAAAGCTTCGTCAGCTGCAAATGTGTTTGAAAATATGACAGCAGATATTGAATATGTATGTAAACTGTTGTCTTGTATGAAGACCCAGTCCGTATCCAATATTTTATCAAGCATGGACCCGTTGTATGCAGCAAAAATCACAAGGAAGATGAAGGAAATGGACGAAGCAAGGTTTGATGACTGGGTGGTCGGTAATTAATTCGGGAAATCCCCGAGAGGGTTTCTATAAATCTAAAGGAAAGGAGGATATAAATGACAGCACAGGGAATTATGAGCGGTGCCGGTTCTTCGATGAATATTATGTTTGCGGGATTTCCTGCAGCAGCTAATTCTGTGAAAGGAGCAAAAGAAAGCTCTTTTGAGCAGTTCATGGAAGCATCCCAGGGCGGAAGTGAGGAACGTCCGGTGGTGTCTGCAGAGAAAAAGAATGTTACGCAGGAAGCTGATGCGCCAAAGAATGTAAAAGAACAGGCAAAGCAAGTTCTTTCGTCCGAAGGCAGAGTGCAAGATACAAAACAGCCCAAAACCGAAGAGGTAACGGATGTTTCACCGGAGGCAGCTGAAGTGGTTTCTACATTACTCCTGCAGATAAAGCAGGTAATTTGTGAGACTCTGGAGGTTACCGAGGAGCAGCTTACTGTGACGATGGACGAGCTTGGACTTACGGATGCCGACCTGCTTGACAGAGACAATTTACAGCAGATTTTTCTCAATGTAAATCAGGCGGACCCGACAGAGTTTTTGACAAACGAGAATTTATTTGCTGACTTTGCCGAGATGGTACAGACGGTGGAACAGGTGACTGAGACATCAGGGCTTACTCCGGAAGCTGTAAAGGTGGCATGGAATGCCATGACAGAGGAAACAGAACTTCCGGATAAGGAAATCGCAGCAGGTATCACAAAGCAGTCGGAAAGCATTCCGGAAACTGACAGTGAGGATGGCAGAGAGATTGAGTTGCCTGCAGATGACATGGAAGTGAAGACCATTCAGACAACACAGGAGACAAAGACCGAGACCGGTAATACCGATGAAGGAGAACACAAAACAGAGGCAAGAAAAGACGGAGACGTTAAAACGATTTCCGTTGAGACAGATGCCAACATGAAAAATGTGTTTATTGATGCACTTGTCAGTCAGGTGTCAGAGGGAAACGGGGAAGCAGATCTTGCAACGGCAGTACAGGTAAGAGAGATTGCCAACCAGATTATGGAGCAGATTAAAATCACGATTCGCCCGGAGCAGACGAATATGGAGTTGCAGCTGAACCCGGAGCATCTTGGCAGAGTCAACCTTACCATTACGGAAAAGGAAGGCAGAATGACCGCACAGTTTATGACACAGACAGAGGTTGCGAAGGAAGCCATCGAAAGTCAGATGTCAGCGCTTCGAGAGTCCTTACAGAATCAGGGAATCAAGGTGGAGGCAATTGAAGTCACCGTATCAGAGTTTGGGTTTGAGCAGGACAAGGAGTCAGGCAGAAACGCAAATGAGGAATCCGGAAGAAAAAGAAAATCCGGACTGTTTCAGGTAGAAGATGCAGAGGACAACGCACCACAGACGATGGCAGAGTACATCAACACAATTGACAGCAGTGTGGACTATTCGGCATAAGAAAGGAACTTAGTTATGGCATTGATACAACCGGTAAAAGACGGAAAAATTGAGAATACCGCAATCGAGAGTACCGCAAAGGATATGAAAGGCAATTCGGGACTCGGCAAGGATGCTTTCTTACAGCTGTTAGTGGCACAGATGAAGTATCAGGATCCGTTGAATCCGACGTCGGATACCGAATATATTGCACAGCTTGCACAGTTTTCACAGCTGGAGCAGATGCAGAATCTTGCTGCAACCAATGAAAATTCTCAGATGCTTTCCATGGTAGGTAAGGAAGTATGTGTTTCCGTTGAGAATTCAGACGGAACGCTTTCTTACAAACAGGGAACCGTAAGCGGAGTCACATTGAGCGGCGGCAAAGCATATCTGACAGTAGACGGCAATTTATATGATTCGGAGCATTTAGTGGAAGTTTATGAGTCCGGTTATCTTCTGGAGCAGAAGATGCCAACGATGTCAGCCCAGTACTTTGCATATGACGGGGATACACCAAAGAATTTCTCCTTTGAGGTTGATTTTGGTGTTGATGAAGCAAAGGCAACGGAAATTGCACTGATTGTGGACGGAGAGAAAATTATTAATCCGGAGTATATTCGAAAGAATGAAAATTACTATACCATCAATCAGGATGTATTCCATCAGTTAACACCGGGAAAGCATACGATTTCTGTAATGTTTAACAATGATCCGTATTTTACGACAAAGGAAGGCATTATTGAAGTGGATGTTATCAATTCAAACCCTTCGGAAGAAACCGATGTGTTTTTGAAGGAAGGTGCGACGGGGGCTCCGGACAATGATAAATCGGATGCTGACTCCCCGGAGAATGCAGAGGACGGAAATAAGGCAGAAGTTTAGTAACGTATCATGGAGGATTTACGCAGGAGGCGTACAGAAAAGAAGGGAAGCTTATGAATCAGTTACAGAATGGACGGTTTGTATCGATTGAACAGATGACAAATCAGTATCTGGATACTGCCGGCAAAAAGAAACCCGCAGACCTTTCCCGGTCTTCCGGTGTATCGTTTCGTAAGATTCTGGAAGAAAAACAGGCACAGTCGTCGGAGCTTCGTTTTTCGAAGCATGCAAATGAGCGGCTTGCCAGTCGGAATATCCGGTTATCTGCGGAGCAAAAGGAACGCCTGGAGGACGGAGTCGAGAAGGCATCGAGGAAAGGAATCAGAGACTCGCTCGTTATGGTGGACAATATGGCATTCATCGTTAATGTAACGAACCGCACGGTTATTACCGCGGTCGGAGAGGGCGATGATAAAATATTTACCAATATTGACGGCGCAATTATTACATAACTGCCGGACCTGATTAGGAGGCAGTATTCCCCTGAATGACAGACGGGGAAATATCAAAGGAGGTCATGTACTATGTTAAGATCACTTTATTCCGGTGTATCCGGTATGAAAGTTCATCAGTCAAAAATGGATGTTATCGGTAATAACATTGCAAACGTAAATACGATAGGCTTTAAGTCAAGTCAGGTAACCTTTTCGGATGTGTTGTACCAGACATCTTCAGCAGCATCCGGTCCGGATGAAAATACCGGACGTGCCGGTGTAAATCCGAAGCAAATCGGTCTCGGTGCAAATTTCGCGTCCGTAAAGACAACGATGGATTCTACGGGTGGTTCCCAAAGAACCGACAATCCGTTTGATTTAATGATTGAGGGAGACGGCTTCTTCATTGTAAGCAACGGTGCGCAGAAGTTATTTACAAAGGCCGGTTCTTTTACGCTCGACGCGAACGGTACTCTTTGTACCGCAGGAGGATACAGTGTATTGGGATGGCAGGTGGACCCGACAAATCCGACTTCGATTAAGGCTGATACGGTATCACCGTTGCATGTTATGAGTGCCGAAAATCTGTATTCTGAGCCGGAAGCTACAACGGCGGTGCATTTTACAGGAAATATCGACAGTGCCGATTCGGACCTGGCAGGAACGGGACGTGTTACAAATTTTACCTTTTATGATAATTTAGGGCAGAGTTATACAGTGCAGATGTTGGTAAAGCAAAATACTCAGGCGGACGCTTTGATTAAAAATGAGTACCTTGTGTCTGTAACCGATGTCTTGGATGCCAACGGACAGTCCATCTTTGTTAAGAAAGAGGACGACGGCTTGGGAAACATTACGTACAGTGAAAGTACAATCACGGAAGTTACACTCGGTACCTATACCTTTGCGGTAGGAGATATCGATGAACAGACCGGTGTACCTGTGCTGGAATGTGACACGCCGCCGGTTCTCAGCTTTAATGCCGCTACCGGTAAAATGGTGGGTATCGGAGATACAGAGGGAGAAAAGAGCCTGACCTTTTCCATTGGAATTACCGGGGAGCATCCGTTTGAGGATATCGATGTAGACTTCTCCGCACTTACGATGTATGCAAACAGCGGGAAAACGACGTTAGAAGGCAGCAAGGGAGGACTTGATAATCTCGGGAAGGGGCGTACCGCAGGTAATATGTCCGGTGTATCCATTGATAATGCAGGTAAGATTTACGGTGTTTACGATAACGGTGTCAGCAAGCTGTTGGGGCAGGTTGTAGTTGCAAAGTTTGCAAATAATTCCGGTTTGGAAGCGGTCGGGAACAGTTTATTTGCGGAATCCCAGAACTCGGGAGAATTCGACGGTATCGGAGAAGACATTACGATGTCGGGCGGAAAGTTTAACGTCGGTGTGTTGGAAAGCTCCAATGTAGACCTGGCCAGTGAGTTTACGGATATGATTACCACCCAGAGAGGTTTTCAGGCAAACTCACGTATTATTACGACTTCGGATACTTTATTGGAAGAATTGATTAACTTAAAGAGATAAAGGCGGACTAAGGCCGGCAGACGCTTGGATACAGGCGGCGTTTGCCGGCTTATAGGCGTTTTTGTGGGGGATTTATGATTGAAGTGACGAAATTAAACGACACAAAACTTACGGTGAACGCAGAACTGATTGAGATGGTGGAGGAAATACCGGATACGGTTATTACATTGACAACCGGAAAAAAAATTTTTGTAAAAGAAAGTAGACAAAAGATAGAAAATCTAGTAAAATCATATAAAAGGGACATTTTTCGTCAGATTATGAATATTAATGAGTAAATAGTTGCTACATTTCATGCGATAGAGGATAGAGTACTTTGATGGGAAGGTGAATAGTTTGGATTTATCTACATTGATTGGTGTTATAGCCGGAATCGGACTGTGTATATTCGGTATGGTGTACGGACAGGAAAATGTAATGAAGGCACTTTCTTCTTTCTTACATGCACCCTCGGCACTGATTACATTCGGCGGAGCACTGGCCGCAACACTTACAATGTCTCCGAGTATCGGTGACTTTGTAAAGGGACTGAAGTCCTTTGGAATTGCATTAAAAAAAGTGGAATATGACGAAACGGAGAAGATTAAGCAGATTATTGATTTGTCCAATGTTGCACGTAAGGAAGGTCTTTTGGCACTGGAAGAGGCGGCTAACAGCAGCATTGATGATGAGTTTATGAAGAAGGGAATTCTTTTGATTGTTGACGGTACAGACCCTGAGTTTGTACGCAGAATTCTTGAGACAGAGCTGGAGTGTATTGAAAACAGACATAAATCGGTTATTTCGTTTTGGGAGAATCTTGCTTCCATGGGACCTGCCTGGGGTATGATCGGTACCCTGATTGGTCTTGTACTTATGCTTGCGGATTTGCAGGATATCGGTTCCGTAGGTCCAAACATGGCAGTTGCACTTATTACTACATTCTATGGTTCCCTTCTCGCCAACTGGATTTGTCTTCCGACTGCGGCAAAGCTGAAGGAGAAGAATAGTGCCGAGGTGATGATAAAGACGATTGTTGTGGAAGGGTTATTGTCGATTCAGGCCGGCGAAAATCCGCGTGTTATTGAGGAAAAGTTAAAGTCCTTTATTGATCCGACGGCGAGAGAGAGCCTGACTTCGGGAGGCGGTGAGGCGTAATGGCAAGAAAGAAAAAACAGGAAGATCAGGCACCGGGTTCACCGGCGTGGATGGCGACGTTCAGTGATTTGATGAACCTGTTGCTTTGCTTTTTCGTTTTGTTGTTCTCTATGTCATCGGTAGATACGGCGAAGTTTAATGAGATGGCGCAGTCTTTTGCCAGCACTTTTAGTATCTTTAAGGCCGGAGGTGCTTTTTTCGGAGACGGAAATCTGGTCGCAAACGGTGCTACACAGCTGAATAACCTCGATGAGTATAAAGCTACGATGGGAGAACAGTCTGAATCAAAAGAAGATAAAGATAATATCTATGAGAATAACGGAGATACCGCGGAGCTTCTGGAGTATTACAAGAATAAAGTATCAGAGCTTGAAGGCGTGGTTGAGGATTTAAAGCAGAATGAGCAGTATCAGGAAGAATTGAAACAGGAAGCCTCCTCTATGTTGTATGATGAAGTCATTGAGCTTGCCAATCGGTATAATCTGGGAACGGATGTAGAATTTGGCATGGACACGGCGTATAATTATGTTAAAATAGATGTGAAGGGTTCTGTTCTGTTTGAATCGAACCAGGCAGAGATAAAGAAAGATGCAAAACCGATTTTGTTGAAAATCGGTGATATCTTAAAGGAATACGATAACTTCGGAATAGAGATTATCGGGCATACCGATAATATTCCGATTAAATCCGGACCATATCGGGATAACGACTATTTATCCGCTGCCCGTGCGATAGAAACGGCACAATATCTAATTAAAACAAAGAATCTGGACGCTTCCAAGATTTCGTTTTCCGGAAAAGGGGAACGGGAGCCGGTAGATACGAATGCTACGGAGGAAGGACGCTCCAGAAATCGTAGAATCGAGTTTCGGATTTATACTCCCATGCAGTGAGTTCACGGATAAGAACGAGAGCATGGATGAATAGAGGAGGTACAGAACATGAAGAGAAATATGCTCGCAATTGTTATTCTTGCAGCTACATTAATTAACCTGTCATTATCGGCTGTAATGATTTTTACGATAATTCCGAAAGCGAAAAGGACAGATGCCCTGATTGAAAAAATTGTAGCTGCCGTCGAGTTGGAAACGGAATCCGGTATCGGAAAGGATTACGGTGAAATTGCACCGGGAGACCAGGATGAATACACCTTTAATGATAAGGCGATTAACTTAAAGCCGACCGGTGACAAAGTCAGCATTGCACAGGTAAGCATTACAATCACACTGAACAAAAAGCATGATGATTATGAAACCGTACAGCCGCTGATTACCGGAAAGGAGAATAAGATTGTTGCCGCAGTCAGCAATGTTCTGAGCGGATATACCTCTGCGGAGGTCTCGTTATATGCGGATGATATCAACAAGGATGTTCTTGTAAAAATCCAGGAAATTTTCCAATCGGATTGTATTATCGAAGCCACTCTGAATGTTCTTGCCGCAAATTAAATTTTTTTGATGATTTTTTGGAGAATATGTGTTATTATAGTTATAGGTTAAGTTTTTGCAACTGCGTAGGGAGGTTTCGGTATGGGTGACGTATTATCCCAAAAGGAAATAGATGACCTGCTTGCGGCGTTCAGCAGCGGTGAAATAGACGCAGAGGAAATGAAGGGGACGACGGAAAAGCAGGTAAAAAACTATGACTTTAATCGTCCGACAAAGTTTTCCAGAGAACACCTCCGTACGCTTGAGATTATTTTTGAGCATTACGGACGTTTATTATCGACACATTTACCGGCTTATTTAAGAAAGACGGTAAATGTTGAGGTTATGAACTCGGAGGCTGTAATATATTCGGAGTTTACAAACGCCCTTTCCAATCCGGTTTTGCTCGGTATTGTGGATTTTAAACCGTTGGAAGGAAATATTATTATTGAGCTTTCCGATAATCTTGGATTTGCAATTGTTGACCGTATGCTAGGCGGTCCGGGGCTTCCTCTTGAAAAGTCAAGGGAGTTTTCAGAGATAGAATTAGTGATAATTGAGCGTATTTTCACAATCATTACGAATCTTCTCCACGACCCATGGGAAAATGTGGTTTCTTTGAGACCACGTCTGACCCGAATCGAGACGAACTGTCAGTTCGCGCAGATGATTGCTCCGAATGAAACCGTTTCGATTATTACATTAAACGTCAAGGTCGGAAATACCGAAGGAATGTTAAATGTCTGTATTCCTTACGGTGTTGTAGAGCCGGTAATCGACAAGCTAAATACTAAGTCATGGTATTCTTCCGAAAAGCTTAAGGATGATGAGATTTATAGGGAATTTATTGAGCTGGTAATTGCAAAAGCAAAGGTACCGGTGAAGGCTGTTCTCGGAAGAAGTACAATTTCAGTAAATGACTTTATTAATATGCAAAAAGGTGATATTATTAAGTTAGATACAAAAACAGATGATGAACTAAATGTATATGTCGGAAATATATGGAAGTTTACGGCTTTGCCTGGTTCGTCCTCGGACACATATGCAGTAAAAATATCAAGTATCGTGAGGGAGGAATAAGTGCATGGACGGAATGTTATCACAAGAAGAAATCAATGCATTATTCAGCGGCATGGATCTTGAAGATAGTTCGACGACTGATACTTCAACTGCGGGGAAGACGGATGATGTGTTAACACCGGAAGAGAAGGATGCGATTGGCGAGATTTCAAATATCAGTCTTGGTTCCTCGGCCACTACATTATTTGCGCTGGTAAATCAAAGAGTTAATATTTCTACTCCGACTGTTTCCGTTTGCAGATGGGATGAATTATCCAAACAGTACGGAAAGCCTTGCGTTTTTATTCAGATTTCCTATAAAGAAGGATTAGATGGTAAAAATGTATTGATTTTACAGGAAAGAGATGTTAAAGTAATTGCAGACCTTATGATGGGAGGCGACGGTTCTAATGTTGACGGTGAATTGTCGGAATTGCATTTAAGTGCAATCAGCGAGGCAATGAATCAGATGATGGGAGCCTCTTCCACATCACTTTCTTCCATGTTTGATATGAAGATAGATATCAGTCCGCCTTCCGCAAGTCTTGTTGATTTAAATGATGTTGTTGGCGACGGCGACTTTGATTTATTCTTAAAGGAAGACTTTGTAAAGGTTTCCTTCCGAATGGAAATCGGCAATCTGATTGACAGTGAACTGATTCAGATGTATCCGATAGATTTTGCAAAGAGCTTATATAAGAAGTTCATTAACGATGATGAGGCAATCGCTTCAGAACCGGAACCGGTCAAACCGGCTCCGCAGACACAAACAGCACCACAACCGGCACCGGTTCCGCAACAGGCGGCGGCTCCGATGCAGGATTTAAATACGATGTCAATGATGCAAATGCAGGGAATGATGCAGCCGCAGATGGCGATGCCATATGCGATGCCGCCGGTACAGGATGTGAATATTGCTCCGGCTCAGTTCCAGGCGTTCCAACCGGTACAAAGTCCGCTGTTACAGACGGAGAACATCGATTTACTTTTAGATGTTCCGTTGGAAGTAACGGTGGAACTGGGAAGAACCAGTAAGTCAATTAAAG
>JAQXOR010000091.1 GCA_029099805.1 Lachnospiraceae bacterium
GGGACAGTGGTTTCCGGAGCTTCCTGCTCTGAAAGCTCTGCACCGCAATTCGTACAAAACTTTACGCCATCGTCAAATTCCTGACCACACTTACTGCAAATCATGATATCCTCCTCTTGTTATGTCACAATAAACGTTTACTCATTTGTATGAACAAGCATACAGTAATATTTTACTCCTTTTTCCTATTCCTGTCAAGAAATCTGCCGGATTTGGATAAGGAACATCTGGATACAAAACCGGATATGTTACTGACTTTGTTCTCTGTAATTCAGGTCCTGCTGAATTGCTTCAAGATACGGTACCGGTACACTTTTCCCTCGTGCAAGGAAAAAATCAGGTTCTGTCTCCTCCAGCCGGAAGCTTTTCCGGCCGCCGTGCTGCATCCGCTCGTAAAATTCTCTCAGTCTGGCAAAACGCAGATAATAATATTGCTCCCTTGCCGTATAGTAAATCAAAAGAAACGCAACCCCCTCCTGCCGCTCAAACTCCTTCATAAACTTAAACTGGTGCTCATGTACATTCTGCAGGGAAAAGGTATCCTCCGCACATTCCTTGGCATCAAAGCATACCGGAATCCCCTGTACCGCTCCGATATAATCGACCGTACTTTTTTTTTCAAAATATGCCAGCGTAATATGCCTGGTTGCCTGATCTATCTGTATCGGGGTAATCGGAGTCGGAACCTTCTGTATCAGGGCAAGTCCCAGCTCCCGGTAACGTTCATTTGTCAGATTAATCAATTCCTCAAATGCAGAACCACGCAGTCCTCTCGAATTCCATTCCCCCATGACTTCTCCTTTCCCGGTTTTCTTTTCAACCGGTTATCTGTTTATCGAAAACACCAAGCTCCTTGGCAATCTCCCGAAACTGCCTCGGTACAGGAGCAAAGAAGGTCTTTTCCGCAAGCGCCTTACACTCCGGCAGTATCTTCGGAAATTCCAAAAAAGCGGCATGGAGTAACTGGCTCTTAAGACCGAATCTCCTTTGCAGCATCCGGTTAACCTCTGCATTCCCATACTTGGTATCCCCAAGTAACGGATGACCTGCTGATGACAGATGAGCACGTATCTGATGTGTCTTTCCCGTAACCAGCCGTACCCGGAGCAGCGTATAGCTCTCCGATGCAGTAACCGGAGTATACTCTGTCTCAATGTACTCCCCCTCACCGGTCCCTGTACCTGATACTACCGTAACCTTATTTGTCCTTTCATCCTTTTTCAGGTATCCTTTTAAGCTTGTTTTCCCGGTAATCCTGCCGCAGACAACACAAAAATAATCCTTATGCACGGTACGTTCCTTAAATAACAGAGAAAGCGTCTGCAGTCCTGCCAGACTCTTTCCTGCCGTAATCAGACCGCTTGTATTCCGGTCCAGGCGATTACACACCCCCGGTCGGAAGGTCCGCATCTCTTCCGCTGTCAATTTACCGGTTTTTATGAGATAGTCGATTACCCATTCATTCAAAGAAACATCTGTTGCAACCGCCTTCTGTGACAGTACACCAACCGGTTTATTTAATACGAGCACATCTTCATCCTCATACACAATCTGTATTCCGGTCAGCAACTCATGGTTACCATGAGCAGAATCCCTTTCTACAGACGTAATCGTGTGTCTCTCCGCTTTTTGAAAGGAACGGATTGTATCCTCCGATAAAAACAGGCAGACCTCGTCCTTCTCCTGTAAAAGCTCCGAACCTTCTGCCTTCTTCCCGTTCAGGGTAATATTTTTTTTGCGCAGCATCTTATAGAAAAAGCTCTGTGGTGCCGCATCTAAATACTTTGCAAGAAGCTTTATCAGCTTCTGTCCTGCCTCGTTTTTGGAGACCGTAATCTTTTTCATTTCTTCCCGCCTTTCCCCTAGACTGCGAGTGAACGTAAAAACTCCACCAGCTCCTGCATCTCAGCCTCGGTTCTTGTAGCAGCGGGAATTTTCTGCAGTTGTGCGAAAAAGCGTTCTTTTTCATTGTATACTTCTACTTTTCCGGAAATCCCACGCTTTTTTAACTCCGTCGATAACAGACCTGTAATTTTGTCTGTTTTCTCTTTTCCCCGTGCTTCCAGGCCTACCAGTTCATTTCCGGTCAGCACAAAAAAATCCAGCCCCATCACTCGCTCTCCCAGAGTAAACACATAATCTGAAAGCAGAACACTTCCCTGCGGCAGCTTCTCTCTGACCTGTCTGAAAAGTGCCTCCTCCGGCGATTTATACGGAAGCAGAATAATTAGCGTAGTCAGGAAACGCGCCATCGGCAGTACAAATAGCACGGATATAATCGTAAAAATATTTGCCTTCTCGAACTTATTAAGGCAAAGTCCCAAAACAAATATAGCAACCCCGATTAAAATCATACTCAGTGCTCCGCATAGATTTTTCTTCTTTTCTGCGCGGATATGCCCGTATTCACATCGTTCAATTCGTTTCATACTGTCTCCTTACCATGCAACCTCATCGAAATCGGTTATATAATAATCTGCAAGCCTCTTTTTTTCTTCCCGGTATGCGGCAGAAAAATCATCCTCCACTCCACATACTCGCATTCCGGCAGCTTTTCCGGCAATTATTCCTTCCGGAATATCTTCAAATACAAGGCAATGCTCCGGTAATTCCTGTAAACACTCTGCTACCAAAAGATAGATATCCGGTGCCGGCTTTCCCTTTTTCACTTCACAGGACATATGTACCTCGTCAAAATAGGAGGACAGCCCTAATGCCGCAAGCACCGCCGTGGCAAGCTCTTCTGAATTGCTTGTGGCAATTCCGGTCTTAATCCCCTGTTCTTTCAGTTTTCTGACAAATGAAAAAACTCCCGGTTTTAACGAAACCTCATGACAATACTTGTCCATTGCCATCTCATTCCAATCTGCTTTAATCTTTTCCAGACTATCCGGAATTCCAAAGGTTTCTTTAAAATACACCGCTGTTTCCGAAAAACTCATCCCGGAAATTGTCTTTTGCAAATCCGGCGGCAGTGCAATGCCAAACCGTCCCAAATATTCAATATCAATTGCTTCCCACATCCACATGGAATCCACTACCGTGCCATCCAGATCAAAAATGACCGCACGAATTCCCTCTAACATTCCGATACACCTTCCTTACCATTTTCGAACATCCGCTCCGTTTGCACCGGATGTTCCCGTTACTTCTCTGTCACACAGTTCTCTAATGTAATAAGCTCATCCTTTGTCAGCTCCCGGTATTCTCCCGGAAGTAACGTCTTATCCAACAATACCCCACCCATTGCCATCCGTTTCAGATATAGAACCTCATTTCCCGTTGCGGCAAACATCCGTTTCACCTGATGAAATTTGCCTTCCTGTAAGGTAACAGCCGCGGCTGCACCGTCTTCCGGCAAAAAGTCTCTCAGTTCCTCATTCGTTAACCTTCTGAGCACCGCAGGCATTGCAGTCAGATCCTCATCCAGCTTAATACCGGCGGCAAACGCAGCGATATCCTCTTCTGTGATTTTCCTTTCCAGTTTTGCAAAATATAACTTGTCCGCATGCTTTCTCGGAGAAAGCAGTCGATGGGAAAGCATTCCGTCATCCGTTAAAAATAATAATCCTTCCGTATCCTTGTCCAACCGTCCTACCGGAAACAGATTTCGTTTCTTCCGGTCCTCGGCAGAAAGTAAACTCAAAACTGTTCTTGCAGCCCTGTCCTGTGTCGCGGATACCGTTCCTGCCGGTTTATTCAGCATATAATATACAAATTTACGAAACGTCAGTGTTTCACCGTCCAGAGTCAGTACATCGCTCTCTTCATTTACCTTTTCCGCGGTCAGTTTTTTTACATCACCGTTCACACACACTCTCCCGTTCACAATCACATCCCTTGCCTGGGAACGTGTCATGCCGGTAAGCTCCGCCAAAAGTTTATCTAACCGCATTCCATCCTCCTACATCATCCGCCATCCGGCAAGATATTTATTCTTAATTACGCCGTTAGAAGCTTTTCCCCAGCCCAATGGATAGCCATCTGCGCAAACTAACACAAATCCGTCCCTGACCGGCTCCTTCGCCGTAATCGTTTCGCATTTTAAATAACGAATGATATCCGCATCCTCTGCCGGAAGAGAATAACAATTATCATATTCCTCAGCTTTTAAAGCACAGGCCAAGGCCTGACTCGGCTCAAAACGATTCTTTTTCATTTCTCCGAGTAAAAGCCCTGAACGCAAGATGCGTAAACCGCCAAGCTGTGGCAGACCTTCCGGTAAATAATACAGCCGCTCCTCTCTGGAAATGATTCGTTCCGGAGCAAATCTGACCGAAAGCCGTTCAAGAAACTCCTTTGCCTCTTCGGAAAGCTTTGCCGGACAAGGCTGCTCTGCAGATTGCATCTCTTCCTTTGCTTCTCCGGACTTTTGTAACAGCGCAACAAAATGCCCCTCTCCTTCCATCCGGTGCGGCCAGATACGAATTGCTTTCTTAATCTCCTCCGGGCCGTTTACCCATTCCGGTCTGCCCGGCGCAAAGCCTTCATAGGAAAGGGCAGGCTCTGCCATCGACAGTTCCGGATATTCTCTAAGCAGGAATGCAAGCGTATCCTCATCCTCCTCCGGAGAAAATGTACAGGTGGAATAAAGCAGCATTCCGCCCGGTCGCAGCATTTTTACGGCAGACGGAAGAATCTCGCGCTGCAGCTTCCGGTAATACTCTACTCCGTACTGTTCCCAGTTTTTCATAATCGCCGGGCTTTTCCGGAACATTCCTTCCCCGGAACACGGGGCATCTACCAGTATTTTATCAAAATAGCCCGTAAACCGCTCCGCCAGTTTCGCGGGAGGCTCACTTACAATGACTGCATTTCTCGTTCCGAATAATTCCAGGTTTTTAAGCAATGCCTTTGCCCTGGAATTGCTGATATCATTGGAAACCAGAACCCCTTCGCCTCGAAGCTTTGCCGCAAGCTCCGTACTTTTCCCCCCCGGTGCTGCACATAAATCCAGTACACGGTCCCCAGGCTCCACCGGAAGTACTGCAGCGGGTGTCATGGCACTCGGCTCCTGAATATAGTACAGCCCCGCAAAATAATACGGATGCTTTGCCGGTTGTGCTGCATCCGCATCATAATAAAACCCGTTTGAAATCCACGGAATTTTCCGGATTGGAACCGGCGCAAGCTTTTGAAATTCATCCGCAGATAATTTCATCGTATTAATCCGTAACCCTGCGGCATGCTCCGTTTCATACCCTTTTTCAAAGGGTTCAAACTCTGCTCCGAGAAGCTCCTTCATACGCCTCTCAAACTTTTCCGGTAATTTAAATGCCATACCGTCCTCCTCATCGCTTCCCGGTAATGTAGTTCTTCTTAACGCAGGCTTTGCGCACGATAGCCTTCCGCAATAATATCCAA
>JAQXOR010000092.1 GCA_029099805.1 Lachnospiraceae bacterium
TTGACAGAGAGAGTATCTCTCTGTCAGGGACTTTTATTTTTGCGTGCTGGCAAAGTGAGCATACTCGGCAGCGTTGCAAATGTATTTGCAAAAGCTGCTGAGTATGCGAACGCGCCCACGACTGAGTGACGAAGTCACGAAGTGCGTGGGTAAGCGCGGAGCGCGTGCCAGCACGCAAACCGGAAGAACGCAGACATGCGAACGCGCCCACGACTGAGTGGATAGAAGGAGGATGGTTCTATGAAGTTTTTACCGGAGCTTGATGAAGTGAAAAGGCTTGCAGCAGAAGGCTGCTACAATGTGGTACCGATAAGCTGTGAGCTGATGTCGGATTTTACGACACCGATTGAAGCAATGAGGATACTGAAAAATGTATCGACGCATTGCTATATGTTAGAGTCTGCACAGGCAAATGATAAGTGGGGGCGGTATACATTTCTTGGATATGAGCCGAAGATGGAAATTACCTGCGTGGACGGAGAAATGAAAGCGGGAAACCTTAAGTTTAAGACTGACAACCCGTCAACGTATCTGCGACAGATTCTGGCAGATTATAAAAGCCCGCGTTTTGACTATCTGCCGTCCTTTACGGGCGGTCTTGTCGGATATTTTTCTTACGATTATCTCGGTTACAGTGAATCGTCTGTTCGGTGCAGGGTGGAGGATACGGAAAACTTTAAGGATGTGGACCTGATGCTGTTCGATAAGGTAATCGCTTTTGACAATGTTCGTCAGAAGGTGATTCTGATTGTTAACATTTCTCTGGAAGAGCCGGAGACAGGATATAACAAGGCTGTGATGGAGTTGAAACAGCTTGCGGAGCTGCTTCGTTTTGGAGAAAAGAAGGAGGAGCCTGCCGGACATCTTTTGGGAGAGGTTACCCCATTATTTGATAAGGAGACCTACTGCAGTATGGTGGAGAAGGCAAAGCATCATATTCATGAGGGTGACATATTTCAGATTGTACTGTCAAATCGTCTGGTTGCTCCGTTTGAAGGAAGCCTGTTAAATACTTACCGGATCCTGCGGACCATCAATCCGTCCCCGTATATGTTCTATTTTTCGGGAACAGATGTCGAGGTGGCCGGTGCATCTCCGGAAACGCTTGTCAAGCTGGAAAACGGAGTGCTTCATACCTTTCCGCTTGCGGGAACAAGACCGCGCGGAAAAAGCGAGGAAGAGGACAGAGCATTAGAAGCAGAGCTTCTTGCGGATGAGAAGGAGCTTGCGGAACACAATATGCTGGTAGACCTCGGAAGAAACGACCTTGGAAAGATAAGTAAGTTCGGTACGGTACAGGTAGAAAAGCTCCATTCCATCGAACGGTACTCCCATGTAATGCATATCGGTTCGACAGTGCGTGGGGAAATCAGGGAGTCTTATGACGGGCTGGATGCAATAGAAGCGGTACTTCCGGCCGGAACGCTTTCCGGTGCACCAAAGATTCGTGCCTGTCAGCTGATCGGAGAACTGGAAAACAATAAAAGAGGCATTTACGGCGGAGCAATCGGATATATCGATTTTACCGGAAACATGGATACCTGTATTGCCATCCGGATTGCCTATAAGAAAAACGGCAAAGTATTTGTCAGAAGCGGGGCGGGAATTGTTGCGGATTCCGTACCGGAGAAGGAATATGAGGAATGTATCAATAAGGCGAAAGCCGTTGTGAATGCACTGAAGCTGGCAGAGGAGGTGGATGCATGATTTTACTGATAGATAATTATGATAGTTTTTCTTACAATCTGTATCAGCTCATCGGAGAAATTTGTCCGGATATTAAGGTGATCCGGAATGATGAGATGACGGTGGAGGAAATCAGAGAATTGAAGCCGGATAGAATTATCTTGTCACCGGGTCCCGGCAGACCGGAGGATGCGGGGATACTGATTGATGTGGTAAAGGTTCTGGGAAGAGAAATTCCGATGCTCGGTGTCTGCCTGGGGCATCAGGCAATCTGTGCGGCATACGGAGCTACCGTTACTTATGCGAAGGAACTGATGCACGGGAAGCAGTCGGAGACTCTGCTTCAAAACCAAAGCCTGCTGTTTCGGAAGCTTCCGAAGAAGGTACCGGTTGCCAGATATCATTCTCTCGCAGCCGCGAAAGAAACCATTCCGCAGGAGCTTATCGTTACCGCAACGACCTTAGACGGAGAGGTGATGGCAGTACAGCATAGGGAGTATCCGGTGTATGGAGTACAGTTTCATCCGGAATCCATCATGACACCGGACGGAAAGAAAATGTTGGAAAATTTTATTAAAGGAGAGGAAAACAATGATTAAAGAAGCGATTGTAAAGATTGTAAATAAAGAGGACCTTACCTATGATGAGGCATATACCGTAATGAATGAGATTATGAGCGGGGAAACCACACCGACACAAAATGCGGCATTTCTTGCGGCACTGTCGACCAAGAGTGCGAGGGCAGAGACGACCGATGAAATTGCAGGGTGTGCGGCGGCCATGAGAGCACATGCAACCAAAGTGGAGACGGAACTGGAGCTGTTTGAGATTGTGGGAACGGGCGGTGATAACGCACATAGCTTTAATATTTCCACGACCTCGGCGCTTGTTGCGGCAGCCGGCGGGATGAAGGTGGCAAAGCACGGAAACCGTGCAGCGTCCTCCAAGTGCGGAACCGCTGACTGTCTGGAGGCACTTGGTGTAAATATTAATCAGAGCCCGGCAAGGTGTATCGAGCTGTTACAGGAGGCGGGAATGTGTTTCTTCTTTGCACAGAAGTATCATACGTCCATGAAATATGTCGGAGCTATCCGAAAGGAGCTTGGCTTCCGGACTGTCTTTAATATTCTCGGACCGTTAACAAATCCGGGCTCTCCTTCGATGCAGCTCCTCGGAGTATATGACGAGTATCTGGTGGAGCCGTTAGCACAGGTACTGATTAATCTCGGAATCAAGCGCGGTATGGTCGTTTACGGGAAGGATAAGCTGGACGAAATTTCACTCAGTGCACCGACGAAGGTCTGCGAGATTCGTGACGGATGGTTTAAGTCCTATGTGATTACTCCGGAGGAATTCGGACTGGAGCGTTGTGCCAAGGGGGATTTAACGGGGGGTACTCCGGAGGAAAATGCAAAGATAACACTGGATATTCTGCAGGGAGCAAAGGGGCATAAGAGAAATGCAGTGCTGATGAATGCAGGCGCGGCACTTTACATCGGTCAAAAGGCAGAGAGCATGAAGGAAGGAATTGCACTCGCCGCGGAACTGATTGACTCGGGAAAAGCATACGAGACACTGCAGAAGCTGATTGAAGTGAGCAACCGGTCGGAGGTAGAAGCATGACTATTTTAGAGCAGCTTGTGGAGCATGCGGTGGAGCGTGTGGCAGAAGCAAAAAAGGAGTTATCTCCGGATAGGATAAAAGAGCTTGCAACGGCAATGCCGAAAGGAACCTTTGCCTTTGAAGCAGCACTGCAAAAGCCGGGACTTTCTTTTATCTGTGAATGTAAAAAGGCTTCTCCCTCGAAGGGCTTGATTGCACCGGAGTTTCCGTATGTAACAATCGCAAAGGAATATGAAAGAGCCGGGGCTGACTGTATTTCCGTATTAACCGAGCCGAAGTGGTTTCTCGGGAAAAATGAATATCTAAAGGAGATTGCAGAAAACGTATCCATTCCCTGCCTCCGGAAGGATTTTACGGTAGATGACTATATGATTTATGAAGCAAAGCTGCTCGGTGCGTCGGCGGTACTGCTCATCTGCTCTGTCCTTTCGGAGCAGGAGATAAAGCATTGCATCGGCGTATGTGACAGTCTCGGGATGTCTGCACTTGTGGAGGTCCATACGGAAGAGGAGGTGGCCTGTGCGATAAATGCGGGAGCACGAATCATCGGCGTGAATAACCGTAACCTGAGCAACTTTACCGTAGATACACAGAACAGCAGACGGCTCAGAAGCCTTGTACCGGAGCACATTTTGTTCGTGGCGGAAAGCGGGGTAAGGACAGCAGAGGATATCCGGGTGCTGCAACAGATAGGTGTGGATGCGGTGTTAATCGGAGAGACGCTGATGCGGGCAGAGGATAAAAAGGCAAAGCTTGAGGAATTGCGGGGGAGTCTATGACGAAGATTAAGCTGTGCGGGTTAAAACGCATGTGTGATGTGGAATGGGCAAACGAGCTGTTGCCGGACTACATCGGGTTTGTTTTTGCGGCAAAGAGTAAGCGCTATGTGACACCGGAGCAGGCATCGGAATTAAAAGCGTGCCTTCATCCAAAGGTAAAAGCGGTGGGGGTATTTGTAAATGAAGCACCGGAACGTATTGCAGAGCTTTGCAAAAATGGCATTATTGATGTCGTGCAGCTGCACGGAAACGAAGATGAAGCATACATCGGACAGTTACGGATGCTTACCGGTGCTCCGGTTATCCAGGCGTTTCAGGTTGCGGCAGAACGCGATGTGGTGCGTGCCGGGGCAAGCAGTGCGGAGTTTGTTCTTCTGGATTCGGGCGGAGGAACCGGAACCGTATTTGACTGGGAACTGCTTAAAAGCATGAAGCGACCGTATTTTCTGGCAGGAGGGCTGACACCGCAAAATGTCGGTGAGGCGTTAATGCTTCTTCGGCCTTACGGAGTTGATGCAAGCTCCTCGCTGGAAACAGACGGCGTGAAGGATAAAGAGAAAATGACAGACTTTGTGCGTGCTGTCAGAAACAGAAAGGAAGGATGACAGATGGCTGATAAAAAAGGAAGATTCGGTGTCCACGGAGGACAGTATATACCGGAAACATTGATGAATGCAGTGATTGAACTGGAAGAAGCCTACAATCACTATAAAGATGACCCGGAGTTTAACAGGGAGCTGACCACGCTTCTGAATGAATATGCGGGACGGCCTTCCGGGCTTTATTATGCGGAAAAGCTGACCAAGGCGTTAGGCGGTGCAAAGATTTATTTAAAGCGTGAGGACCTGAACCATACCGGCTCCCATAAAATCAACAATGTGCTTGGTCAGGCATTACTTGCCAAAAAGATGGGAAAGACCAGACTGATTGCGGAAACCGGTGCAGGACAGCACGGAGTGGCAACAGCAACGGCTGCGGCACTTTTGAATATGGAATGTGTTGTATTTATGGGCGAGGAGGATACGAAACGTCAGGCTCTGAATGTATACCGTATGCGCCTTTTGGGAGCAAAGGTAGTTCCGGTTACGAGCGGAACCGCTACCCTGAAGGATGCAGTCTCTGAGGCAATGAGAGAATGGACATCGAGAATTGCGGATACACATTACTGCCTCGGTTCGGTGATGGGACCGCATCCGTTCCCGACCATAGTACGTGATTTTCAGGCGGTCATTTCAAAGGAAATCAAGGAGCAGATACTGGCAAAGGAACATCGTCTGCCGGATGCTGTAATTGCCTGCGTGGGAGGCGGCTCGAATGCCATGGGAAGCTTTTACAACTTTATCGAGGATAAGGAGGTCCGCCTGATTGGCTGTGAGGCTGCCGGCAGAGGTATCGATACGTTTGAGACGGCAGCTACCATCAATACAGGACGGCTTGGCATTTTCCACGGAATGAAATCCTATTTCTGTCAGGATAAATACGGTCAGATTGCACCGGTATATTCGATTTCCGCCGGACTGGATTATCCGGGCATCGGACCGGAGCATGCGAATCTGCATGACACCGGACGCGCGGAATATGTTCCGGTCACGGATGAGGAGGCAGTGAATGCCTTTGAGTTTTTGTCAAGGACAGAGGGAATTATCCCGGCAATAGAGTCGGCGCATGCGGTGGCTTATGCCATGAAGCTTGCACCTGAGATGACGAAGGAGCAGATTATAGTGATTACGATTTCCGGCAGAGGAGATAAGGACTGCGCGGCAATTGCCAGATACAGAGGGGAGGATATCCATGAATAATACGAGTCAGAAAAGCATTCGGGAGGCATTTACAAATGGAAAGGCATTTATTCCGTTCCTTACCTGCGGAGACCCGGATCTGGAAACGACAGGTAAGCTGGTGCGTGCGGCAGCGGAAAACGGTGCGGATTTAATTGAACTCGGAATCCCGTTTTCAGACCCGACGGCAGAGGGACCGGTGATTCAGGGGGCAAATATCCGTGCGTTAAGCGGCGGGATTACAACGGACAAAATTTTTGATTTTGTGAGAGAGCTTCGGAAGGACGTGACGATACCGCTGGTGTTTATGACCTACGCAAATGTCGTGTTCTCCTACGGGGCAGAGCGTTTTATTTCTACCTGCAGGGAAATCGGGATTGCAGGCATTATTCTGCCGGACCTTCCGTTTGAAGAAAAAGAGGAGTTCCTGCCGCTTTGCAGACAGTACGGGGTAGCTTTGATTTCTTTGATAGCGCCTACCTCGGATAACCGCATTGCCATGATTGCAAAAGAGGCAGAAGGCTTCTTATACATTGTTTCCAGCCTCGGAGTCACCGGAACGAGAAGTGAAATAACGACAGATCTTTCCTCAATTGTTAAGGTAGTGAAGGAAACTGCCGATATTCCTTGTGCAATCGGCTTTGGTATCTCAACGCCGGAGCAGGCGAAAAAGATGGCTGCACTGGCGGACGGAGTCATTGTAGGCTCCGCTATTGTAAAGATTATAGCAGAGCACGGAAGAGAATCCGTACCGTATGTAGCGGAGTACGTGAAGAAAATGAAGGAGGCAGTGAAAGCTTCCTTCTGAGTGATATACAAATCGGAGGGATAGTGTGAACAATGCGAAGCATTCTTCACGCGGCACTTTGTGTCGCAATCTGTAGCATTTCGCATAAGGGATGAAATGCTAAATCCAAACAGATTGCGAAATGCGGGGATTAATATGCAGATTTTTATCTCATATGCATCGGAACAGCAGGAAAAGGCAGAGCGGGTCTGTACCTATCTGGAAAGCCGGGGAAAGCGATGTTGGATTGCACCGCGTGATATTCCGGCAGGAACTAATTACGGAGAGGAAATAATCAAGGGAATCGAAGGCAGCGACGGATTTGTCTTGTTATTTGATGCATCGGCCAATGAGTCCCAGCATGTGCTCCGTGAGGTGGAACGTGCGGTAAGCAGAAAGCTTCCGATGGTAGTATGCCGTCTGGATGATACGGTACCTTCGAAATCCATGGAGTATTTTTTACTGTCGATTCAATGGCTGGATGTAAGGAAGGAGGTACAGCATTTTCCTGAACTGCTTGACGAAGCTTTTGAACGACAGCCCGGAACAGCAAAGGCTCCGGAGGACCGGCAGAAAGCCGTTTTACCGGCGGAAGGGAAACAGCTTGCGGGGACGGGGACTTCTGTCCGGAGCCGGTTAACGCTTGTGGCAGCGGTACTTTTACTGCTGCTTATTATGCTTGTGCTTGGAATGGTACAAAAGGCGCGGGAAGAGAAAAAAGGAGAAGCGGTTCCGACTCCGGTTGAAAACAGAGATAACGCCGGGAAAGAGATTACGGCGTCTGAAACACCGGAGGCGGACCATAAGACAGAGCTGAAGACCGGAGATTATGTTTCCTTTGGGCGTTACATGCCGGGCGGAGAGGCGGCAAAGGCCGGTGAGGGTGAGATTGAATGGCAGGTGGTAGAAGCCGGAACGGAGGGTGTCCTGCTGGTATCAACAAGAATTCTTGCAATACGGCCCTTTGACTGTGCAGAGAGCGGAAGCTTTGACAGAGACAGCAATGGGGAGGTCTATGACAGGAACAGGGCGGATACCTATACATTGCAGCAGATGAGAGAATTCCGCGGAAGTAACCGTTGGGAGGATTCGGATCTTTGTGCCTGGCTAAATGCAGGCGGAGTAGTACACTATCCGGGGCAAGTACCGCAGAACGGAGCAACGGATGAGCACGGAAATGCATTCGGCGCGGAAGCAGGGTTCCTGACGGATTTCACGAAAGCCGAGGTGGCTTTGATTGAGCAGTCCGGCAGCGGTGTGTTTTTGCTGACCAAAGAGCAGGCAGAAGCTTATGCGGCTGACGGAAGTCTGCGTTTGGAGACGACACCGACGGAGGAGGCAATTGCAGCAGATGAAACGAGCTGGTATCGGACTTATAAAGCAGCAGGAGCGACGGACTATATCTGGGCAACCGCAACGGCAGCAGAAGAGAGTGCCTGTGAAATCTATTACGTAGATATTTCGCTGGCAAAAGAAAAATTTGGAAAGAAGTATGCAGCGGCAGCGGGCTTTGGTGTGCGTCCGGCGATTCGGATTTTTCCGGAGAACGTGAGTCTGGAAGGAGACGGCAGCCGGCAGAATCCATATCGGCCGGCAAATTAGTGTAAGGAGAAAAGAGAATGCAGTTAAAGGATTTACTTGGGTATTCTTCGGTAGTGATTCAGTGTCATGATTTTCCGGATGCGGACACCATTGCATCGGGCTATGCGCTCTATTCGTATTTCAGAGAATACGGGAAAGAGGTCCGGCTGGTTTACGGAGGAAAACAGAAAATAACAAAGCCGAATCTGCTGATTATGACAGAACAGCTGGAGATTCCGTTAGAGTATGTGAAGGAACTGCCGGAGGCAGAGCTTCTGCTGACGGCGGACTGCGTGTACGGGGAGGGAAATGTAACGCGGTTCCCGGCAAGGACGGTGGCAGTGATTGACCATCATCTGTGCAATAAGACTGTATCAGAGTATATGGTGGTGCGTGACAGCTACGGAAGCTGTGCCTCTGTTGTGGCGGAGCTTCTGCGTGAAGAGGACTTTGATATAAACAAAGATGTGTCGGTGGCTACGGCATTGTATTACGGACTGTATACGGATACGAATGCCTTTGGTGAGCTGAACCATCCGGCGGATAAGGATTTACGTGATTTTGCAAACTATGATACCGTTTTATTTACTCTTTTGAAGAACTCCAATCTTTCTCTTGAGGAAATGCAGATAGCCGGAGATGCCCTGAAGCACTATCATTATTTCGAACAGTACCGGTTTGCGGTTGTACAGGCAAAACCGTGTGACCCGAATATTCTCGGGTTTATCAGTGATTTGCTGTTGCAGGCAGACGGTGTGGACACCTGTGTGGTATTCTGCAAAATGCTGTCCGGACTGAAGCTTTCGGTGCGGAGTTGTGTGACATCGGTACGTGCGGTAGAGCTTTTAGAGTACGTGATTGAAGGAATCGGTTCCGGAGGAGGACATATGCAAAAGGCCGGCGGATATATTCCGGACAGCAGCCTCACGGAGCTTGCACAGGAGAAGCCAAAGGACTATGTGACGAGTCGGATTATCGCATATTATCAAAGCTTTGACGTGCTCTGTGCAAAGGATGCCCCGGTGAAAACGGAAGGCTTACCGCAGTATCGGAAGCGGCCGCTCGTGGTTGGCTATCTTCCGTCACTTTCCCTATACCGGGAGGGAACTGCGCTCTGTGTCCGTACTCTGGAGGCAGATTTGAATGTCGTGGCAGGAGAGGATTTATATCTGATGTTCGGCATCTTCGGTGAGGTGTATCCGATTCAAAGGGACAAATTTGAGCACTCCTATGAGAAAACGGAACGACTGCCGGACATCTGTGCGGAATACGAGCCTGTGGTTATTACAAAAGAGGAGAAAAAGGTACAAAAGTTGCTGCCGAAGGTGAAGGGATGTATTTCGAAAACCGGAACGGCCATATTTGCAAAGCAGCTGACAAAAGCAGTCAAACTGTACACCGTATGGGATGGAGAAAACTACATGTACGGCAGACCGGGAGATTATCTGGCGGTCCGCCCGGATGACCCGACGGATGTATATGTCATCAGACAGCGGATATTCGAAAAAACATATGAGAGTGTGTAAGCATAATT
Organism: Lachnospiraceae bacterium; assembly: GCA_029099805.1. Taxonomy (GTDB): domain Bacteria; phylum Bacillota; class Clostridia; order Lachnospirales; family Lachnospiraceae; genus SIG307. Next base: position 9,769 of record JAQXOR010000092.1, read on the forward strand.
TAGCGCTACAGAGTCCGAAACAGTTTTGTGACATCTTCTTCGGAGGCATTTACATGTCCCTGAATCATGCGGGAGGAACCGCCGCCTTTTGCCCCGAAGGTCTCTCTGAGCTGGGCGGCCGGGATAGTACAGTCATGTTCTGCGCTGGCTACGAGGTAGTTGTAGCCGGCAGTGTCATCGCCGAAGAAGAGCGCGCAGTAGCCCGTGCGTGTTTTTACAAGCTCATTCACAACCTCTCTTGCGGTGGCAGACTCTATTGCAGGCTCAAAGAACAGAACGTTTTGCTCCCCGTCGGGAAGTAGCTTTGCTTTCTCCAAAAGACGGGCACGTGTTGCACCGGATAACTCGTATTTCAGCTGCGAGACCGTGGTTTTCAGCTTGTTTACGGAATCGGCAAGAGAGTCCTCCGAGGTGGACAGAAGTCTGGTCAGTGTGGACAGGATAGCCTGCTTTTCTGAAAACGCCTTCAGTGCGCGGAAACCGCATAATATCGTAAGACGAACGCCTCCTTTGTAATTTTGTACCTGCATGACCTTTAATAGTCCGATTTCACCGGTTCTTCGAACATGAGGGGCACAGCAGGCACAGGTATCGTACCCGGTCACGGTGACAATGCGGACGGCACCGTCGATTTCTTTTTTACTCCGGTAGTTCATTGCGGCAAGTTCTTCTGCCGACGGATAGCCGGTATGAATTTCTACATTTTCTGCAATTGCACGATTTACCAAAAGCTCGATTTCGGCAACCTGCTCTGCGGAGAGAACCCCGCTGTAATCCATGGTTACGGTCTGATTGCTCAGGTGAAAGCCGACATTTTCATAGCCGTACAATTTGTGAACGATGCCGGAAAAAATGTGCTCGCCGGAGTGCTGCTGCATGTTGGAAAAACGGTGCTCCCAGTGGATGGTGCCTTGAACGGTACAGCCTGCTTCCGGTGAGGCATCAGGCATATCGGAAGCAGGAGATACCGTATGGTAAATCAGGTTATTTCGAATCCGGACATCTATGACATCAAAGCAGACAGTGACACCGTTACTGCATTGTGTCAGAGTACCGCAGTCCGCACTCTGCCCGCCCTCTTCAGGGAAAAACAGGGTCTGATTAAGGAGTAGCTCATAGCATGCCCGGTCTGCCTGTCCTGCACACGGGAGAACAGACAGTACGGTTGCATCAAATGCTGTGGCATAGGCGTCGTCGTCATAAAGCTTTTTTGTTGGCTCGTAAGTGTTCATTGTTACAATCCTTTCTATGAACCCCATTGTATCACATTAATTCTGCTCCGTCAAAGCCGGAATAGAGAATCCGTCTTACTGAAGTATCTCTATCAACCGGGAAAACGTCTGAGGGTGTCGGAATCTGCATGATATTTGCCTTTATTTTCCTTGAAAAAAAACGATTGTTATAGTATTATGGAAATCACAATAAGAACTATTCTAATTATATTCTGTAAGGAAACAGCAATGCTCAAAGGAGATATTTTATGGAGATGATAAAAGCGGTTCCGGCACCTTTTACAAAGGGGATTAATTTTACAAACTGGCTGGAGTATCGAAGAGCAGAAGAAATTGTACCGGATTTTTACACCAGGCAGGATTTTATTGATGTCAAAGGTCTGGGCTGTGATGTGGTAAGGCTGCCGATTCATTTTGAGCGGATTTGTGAGGAAGCCCCTGCGTATGCGATTCCGGAAAAGATACTGGAGATTCTGGATAAGGTAGCCGTGTGGGCAGAGGAGCTGCAGCTGTATGTGATTTTTGATTTTCATAATAATACTCATGTGGATTCCAGAACCTCAGAGGATGTGGAGCAGGTTCTTTTGCCTATCTGGACGCAGCTTGCCAAACGGTATAAGGATGCTTCGGAGTATTTGGTTTTTGAGCTGATGAATGAGCCCCACGGGATTGAGATACCGGTCTGGAATGATATCATTGCACGTTTATTCCGGAGCGTAAGGGAGATAGATAAAAAGCATTATATCATTGTGGGAGGAGCGGACTGGAACAGTTTTTCTGCCATGAAAACTCTGCCGGATTTTCAGGATGATAAGGTGATATATACCTTCCATTTCTATGACCCGCATACATTTACCCACCAGGGCGCATCCTGGGCTCATCTGGAGCGGATGATTCATATTCCGTTCCCGTATGATGAGAAAAAGATGCCGCCACTACCGGATAATCCGACAGAAGATGAAAAAGAACGCTTTACAAGTTATCCGGAACAAGGTACAATTGATGCGGTGGAAAAGTTCTTTGACCGGTATGCGGAATTCAGCAGGGAGCGGAACGCACCGGTATATTGCGGGGAATTCGGCTGCTTCGCGCCGTTTGCCGACCATGCAGAGCGTGTGAATTGGTATCGGATTGTGGCGACTCTTCTGGAAGAGAGAGGCATTGCCCGCACCAGCTGGGATTACTATGGGGGCTTTGGTATTTTCTCTGTGGACTGGTCAAACATGAGATTCCGAAACGGCAGACCGGAGTTTCGTTTCCCACAGGATCTGGATACGGAGCTTGTAAAGGCGATGGGACTGCACAGTGAGTTTAAATAAGAGGGATATGCAAACAGACCGGTGCAGTAAATAAGAATAGGGGTTAAAGAGTTATGTGGAAGGAGAAAGCAACATGTTTGGTATGCTAAAGAAATTACTTGGCAGTGTCAGGGAATACAAAAAGGTTTCCATTCTGACACCGATTCTCATGATCGGCGAAGTAGTCATGGAATGTCTGATTCCGTTTGTGATTGCGGAGTTAGTGAACCGGATTAAAGCCGGTTGTGAATTTTCGGTTATTCTGCGTTACGGACTGGCGCTGTTTTTAATGGCGTGTGTATCGCTGGCGTTCGGCGGCTTTGCCGGTATGACCGGTTCGACGGCCTCCTGCGGCTTTGCAAAGAATCTGCGTCATGATGTGTTTTACAGAGTGCAGGAGTTCTCTTTTGAGAACATTGATAAGTTTTCGGCGTCTTCTCTTGTAACCAGACTGACGACGGATATTGCAAATGTTCAGATGGCGTATATGATGTTGATTCGTATTGCAATCCGCAGCCCGCTGATGTTTGTGTTCGCTATCGTGATGTCCTTCATCATGGGAGGAAAGCTGGCACTGATGTTTGTTGTGGTTGTTCCGATTCTCGGCTTCGGTCTGATTATGGTGGTAAGAAAAGCTATGCCGATGTTCCGACGTGTATTCAAAAAGTATGATAAACTGAATGCATCCATTCAGGAAAACGTTAAGGGAATGCGTGTGGTAAAGTCTTATGTACGGGAAGAGTACGAGAAGGAAAAGTTCGGAAAAGCGGCATCTGAGCTGCAGATGGATTTTACAAAGGCAGAGCGTATTGTGGCATTGAACGGACCGCTGATGCAGTTTTGTCTCTATGTGGATATGATGGTAGTACTGTCCTTCGGCTCCTACCTGATTATTTCAAGTAAAGGCGTTTCCCTTGATGTCGGGCAGTTTTCTGCCATGATTACCTATGGCTTCATGGTGCTGAGCTCGCTTATGATGCTGTCCATGATTTTTGTTATGCTAACAATGGCAAGTGAGTCCGCAGAACGTATTGTAGAGGTAATGGAAGAGAAAAGTACATTAACAAACCCGGAACATCCGGTATTTGAGGTACAGGACGGCTCGGTAACATTTGAGAATGTAAGCTTTAAATACGCAAAGACAGCGGAACGGTATGCACTCTCTGATATTAACCTTACAATTAAGTCCGGAGAGACGGTCGGAATCCTCGGGGGTACCGGCTCTTCCAAAACGTCTCTGATTCAGCTGATTTCCCGTCTGTATGATGTAACGGAGGGTACGGTAAGGGTTGGCGGACGAAATGTAAAAGAATATGACCTGGACACGCTCCGGAATCAGGTGGCTGTTGTGCTTCAGAAGAATGTACTGTTTTCCGGTACGATTAAGGAAAACTTACGTTGGGGAAATGCAGAGGCTACGGATGAGGAGCTGATGGAGGCATGCCGTCTGGCACAGGCGGACGAATTTATCAGAAGCTTTCCGGATGGGTATGATACGTATATTGAGCAGGGGGGAGCCAATGTATCCGGAGGACAGAAGCAGCGGCTTTGTATTGCAAGAGCATTACTGAAAAAGCCTAAGATATTGATTCTGGACGACTCCACCAG
>JAQXOR010000093.1 GCA_029099805.1 Lachnospiraceae bacterium
TCAAAAGACTTCCCACTTGTGCATCGGTTAAATATCCCTTCTCAACAGCGATGTCACCAAAACGCTTGTCCATTACCTGTTGCAGACGATTAATCGCATCTGCCTGGTCCAACGTTAACATACCTTCCGAAACAGCAATCAGTCCAAGCTTTACCCGGATTTTCTCCTGTATTGAAATCACATGCAACAGCTGTTCTCTGGTCATAATGCCTTCTTCTACCAGATAGTTACCCAATAAATAACTAATCATCAAATGCCCCCTTTACAATAATTACAGTTTTCCACCCCGCTTTCTTCCATTATACACTCTTTTTTCTCAAATTTCCACACAAAAAAGTAAATAAATTTAAAAATTAAGTTTTTTCTCTCTCTTGCACTTTTATTCAAAAAAAGGTATACTCCTAATAAAAAGTACTGGTATGTTACCGGAAAGGATTTCATTATGGCTACGATAAAACCATTTTACTGCATTCGTCCCGCGGCCTCTCTTGCACATCGTGTCGCTGCATTACCCTATGATGTATATAATCGAAGTGAGGCAAAGATTGTTGCCGCGAAGGATTCTCTCTCTTTTTTAAATATTGACCGTGCTGAAACCCAATTTCCCGATGAGGTAGACACCTATGCGGATTGCGTCTATGCAAAGGCCGCAGAGCTATTAAACACACGTATCGCCGACGGTACCTTTGTGACGGATTCCGCAAGAAACTACTATATCTACGAATTAACAATGGAAGGACGCACCCAGACCGGCATTGTTGCCTGTGCATCAATTGATGATTATCTGAACAATGTCATTAAGAAGCACGAAAACACCCGCGCCGATAAAGAAGAGGACCGAATCCGCCATGTTGACACCTGCGATGCACAGACAGGACCTATTTTTCTCGCATATCGAAGCAACGAGGTCATTCATTCCATCGTAGCAGAAGTCAAGAAGGGAACTCCTCTTTACGACTTCACCTCTGAGGATGGCATCAGGCACCGCGTTTTTCTTATTTCGGAGCCGTCCACTGTAGCAAAAATTTCAGACACCTTTGCTTCCATTGACAGCATTTACATAGCAGACGGTCACCACCGTGCCGCCTCCGCTGTTAAGGTCGGCCTAAAGCGCCGCTCGGAACATCCCGGATTTGACGGTACGGAGGAATTCAACTACTTTCTTTCGGTTCTTTTCCCGGAAGACGAATTAAAGATTTTACCGTATAACCGCGTTGTAAAAGATTTGAACGGTATGACAAAGGACACCTTCCTTTCCCGGATTTCGGAAAAATTTGAAGTAAAGGTTCTTGGTCCGGAAGCATACCAACCGGTCAATAAAGGTACGTTCGGTATGTATCTTGACGGCACATGGTATCAGTTAACTGCCGGCTCTGCATTACAGCAGATTACCGATCCGGTGGCTTCTCTGGATGTCTCTCTGTTACAGGATTATTTGCTGGCTCCGGTCCTTGGCATCGGAGACCCACGTACCGACAAGAGAATCGACTTTATCGGCGGTATCCGCGGGTTAGGAGAACTAGAACGGCGTGTTGCAGAAGATATGACTGTAGCCTTTTCCATGTATCCGACTTCTATCAAGGAACTGTTTGCCGTATCGGATGCGGGACGCCTTATGCCTCCGAAATCCACCTGGTTCGAGCCTAAGCTTAGGAGCGGATTGTTTATCCATAAGCTGAGTTAACTTCCTTTTATTTCTTATTCGACAAAAAGGGTCGTGCAACCTGCACGACCCCTTTCATATTCTTCTAATAATGCTTAGTCGTATACGTTCGACCAAATCTTGTAATCAACATTTGCGTTCTTTCCCTTGTACTGGAATAATTCGCTTAATGTTACAAACTGATATCCCTGATTCTTTAAGCCCTCGATAATGGTCGGAAGAGCCTGAACGGTATTGTTATTACCGTTGAAATCATGAAGTAGAATGATTTGACCGTCGAATGCATTCTGCAGTACGGTATTAGCTCTCTGACTTGCGGAGGTACTATTCTCCCAGTCATTGCACATGCTGCCCTGAATGAACGCCATATCGATTGCGCTGTACATCGTGTTGTTTACAGAAATATACGGCGGACGGAAGAACTTCGGGGTCTGACCGGTATAGCTCTTAATCAGATTATTGGTCTGATTAATCTCATTCTGAATTGCACTCCAGGACATATTCGTCATATCACTGTGTGAATAGGAATGATTTGCAAGCTCATGACCAGAGCTGTTCTGTCTCTGGAGAATGGACTTTGTGCTGTCATTGATATTCTGACCTATCAGGAAGAAGGTCGCCTTTACACCATACTTATCCAACACATCCAAAATCTGTGTTGTGGTGTTAGACGGACCGTCATCAAAGGTCAGTGCAATCATCTTTCCGTTCGGATTAATGCTGCCGCCGCTGTTTCCACTGTTGCCGGAATTGCCGCTGTTGCTGCCGTTGCTGGTGCTTACAGAGCCTGCAGCACTAATGGTAAGGCTGTCAATGTAAGCATCCCACTGTCCGTCATCTGCGGTTACTACAAGCTTAACGGTCTGATTACCGGTTCCGTGAGATACATTGGAAAT
>JAQXOR010000094.1 GCA_029099805.1 Lachnospiraceae bacterium
AAACATGGAAGAGAATCTTGAAAATGTCGGGTATGCCAGACCGGGAAAAGAGGGTCTGTACAATATTTTAATTATGGAGGAAAAGCACTCCATCCTGGCATTGGGAGCTGGCGGTGCCACAAAGCTTGTGCTTTCCGGAGGAGAGCGGCTGGAACGTTCGGAGAATGTAAAGAGCCTGAAGGATTATCTGGAACGTACGGATGAAATGATAGCACGCAAGAAAGCCTTTTTCGAGCAATATAAAGGATTCTATTGATGACTCGTTACAAGGAGGAGAGCGAGGAAAAATGTACCAGGGAAATGATGATTTTGAACGGACCTATACAAATATTACAGAAATTGTACGGCGCACCGGAAGCGGTGCGGTGGTGCAGGAGGATTTGGAGGATGCCATCGACCACGGGGTACTCGTTACGAAAACGGTGCGACTGCTTTGTGAGTTTTCGGGGATATCCGAGGAATTTAAGGATATGCTGCTGACGGCGGCAGGCTTACATGATATCGGAAAGCTGCAGCTTGGTCAGGTCCTTTACGGACGTGATAAAAGGGCCATGAAGATAGAAGAGATGCGTTATATGCGTATGCATGCGGATAATGCGCGCAAGATGCTGCAGGAGTGCGGGTATCCGGAGGCTATTGTTCAGGCGGTGTATCATCATCATGAGAATTTTGACGGTTCGGGCTACCCTGACAATCTGGCAGGAAGCAAGATTCCGCTTTCCGCGCGGATTCTTAAGGTATGCGATACCTTTTGTGCATTGGTTTCGGTGCGTCCGTATCGTAAGGCGTTTGAGTTTGATACGGCACTGGAGTTGATGATTGAGGATTCCAAAGATCTCGATATGGGAATCTTTCTGGAATTTATGAAGCTTTTTCATTCGGAAGCTTTTGACGAGATTAAAGAGTATGCAACATTTGCAAATCAGAAAAAACACTATTTACACGGAGCATAAAATGGTGTAGTATTAATAATTAAGTTTTCGTTTCTTTTTTGATATAAACAAAATTGAAACAAAGGAGGAGAATACAATGGCAGAATCAATGACCGGTTTAAAGAGAAGTCACAGATGTACGGAGGTAAGTAATGCAAACATCGGTGAAACTGTGACGGTTATGGGCTGGGTACAGAAAAGTCGTAATAAGGGAGGTATTATCTTTCTGGATCTGCGTGACCGTTCCGGGTTACTTCAGATTATTTTTGAAGAGGATACCTGCGGATGTGAAAATTTTGCAAAAGCAGAGAAGCTTCGCAGCGAGTTTGTTATTGCTGTAGTAGGTGAGGTGGTAAAGCGTTCCGGTGCGGTAAACGAAGCACTGGTTACCGGTGATATTGAGGTACGTGCAAAGGAGCTTCGTATCTTATCTGAGGCAGAGGTGCCGCCGTTCCCGGTAGAAGAGGATTCCAAGACGAAGGAGGAGCTTCGTCTGAAATATCGTTATATAGACCTTCGTCGTCCGGATTTGCAGAGAAATCTTATCATGCGCAGTAAGGTGGCTACCTTAACGAGACAGTTCCTTGCGGAGGAAGGATTTCTTGAGATAGAGACCCCGATGCTTACCAAAAGTACGCCGGAGGGTGCCAGAGACTATCTCGTGCCGAGCCGTGTACATCCGGGTAACTTTTATGCGTTACCGCAGTCTCCGCAGCTGTTTAAGCAGCTTCTTATGTGCTCCGGATACGACAGGTATTTCCAGATTGTAAAGTGTTTCCGCGATGAGGACCTGCGTGCGGACCGTCAGCCGGAGTTTACGCAGATTGATATGGAGCTTTCCTTTGTAGACATCGAGGACGTACTCGATGTTAATGAGCGCCTGCTTCAGAAGCTGTTTAAAGAGGTTCTGAACGTGGAGGTGCCGCTTCCGATTCAGAGAATGACCTGGCAGGAAGCAATGGACCGGTTCGGTTCCGATAAGCCGGATACCCGTTTTGGTATGGAGCTCACGGATGTTTCCGGGGTTGTAAAGGGCTGTGGCTTTGGCGTATTTACCGGTGCCCTGGAGAATGGCGGTTCTGTACGCGGAATCAACGCAAAGGGTCAGGCCGGTATGCCGCGTAAGAAGATTGATGCATTGGTAGAGTTTGCAAAGGGGTATGGCGCAAAGGGCCTTGCATATCTTGCGGTTGAGGCAGACGGAAGTTTTAAGTCATCTTTTGCAAAGTTTATGACGGAAGAGGAGTTAAAGGCACTTGTGGTTGCGATGAACGGTGAGCCGGGAGATTTGCTTTTATTTGCTGCCGACAAGAATAAAGTGGTTTATGATGTGCTTGGTGCGCTCCGTTTGGAACTGGCTAAGCAGCTGGAGTTGCTGGATAAGAATCAGTTTAATTTCCTGTGGGTAACGGAGTTCCCGCTTCTTGAATACAGTGAAGAGGAAGGGCGTTATGTCGCAATGCATCATCCGTTTACCATGCCGATGGAAGAGGACCTTGCACTTCTCGATACCGACCCGGGAAAGGTACGCGCAAAGGCATACGATATCGTACTGAACGGTACAGAAATCGGCGGAGGTTCCGTGCGTATTTTCCAGAACGATATACAGGAAAAGATGTTTGAAAAGTTAGGGTTTACAAAAGAGGCAGCCTATGAGAGATTCGGCTTTTTACTGAATGCGTTCAAGTACGGTGTTCCGCCGCATGCAGGTCTTGCATACGGTCTGGACCGTCTGGTCATGCTTATGGCGAAGGTGGATTCCATCCGCGACGTTATCGCATTTCCGAAGGTAAAGGATGCCTCATGTCTGATGACGGATGCACCGAATGTGGTTGATGATAAGCAGCTTACCGAGCTTGCGTTAAGTATTACGGCGCAGACGGAAGCGTAGGAGATTATTATGCGAATACCGAAAATGCCGGAAAGGGTCTGGGAGCTTTTGAACCGGCAGGGAATTAAAAAAGAAGAGATTATTTTAGGAGCCAAGACCGATATGAATACCGCCTGCGAATATGCAGACGGTTTTCTGGTACTGACAAAGGAGAAGCTGGCGGTTGCTGCTTCTCCGGCGGTGCCGTCGGCTGTTCATGTCTTTAAGGGATATCCGTCAGCGGAGGCTTCGGAGGTATTGCAGGAATGGACCCTCAGAGTCTATCCTGCGGAAGCTCTTTCCGAACTGCGGATTGAACGTCAGGTGGCATGCGCTGTGCTTACCGCAAAGGTAAAAGGGACAGTGCGTATTCTTGCCGCATTTTCAAATTTATGTATCAAGCATGCATATGAGTTAGTACGCCGATTTGAGAATCCGGAGAAGGATTCTGCGGAGGAAGAGAAGGAAGAAGAGGAGTTTTGTCCAAAGTGCGGAACGATGTATCCGGATCAGAACCGGAAGGTCTGCCCGAAATGCATGGACAGAAAGTCCGTTTTTTTTCGTACCTTTTCTTATTTTAAGCCGTATACGGGAGCAATGCTTCTGCTGTTAGCGAGTATTATCATTACTGCTTTGTTGAATCTTGTCTGGCCGTATCTGAGCGGTACGGTGTTATATGACTATGTCCTGAAAAGGAATATGGAGTTTTTGAAGCCGCTTGGAATCAGACATGTGGAAGCGTTCACAGCATTGACGCTTCTGGTAGTGGTGATGTTTGTCACCAAGCTGATATTACAAATCTTCCAGATGATTCACGGTGTGATTACCGCAAAAGTAGTCGTAAGCGTAGTCAGGGATATGAAAAAGGATGTTTTCCATCAGATGGGAGAGCTTTCCATTCAGTTTTTTAAGAGCAGACAGACCGGTAGCTTAATGACACGTGTTCTCAGTGATGCAGACCGTGTCACGGGCTTTTTTGTCGATGTTTTGCCTTATGCCTTTGTCCATGGCTTTACGATTATCGCAACGTTAGTTGTTATGTTCATGATGCGTTGGCAGCTGGCACTTGCCGCAATGATTCTGATGCCGGTGACTCTTCTTATCAGCCTTAAGCTTCGTCCGAAGCTTTGGGGCTTATTCGGACGCCGTCACAGAAAGGAACGTACCGTAAACAGCAATGTGAATGATAACCTGACCGGAGCCCGTGTGGTAAAAGCATTCGGGCAGCAGGAAAATGAAATCGTGCGTTTTGAAAAGGGAAATAAAAAGCTTTCGGAGGCGGAGATTGATATTGTACGTTATGACAATAAGTTTACTGCAATATTCTCTACGGCAAGAGAATTAATCAATTTGATTGTCTGGGCACTCGGCGTATGGTTTGTATTGGGAACGGAACACTTTGAAGTGGGAATGCTCCTGACCTTTACCGGCTATGTCGGACAGTTAAACGGTCCGATTAACTTCTTTTCCAGATTTTTCTATAACTGGTCCGACAGTATGAACAGCGCACAGCGTATGTTTGAAATCTTAGATTCCATTCCGGAGATTATTGAGAAAGAAAAGGCTGTCCGGATGCCGGAGCCGAAGGGCGAGATTGTACTGGATCATGTCACCTTCGGGTATGAAGTCAGCAATCCGATTTTGAAGGATATTACGTTACATATTAAGCCGGGCGAGATGCTTGGTATTGTAGGACGTTCGGGGGCAGGAAAGACAACGCTTGTAAATCTTATCTCCCGTATGTATGATCCACAGGAAGGTCATATATTAATTGACGGTGTCGATGTAAGGGATATGGCGTTTTATGATTTGCGGCGTAATGTTGCGATGGTGTCACAGGAAACCTATATCTTTATGGGGACCGTTGAGCAAAATATTGCGTATGCGAATCCGACAGCTACAAAGGCGGAAATTATTCAGGCAGCGGTGCTTGCCAGTGCCCATGAGTTTATTCTTAGGATGCCGGATGGGTATGATACGGTAATCGGCTCCTCCGGAAGACAGCTTTCCGGAGGTGAGCGCCAGCGTATCTCGATTGCCCGCGCGATTCTGGCGAATCCGAAGATTTTAATTCTGGATGAAGCGACGGCGTCCGTGGATACAGAGACGGAAAAGGCAATTCAAACGTCCATGCAGTATCTGGTAAAGAACCGTACGACGCTATCCATTGCCCACCGTCTTTCTACTCTGCGGGATGCCGACCGCCTGATTGTTCTGGACCACGGGGAGATTACGGAAGAGGGGACACAGGAAGAGCTTACCGAGCTTCACGGAACCTATTACAAATTGATGGAACTGCAGACCAAGGCACTGGCACTGAAGGGGCTGGAATAGGAGGATATTGTGAGAGAAGAAAGAAACGAAGAATTTAGCCTGGAGCAGATGGAGCAGGAAACAGAAGCAATGCTCAGACTCCGGTATCTTACTCCGGAAAATGCAGCTTTTGCAAGAACTGAGGGCGGGTTTGTAAGTCTGAAGACAGAGGAGGAAGAGTATTCCAGGGTACAGGTCGTGAGAATGTTTCCGTTCTCGGAGCCGGGAAAATATATTTCTATCCGTACTGCAGAGGAGACCTCGAAGGAAATCGGTGTCATTGAGCAGCTGGAACGTTTTCCTGAGGATGTACGGGAAATGCTTTCGGAGCAGCTTGCGCTCCGCTATTTTACACCGGTGATTACGAAGATTTACCAGATAAAGGATGCATATGGCTTTGCCTATTTTGATGTAGAAACGGACAGAGGACGTTGCCGTTTTGTGATTCGTATGAACGGAAATTCGGTAGTACATCTTTCTGATACCAGAATCATTATCTCGGATATTGACGAAAACCGGTTTGAAATACCGGATGTAACAAAGCTTACCATAAGGGAACAGAAAAAGCTGGATTTGTTCCTGTAGCTTGATACGCCGCAGAGGGGGCAGTATTTCTGTCTTGGTTTGCGGCGAGGGAGGAAGCTGTATGATATTAAATTTTGATTTAAGTAAGGAGGAGCTGGCAGCACTTTCCCTGGAGGAACGGGAGGAAGTCCTTTATGCGGTTCCTTATGACTGTGACCGTTCCGGAAACTTTGTGAAAAACGCATTTACGGTGGTTACAAATAAAAGGCTGGTTTTGCTGCAGAATGCCGTAAAGGAGAGGGAGTATCTGCTTGCGGAGTATGAAGCGATCAAGGCAGAGCCCCGGATTAACTGTGGTGTTCTATACGGGGTTAAGGACGGACAGGATTATCTGATGGTGCGTTACTCTTCAAAGCATCTGGCTCGCTATGCTTATGTGGCCAGGGGGATAGCCCTTTTAAAGAGCGGAAGTACGGAACGTGCAGTCAGTGAGGAAAACGAGAAAACCTGCTTTGTCTGCGGCAGGGCGCTTCCGGGGACGAAGGAATGTCCGCACTGTAACGGAAAATATAAGGGAGTGCTGCAGCAGCTGTTTGCGCTGCTCGCGTCCTACAAAAAGCAGATGGTACCAATCGTGATATTTATGCTGCTTACAGCCGGTGTAACATTGCTCGGTCCGGAGGTACAGAAGCATCTGTTAGACGACGTGCTGTATAAGGAAACGAGTGATTACCCGCTGGCGGCACTGTTGTTACTTGCGATGTTTCTTGTTGGTATCGCAGGAGCGGCAATCAATATCGGAAAGAGCTATTGCTGTTCCAAGCTCGGCTCTTTGATTGCAAGGGATTTACGTTCCAAGCTGTACCGGAAGATTCAGATGCTGTCCTTGTCCTATATAAACGAGAAGCGGCCGGGAGCGTTAATGAACCGCCTGATGCATGATACGGGACGAATCCGTTCTTTTATGGCAGATATCTTTTGCAACCTGTTTACGGTCTGCATCATGTTTGTGGCTGTGGTACTCTATATGCTGGTTCTGAACTGGAAGCTTGCCGTGATTGCGTTTCTGTTCGTACCGATTGCGGCGGTTGTTTCCATGCTTTGGAGAAAGAATATCCACCGGAGATTCCGGTTGCAGGGAAAGAAATCGGATAATGTGCACAGTGCCCTGCAGGATGTCATTTCCGGTATGAACGTGGTAAAGGGGTACGGAAAGGAAAAAGAGGAATCGGAGAAGTTTAACCTGTACTCGGATGTATTTGCAAATGTACAGAAGCGGAATGAAGTGTTCTGGGCAATGTTTTTCCCGCTCCTTAACTTCTTAATGGGTGTCGGTGTGTATCTTGTCATTTTCTCCGGCGGACGAGAAGTGCTCGGCGAAACAATGACGGTCGGCGAATTGATGCAGTTTGTAAATTATACCTCCATGCTCTATATGTATCTCGGATGGCTCAATAACCTGCCGAGACATCTGATGGATCTGGTGACTAGTACCGAGCGAATTAATGATATTATGACGCAGGAGCCGAAGATTAAAAATACGGAAAAGGCCTGCAAGCCGGAAATTACCGGGGCAATCGAGTTTAAGAATGCGTCCTTCGGGTATCATTCCTACGAACCGGTTGTAGAGGGAATTAATCTTACGGTGAAGCCGGGGGAGATGATAGGTCTTGTCGGTGCTTCCGGTACGGGGAAATCTACACTGATTAATCTGATTATGCATCTGTATGATGTGGACGGCGGGGAGCTGATGGTAGACGGTGTGAATATCAAGGATATCGACATCGATTATTATCACTCGAAAATCGGTGTGGTATTACAGGAAACCTTCCTGTTCTCCGGTACGGTATTTAACAACATCCGCTATGCCAAGCCGGATGCCACGGAAGAAGAAGTTATTATGGCAGCGAAGATGGCAAATGCCCATGACTTTATTACACGTATGCCGGACGGTTATAACACCTATGTCGGGGAAAAGGGGAGCCGTCTTTCCGGCGGTGAACGCCAGCGTATTGCGATTGCGAGAGCAATTTTAAATAATCCGAAGATATTAATTTTGGACGAGGCGACCGCGAGTCTGGATACGGAAAGTGAGTACCTGATTCAGACCGCGCTGGAGCGTCTGACCTCCGGAAAGACTACCTTTGCGATTGCCCACCGTCTGTCTACCCTGAAAAACGCAGACCGTCTGGTGGTCATTGACAAGCACCGGATTGCGGAAATGGGAAGCCATGACGAGCTGATGGCAAAGAAGGGAATCTACTACGGTCTGGTAATGGCACAGCTTGAAATGCAGGCGAAGAAGGAAGAGGCAGGGGCATAGGAGCCGAGGGATGGGTTTCAAATACCGGTCGCAGAAACAAATGGAATAGGAATAAAAAACAAGAGAAGCCCTACAGCTATCGGAAAACCGGTGGTTGTGGGGCTTTTATGAAGGAGACTATTATTTAGAGAAAAGGACCGATTAGGAAAGGGTGCCGTAGGCACTACAGGATAGTGTAATGTGAATGTTTTCTGTTTGTGTAGTGATGAGAAGTACTTTTTTGATAAAGGTTGCATCGCCGATTGCCTGATTGCCGCTTTTTGTAGCAGAAACATAGGAACTTTCCCAACTGCTATCGTAGATGTCGACAGAGTAAGAACTGGAAACACATGCTGCACTGGAACCAGGGATAAATTGAAAAGTACCGTATAATGTATATTTCCAAAGGGCAACGCCATTAGCATCGTGATAAGTTATTTCTCTGGAACCGCGTTGGGTTTGAACGGAACGGGATTCAGAAGGGGAAGCTAGTTCTGAAACAATAACATGGAAGTAAGAACCATCCTCCAAGGTTTCAATATATTCAGAAACAATTGTAGAATCTAAGTCTTTTAAAGCGGCTTCCGCCTGAGTGGGTGAAGTTAATGCAACGGTAAGAAGAGCAAAGAAACCGCACATGAGAGTTAAAATTATTTTTTTCATAAGTCCTCCTTGTTTTAATCAGAAAGTTAGTATGTTTCGTGATAATAGGTTTTGTCTGTGTAGTATCCAATATGTCTGTCTCCTTCGGTAAAAATCCAGATGCTAATTGGAATCAGTAGAAGGAGAAGGGCGATTAGTGCAATGGTCAATATGCGTTTTTGTTTTTTGGAACGAGCCAGAGTTGCTTGAAGTTCTTCTCCGTCCATACCGGATAAATACTCCGTTGCAAAGTGTTCCGGTGTACCGAAACGCTCCTGAAGCATGGAAACAGTCAACTCCGGGGCGTCGTGAAAGCACTCGTTGATGCTACTTTGTAATTCCGTCTTTAAACGGGAACGATAGGTACCTGGTATGAGCTTTGTGACCTTCTTTATGTAATTCTTAATAATCGAATCATTCGTGTTCTTCATCCACCATTTCCTCCAGAGAATTGATATTCAAAATCGAAAGCACTCCTCTTGACAGAGACAAGTATTCTTTACGAATCTCTGCCAGATAGGTCCTTCCGGTGTCCTCAATGTGATAATAGACACGCGTACGGCGCTTTCCGACCTTTTGCTGGCGGTCGGAAATAAGCCCCTTATCTAAAAGACGATAGAGGGAAGGGTAGAGAGAACTTTCCTGCATGGTGTAAAGACCGTTGCTACGGTCCTTGATTTCCTGAACCAGCTCATAGCCGTACATGTCACCGGAATCCAGGAGCGTAAGAATCAAAAGCTCAATGGTTCCTCGTTTTACATTGTCTGAAACTGCCATTTTGTTACCTCGAGATAAAATGAATTCATTTTGAAAAAAACGATTAAGTTAACTTGTTTAAAGTATAGCGTAGAATATGTTTGGTGTCAATAGTATACACGAAATAATATTGTTGACAGAAAAAGCGATGTGTGATATTCTTTAAAAAGAATAAACGAGATTATGACTGATGTGAAATTTGAGTGAGGGGAATTGTCCTGAAATGTACGATATATGGAGATTTTTCTTACTTGGATTAATAAATTAGCGGGAGGTGATTTGTCTATAAGGATGTGTTACGACATCAAAAATAATGTTAGTTATTTGAAAAAATAGCATGCGTGAGGAGGATTTGTTATGAAGAAAATGTTAAAAAGAATAGTTGCATTGTGTTTTGTTTGCTTATTCTCATTTATGTCTACGACAGTGTCGGTTTATGCAGCAGAAGGCTACCAGAGGGAAAATGAATATTATATTTTTAAATACGGAGATAGGGAAATTCAATATATGTTGGATGAAAAACAGCAACCATATTATGAATCCAACGGGGAACGCATTAATTTAGCACTACCACTTGATCATCTCAAAGTAACAGACGAAGCATTATTAGCAGAATTAAATAGTAAATTGCAAGATGAGATGTTAAGGGGAACCTTCAATTATGAACCTACTAATTATCATAACCTTGGTGTTCAGCCTTATGAGGAAACAATGGGTTTATCAGAGAATTATACTGATACCGATATTCTGAAAATGCATCCTACAAAGGGAATATTAAGAATTAAAACAAGTGAAGAGGAGAAAAAGCATTTTTGGTTAGGAAAGAAAATCTCGTATGTACTTTATTATTATTCACCAGAAACTAATTGGTGGTATGATTATACAGTAAATAATATTAACTGCTCAAATGATGTAGGGAGTTCCATCAATCTTGTTTCGGCACAGTTGTATCCATATGTATATTACGATGTGAAGTCAAGTGATTTAACTAGTGCCCAAATAACTTGTTGGTGTACGGATGTATGATTCGAGGAGGAATGGATATGAGAAGGAAAAAGATAATACTCGGAGTTTTGCTGGCAGTACTTTCGCTATT
>JAQXOR010000095.1 GCA_029099805.1 Lachnospiraceae bacterium
CCTCAAGATGAGATATCCCATAGCACAAGCTAGTAAGACCCCTTAAAGACGATAAGGTAGATAGGCAGAAGGTGGAAGCACGGTAACGTGTGCAGCTGATCTGTACTAATAGGTCGAGGGCTTAACCAAAACGGTGTTTACGAGAGGATGGCCGGAGGAATCCGGAATCAATATGCAGTTTAAAAAAGGGAAAAGGAAGAAGAACGGGAAAGTTCTTCTGAACTTGTTTAAAGGAAGAATTTGCGGGAAGAATAAAAGAAGCAAATCCTTCAGATATTCCTCGATAGCTCAATGGTAGAGCACACGGCTGTTAACCGTGGGGTTGTTGGTTCGAGCCCAACTCGGGGAGCTTTTTATATTACAAGTCATAAACTTGTGATATTGTAATATAATATAGAATAAGGCGACATAGCCAAGTGGTAAGGCGTGGGTCTGCAACACCCTGATTCATCGGTTCAAATCCGATTGTCGCCTCTGAAAGGTCTTAAAAGCGATTGCTTTTAGGACCTTTTTTCAGTGTTGATAGCGTATTTGGTCCTATCTCTATTTCCCGGTCGATGAGAGGGAGAACAACATTGACAAGCGGAGAGATTATTCGTACAATGAATTATTGAGGAGAAAGGGATATTATGGATAAGATTGCAAAACTGATTGAGATCATACGAAAAAGCAATAACATTGTATTTTTTGGCGGCGCAGGAGTCAGCACAGCGAGCGGAATACCGGATTTTCGAAGCTCAAACGGACTGTACAGCAAAAAGCTGAACCGGAACTTTTCTCCGGAACAGGCAGTTTCCCATACATTTTTTGTTCGTTATCCGGAGGATTTTTTTGATTTTTATAAAAAGAATCTGATTTATCCGCAGGCTCGTCCGAATGCCTGTCATACGGCACTTGCAAAGCTGGAGGATATGGGAAAGGTGCAGGCGGTGGTGACGCAGAACATCGACGGTTTACATCAGGCGGCAGGTTCTAAAAAGGTGTTTGAACTGCACGGTTCGGTGCATCGGAACTACTGCACCGGTTGTCATAAATTTTACGATGCGGATTACATTTTGGCAGCAGAAGGAATCCCGACGTGTGAGGTATGCGGAAAAACAGTGAAGCCGGATGTGGTACTATATGAGGAAGGGCTTGACGATAAAGTGATTTCCGGTGCAGTGAAGGCAATTGCTGAGGCTGAGGTACTGATTATCGGCGGAACCTCACTGGTTGTTTACCCGGCTGCCGGACTGATAAATTATTTTGAAGGAGATTCTCTTGTATTAATTAATAAAAGCGAGACATCGGCGGATGCAAGGGCGGACCTTGTAATAAACGATGATATTGCCGATGTCATGGAAAAGGTAATGGCGGGATTGTAAAGCTTTCCGGCCTGAGGCGGCAGAAGGAAAGACATTTCTGCGGAATGGAGTTTATATGAAATATCGGATTAAGCATGGGCTGGTACAGTTTGGAGCAGATGTGATACTGCAGGATGTGAACTTTGAGGTGCATGAGAATGAAAAAATCGCAATTGTCGGAAGAAACGGTTGCGGAAAAACGACACTGTTAAAGCTTATTGCGGGTGATATCCGGATGAATAATCCTGACAGTGATGAGGAATGTGGCATAGAAATGGCGGGAAAACAGGAAATCGGGTTTCTTCGTCAGATTAATTTCACGGATACTGAAATTACGGTAGAGGAAGAAATTAAGAAGGTGTTCGCGCCGGTGTTTACCTGCGAGGAGAGAATGCGTGAGCTGGAAGAGGAGATGAACCGGCAGGCAGAACAGGACGGTGAAATGCAGGGATTACTCCGGGAATATGACAGTCTGCAGAGTAAGATGGAAGCACTCCGGGGCTACTCGTGGAAACAGGATATGGAGACAATGTTTCAGAAGTTTGGGTTTGTACCGGAGGAACTGAAGCGTCCGATCGGAAGCTTTTCCGGAGGCCAGCAGACGAAGATAGCCTTTATTAAGCTGCTCTTAACAAGACCGGATATTATGCTTCTTGACGAGCCGACGAACCACCTGGATTTGCCGACCATCGAGTGGCTGGAAGGATATCTGAAAACCTATGATAAGGCGGTTATTATCGTATCCCACGACCGGATGTTTCTGGATAAAATCATCGATGTAACCTATGAAATCGAATATCACCGGATGAAACGCTATGTCGGAAATTATACCGCGTTTATGAAGCGTAAGGAAGAGGACCTGGTGAAGCAGGAAAAGGATTACGAGGAGCAGCAAAAAGAGATTAAGCGTCTGACCGACTGGATAGAGCAGTGGAAAAACACGCCGACAAAGGTAGCGGCGACGCGCTCTAAGCGTATGGCGATAGAACATATGGTTAAAATCGAAAAACCGAGAAGGTTTGATACGAAAGCATTTCATGCCAGATACACACCACGTATCGTCAGCTATACGAATGTAATCCATGCGAAAAATCTGGAAATCGGTTATGATAAGGTGTTAAGTACCGTTACCTTTTTATTGCAGAAAAAGGAACGTCTTGCGATTATCGGTGAGAACGGAAAAGGAAAGTCAACCCTGTTGAAAACGCTGGTAGGAGAGATTCCTGCTCTGGGAGGGGAGTTTAAGTTTGGTCAGAATGTGGAATATGGCTACTTTGACCAGCAGAAGGCAGTACAGGAGCCTGTGAATCCGGAACAGACCGTGTTAGAAAATTTCTGGGAAGCATATCCGGATTATCTTCGTGGGGAAGTGCGGAGTGCACTGGGAGGCTTTCTGTTTTCCGGTGAAGAGGTCGAGAAGAAAATGGGGCAGCTGTCCGGTGGTGAAAAGGTTCGACTTGCACTCTGTAAGTTGATTCAGACGCGCCCGAACCTCCTCATTCTCGATGAGCCGACCAACCATATGGATCTTATCGGGAAGGATGCTCTGGAGAAGATGTTGTGTGAATACGAGGGAACAGTGTTATTTGTTTCCCACGACCGTTATTTTATCAGCCGGATTGCCACGGGAATTCTGGAGTTTTCTCAGACGGGAGTGAAGCAGTATTCCATGAACTATGAGGAATATCTGGAGCAGAAACAGAAGGAAGCACTGAAAGAGGAACAGAAGGAACCGGTGAAACCTGTGAAAGAACTGTCCAAAGCGACTTATTCCGAATCTGCACAGGGCTACGGGGCAAACGAATCCCGCATGAACAGCTCACCGACTCTGTCGGATGTATTTGATAAAAAGACCTATTACAATCCGCTCAAAATTGTCAGCCGGCTGGAGCGTCAGCTTGAAAAGTATGAAAAACAGCTGGAGGAGGATGAACAAAAGGCAGCGGAGCTCCGGATGCAGCTTATGTCACCGGACCTTGCAAGTGATTACGAGAAATTGATGGAGCTGCAAACGGCAGTGGGTGCCTTAGAGCATGATCAGGAGACGCTGTTAGAGCGCATTCTGGAAACAGAAACAGAGCTTGCGGAATACAGGGGAATACTAAATAAAGAATGAATTTAACAAAAATGTAATTTACAGGAATACTTTTTTCCTGTATAATGTTACTTAAATACATACTAAACTAGTATGTTAATATGTATAAACAAATTCTTTTATTACCTTATCCAAGCTTTCTCCGGGGATATCAGTGCATTACAGAAGAAGAGGATTGATTTATTACGAAAGGCTGGGGATTAATATGACACTTGCAATCGGATTGTTCCTCGGACTTATCATTGCAATTATCAGAGTATATAAAGTACCGGTTTTATCCCAGATTTCCGTTGCGTTTGTTTCAGTCATCAGGGGAACGCCGATTTTGGTACAATTATATGTTACCTATTTTGGTATAATCCGGTCGGTCGTGTATGGACAGAAACGGAATTGAAACGGGTTGGAGAAATATGCAGGAAGCATAATGTTTATGTCGTTTCCGATGAAATTCACTGTGACCTTGTAAGGGAAGGATATACACATTTATCGTATCTTGTGGCAAATCCGCAGGATTCGGACCGCACGATTGTCTGCACGGCTCCGTGCAAGACCTTTAATGTCACCGGACTTCAGGTATCTAATATTTTTATACCGAATCCTGCTATCCGGTTGAAGTTCTTGCATGAAATTGCGGGAGCGGGGTACTCTCAGTTAAACATGCTTGGTCTTGTTGCCTGTAAGGCGGCTTATGCGGGAGGAGAGGAATGGCTCGCGGAATGCCGTAACTATCTGGAGGGAAATCTTCGGTTTATAAAAACATTTCTTGCAAAAAAGCTTCCGGAGATAAAGCTTATTGAACCGGAAGGAACATATTTTGCCTGGCTGGATTTCTCGGCACTGGGTCTTTCCGACAGAGAACTGGACGAGCTTATTCTTTCTAAAGCCGGGCTCTGGCTGGATGCCGGATACATTTTTGGCAAGGGAGGCTCCGGCTTCCAGAGATTAGCTTACTCCTGTACAAGAGCAACCCTTACAGAGGCTCTGAATCGTTTATTCTATGCCATACACGGAAAGTGGGATGTCGCACATTAAAGCAGTTGTGCGACATCCCGCTTTTACTTAAACTCCCTGTCCAGATATTCCTTCCGTATCATCTCCTCCTGTGCCTTTACTTCCTGTTCAAATTCTCTGGCCGATACAATGTGGCAGCCCTGACCGGTAATGATAATTTGTTCCAGCCGGTCAGAGGTGGCTACCCGCACATAGTGTTTCCGACCATGCTCGTGAGCAAATCGTTCAATGTAAGAGTCGGCGGTTTCGGCTTCTTTTGTGTAAACAACATGAATATTATGGTAATCAAGATACTCAGCAGTATGATTCTGCACACGGTAAGCATCAAATACGACGATTAATTCACACTTTTTCATTGCCTGATAATTACACATGATGTCTAAAAGGCTGTTTCTGGCTGCATCTAAGTTTGTTATCGAAAGCTCTTTTAGTTCACTCCAGGAAAATATAATATTGTAGCCGTCAACCAGAAGATACGAAGTACCGCTGTTTTGTACAGTTTCCTTTCCCTTATAACCGTAAGATATTGTATCATTGACTTTTGCTTTAGAGAATGGACGGTAGTGTCTTGCTTCTTCTGTGTTACTATTGGCAAAGGAAGTTCGTTTTAAAATAGCATCTATTTCCTCAGTGCCAAGAGAGAGTTCCGCGGAGGAAGAACTGCCACGTGCCGGAAGCCTTGAAGAAGTATTGATTCCTGAAGCTCCTTTTGTTCGCAGTGCCAGGATGCTTTCAATATGCATATAGTGAAATACCTCATACCACGGAACCACATCACCGGAACCGTGGGAGCAGAATACAGAAGAGGAAGGGTTATTTGTGTCTCTTTCGGCATCATACCCAATACTTTCAATAACTTCTTCTGCATTATGACAAGGTTTATATCCCCCTTGTCCGAGGTATAGCTTTCCGAGGCCTTTCGTATAGGCAATAAATTCATTCTGATATTCGGTAAAGGAAGAAACCGGTGCAGTTCCGCTGATGACAGCATAGTCGGAGGAGGCATCGGCCTCTTTCAGCTCGAAATCAGCCTGCATTCGTTCCAGGTCAGTCATGGCACGCCCCACCGCAGACTGCGGGAGCTCCAGGGTAAAGCTGTAATAAGGCTCCAAAAGGACAGAGTCAGCCTGCATAAGGCCCTGACGAATGGCGCGGTAGGTAGCCTGTCTGAAGTCACCACCCTCGGTATGCTTCTGATGTGCGCGCCCGGCTACGAGAGAGATGACAACATCAGTCAGTGGTGAGCCTGTTAAGACACCGCGGTGGGTACGCTCTTTAAGATGAGTCATAATAAGGCGCTGCCAGTTGCGGTCGAGAGAAGCTTCCTCACAGTCAAGCCTGCAGGTAATCCCGCTTCCGGGTTCTCCCGGTTCCATGATTACATGGACTTCCGCATAATGGCGCAGTGGTTCAAAGTGACCGACACCCTCTACGGTATTTGCTATGGTTTCTTTATAGACAATATTCCCGGCTCCGAAATCAACCCGGATACCAAATCGCTCTGCAATTACCGTTTTTAAGATTTCAATTTGTACTGCTCCCATGACCTGGATGTGGATTTCCTTTAAAAATTCGTTCCAGACGATGTGAAGCTTCGGATCTTCCTCCTCTAAAAGCCGCAGCTTCGGAATCGCAAGTAAAGGATCCGTTCCGTCCGGAATAAGCAGTTTGTATGTCATAACCGGTTCGAGCAAAGGAATATTTGACGGAATATCGATTCCGAGAGATTGTCCCGCAAACGTAGACTCCAGACCAATAACAGCGCAGACTTCTCCTGCGTCCAGTTCATTGACCGTTGTGTACTTTTCACCGGAATAGAGCCGGATTTGATTTACTTTTTCGGTATCGGTGATTGACATTCTGGAGCTTAGTCTGCCTCCTGTTACCTTTAGATGAGTCAGACGGTTTCCCTGTGCGTCGCGGGTTATTTTGTATACTCTGGCGCCAAACTCAGACGGATAGTCCTTCGATTTGATATACGTATTCAGTCCGTGGAGCAGTTCACCTATTCCCTTAATTCTAAGTGCCGAGCCAAAAAAGCACGGGAAAAGTCTGCGGGCTGCGATAACAGCTGCAATATCGTCGGCAGTCAGCTCTTCACCGGCCAGATGCTTGTCCAGTAATGCTTCGTCCGTTAATGCAACTGCTTCCATGTCAATTGCTGATGGAACCGAAAAATCAATAACGGAATCGGACAGAAGATTGTGGAGCTGCTCTAAAAGCTGCTGCCTGTTCGTTCCCTGCTGGTCCATTTTGTTCACAAAAAGAAAGGTTGGAATACGGTAATGCTTCAGCAGTTGCCACAGAGTTTTCGTGTGTCCCTGGACACCGTCCGCTCCGCTGATAACAAGAATTGCGTAGTCAAGCACCTGAAGAGTACGTTCCATCTCTGCAGAAAAGTCTACGTGCCCCGGTGTATCAAGAAGGGTAACGGAACAGTTTTCGAGAGAGAATCTTGCCTGCTTTGAAAATATTGTGATTCCTCTGGCACGTTCCATGGAATTCGTATCCAGAAACGCATCCCGGTTATCAACCCGACCGAGGGTGCGGATGGTCCCTGTCGAATAAAGCAAAGCTTCGGATAATGTTGTCTTTCCGGCATCGACATGAGCCAGCATACCTATTACTACATGATTCATACAAATCCCCCTGTGACCGGTACTGAATAATTCAAAATGAGGTGTTTTGTTTTTGTTTGGAGTGGGTGCGGAAATGGAAGAACGTGAGTACCAGACAACCGATTCCCATTCCGATTGAGTCAATCATGACATCAATCGGAGTTCCGCAACGACCCGGTACAAAGCTCTGGTGAAATTCATCCGCGGCAGCACAGAGCACTGCGAGTAAAAATGTCGGTAAAAGATGCCGGAAAAGGAAAGATAAATGCGGCTTGCCTGTGATATCTCCCGGAATCCATACGCGAAGCGGAAGAAAAATGCTAAGTGTCAGAAGAAAATATTCCGTGATGTGTGCGGCTTTACGCACAAAAAACTGCATGGATGCCGCATGGGATGCAAAAGTCGCACTGTCCGGATTCCACGAGAAAATCCGGTCCAAAAAAGACAGAAGGAAGACACACACACGGTAACTCAGTGACCCGGAGGTCTCGCCGTTTTGTGCCGAAAATCCGAAAATCAGGAACAGCATAAACAATGCAGGTAAAACTGACAGATAGCGAACTGATTTTTTCATAAGGAAACCTCGCAATGGGATAGATAGGAGCTGCCCCGAAACAGTTACTTGAAAATCGCCTGCAGATAGTTGTTTAATCCGGCACGGATAGCGATTCCGTTATGATCTGCCTCCGGGATTTCATACCAAGTATGCGAAACACCGTTTCTTTCCATAATGGTATGGTAACTTAGAGGGAACTTCCCGACCGTACCGTCTTTACTGCCGCAGCATACCATAAGAACCTTTGGAGAATACTCCTTTCGGGCGAACGTCAGCTCTTCCGCCTTCATCTGCCCTTCATGCTTCATTGCCCAGTCCTCGCCCGGAGTAACGCCCGGAGCAGGAGCAATGGCACCGATGTAAGCGAATACATCCGGGCGGGTAAAGCCGATAAACAGAGTTTCTCTGCCTCCCATGGAGAATCCGGCAATTGCCTGATGTTCACGGTCGGTATATACGGAATACTTCCCGGCAATAAACGGCATTAAGTCCGTTACCAGGTCATTGATAAAATTGTCATACGGCTTTACTGCTTCCGGGCGAAAAGCCGGCTGCTGATTCGGGTCTGAGGTCGCGTACATATGAGGAAGTACAACAATCATTTCCTCTGCAAGACCGTCTGCGGACAGATTTCCTAAAAGGTTACATAGCTTTCCGTCTTCATCGTTTATAAACGAATATTCATCTCCGAAAATGCCGTGCAGTAAATAAAGAACAGGGTATTTTTTTGATGCGTCGTAATTTGACGGAAGAATTACGTTCGCAACACGGTCAAGACCGGTAGTTGTAGAATAATAGGTTTCATGGATTGCTTTCGGATATGCAATTGAGTCTCTCGTTTCAAAGGAAGACACAGGACAGGTCGGTTCAATGGTAATACCATTCATTTTCATAATCAGTACCTCCGAATAAATTCGCGGGATGTATGTTTTGTTCTGTCATGCGGAAACATAGTGTACATCTGCTGTAACTATTATGCATTATTTTTGAGAAAAAGACAAGTGGAATGTGATTCCGGTTTGCAACGCAAACCATATAAAAATTTTAAGATTTTAATTGCAAGATATGTTATTTCGTGGTAATATATCAAGGAAAGCACTGATTGATTGGGTGCTTCCTTATATTTAGTAAATCGATGGAAAGGAAGCGATGAAATGTTAGCACAGACTATGGTGGAGCTCGGGAAAAAGCGTTCCACAATCAGAGAAATATTTGAATACGGAAACCAGCGTGCCAAGATTGTCGGCAGAGAGAATATATTTGATTTCAGTATCGGCAATCCGAATGTTCCTACTCCGGAAACAGTGACAAAGACGCTACTTGATATTATTCAGTCGGAGAATCCGGCGGTTCTTCACGGTTATACCAGCGCACAGGGTGCGGATTTTGTACGTGATGCTGTTTCTGCTTCAATTAACCGCAGGTTCGGGACCGATTTTACGAAGGACAATTTATATATGACTGTGGGGGCAGCTGCGGCAATCAGCATTGTGTTTAAGGCACTGACTGTTCCGGGAGATGAGTTTATTGTGTTTGCACCGTTCTTCCCGGAATACGAATGCTTTATTGAAAAGGGAGCAGGTGCAAAGTGCGTGGTTGTGCCGGCAGACACAAAGAGCTTCCAGATTAATTTTGAAGAGTTTGAGAAGCGGATTAATGAAAAAACGAAGGGTGTAATCATAAATTCTCCGAATAATCCGTCCGGTGCGGTATATTCCGAGGATACTATCTTACGTCTGACAAAGCTGCTTTCGGAAAAAGAGAAGGAGTATGGGCATCCGATTTATCTGATTTCCGATGAGCCGTATCGCGAAATCGCGTATGACGGAGTGGAGATTCCGTATGTGACTAAGTATTACAAAAATACGTTTGTCTGCTATTCTTACAGTAAGTCCCTTTCTTTACCGGGAGAGCGAATCGGATATATCGTGGTACCGTGTGAGATGGAGGAGTGGAAGGATGCCTATGCTGCCGTTTGCGGCGCAGGCCGGATTCTCGGCTATGTAAACGCACCGAGTATGTTTCAGCGGGTTGCGGCAAGGTGTGCCGAAGAGACCTCCGATATTTCGATTTATCAGAAAAACCGGGATTTATTATATGAGGGCCTGACCTCTTTCGGTTATAATGTAGTGAAGCCGCAGGGTGCATTTTATTTGTTCCCTCAGGCACTGGAGGCTGATGAAAAGGCATTTTGTGAGCGCGCGAAAAAGTATGATTTGCTGCTTGTGCCGGGTACGGATTTTGGGTGTCCGGGATTCTTACGGATTTCTTACTGCGTAAAAACAGAGCAGGTGGAGCGTGCCCTGCCGCTGTTTGAAAAGCTTGCAAAGGAGTACGGAAGGTAATTTATGCCGGGAGAAATAAAGAATATGGAGAGTGAAACTGCTTTAACCAGATTGTTTGCTGTTATTACGAAGCCGAGAGTATTTATCCAGACGCATAACTATCCGGACCAGGATGCGCTTGCCAGCGCATATGGGTTACAGGAGCTGCTGCGTTACCGTGGAATTGATTCTGTCATTTGTTATCAGGGGGACATTGATAAGGCGAACACAATTACAATGACGGAAACCCTGGGCTTAGAGGTATTTGATGTGGATGACCTGCAGATTCGGGAGGATGATGAGATTATTCTGGTGGACGGGCAGAAGGGAAATGTTAATTTAGAAGAGCTGGTCGGAAACGAAATTGCCTGTATTGACCATCATCCGATGCAGGATATCAGCACGTACCGTTTTTATGATATCCGGAAGGTGGGAGCCTGTGCAACAATTATTGCGGAGTATTTTCTTGAAAATGAGATACCGGTCAGCCGGAATGTAGCCACGGCACTTTCTTACGGAATCAAGATGGATACCGCAAACCTTATGCGTCAGACAACGGTTACGGATATTGATATGTTCTGTACGATGTATAAAATGGCGGATATTGCGATGATATGTAAGTTCGAGAGTCATTCATTGATTCTGAATGACCTGGATGCGTACCGGGAAGCCTTAAAGGATTTGAAAATCTATGGGCAGAGTATCGGAATGGCAAATGTCGGAGCAGATTGCTCCGAAGCGATGATGGGTACCTTGTCGGATTTTATTATGTCGTTAGATGAAGTGGATTTTTCGGTAGTGTATTCCTACCGTGCCGGAGGCCTGAAGCTGTCGGTGCGCAGTGAAATAGAGAATGCGGATGCAGGTGTTATTGTACGACGTGCTCTGGCGGGATATCCCGGCGGAGGAGGCGGACATGCCAGAATGGCAGGCGGCTTTGTTGCAAATCTGACCGAGGAACAGGCGGAAGAAACCGAATATATCGTAAAAGAACGTATTATTAAGATGGTGGGAGAGTGTACCAATACAGTAAAATAGCGGGGAATTCCCGACGGAAGGAGAATAAAAATGGAGTTAGTAACAGTAAGAGAGTTGTATAGGAACCGGGATGCGTATTTAGGGAAGAAGGTCACGGTCGGAGGCTGGGTGAGAAGTGTCAGAGATTCAAAGGCGTTTGGATTTATCGTTTTAAATGACGGAACTTTTTTTGAAACGCTGCAGATTGTGTATCATGACACAATGGACAATTTTGCGGAGGTTTCCAAGCTGAATGTCGGTTCTGCAATTATTGTAACCGGCCAGCTGGTTGCGACGCCGGAGGCAAAGCAGCCGTTTGAGATTCAGGCAGAAGAGGTGGCAGTAGAGGGAACCTCTACTCCGGATTATCCGCTTCAGAAAAAGCGTCATACGTTAGAGTTTTTACGTACCATGACGCATTTGAGACCGCGTACCAATACATTCCAGGCAGTATTTCGTGTCCGTTCCCTGATTGCGTATGCGATTCATAAGTTTTTCCAGGAGCGTGATTTTGTTTATGTTCATACTCCGCTGATCACCGGAAGCGACTGTGAGGGTGCAGGCGAGATGTTCCGTGTCACTACGATGGATATGGAGAATGTTCCGAAGAATCCGGATGGCTCCGTAGATTACTCAAAGGATTTCTTCGGAAAGTCTGCCAATCTTACGGTAAGCGGTCAGCTTAACGGTGAGACCTACGCGATGGCGTTCCGTAATATTTACACCTTCGGGCCGACATTCCGTGCGGAAAATTCCAATACGACTCGTCATGCGGCAGAATTCTGGATGATTGAGCCGGAGATTGCGTTTGCGGATTTGCAGGATGACATGATGCTTGCTGAGAGTATGATTAAGTATATTATTTCCTATGTTCTGGAGAATGCTCCGGAGGAGATGAATTTCTTCAACAGCTTTGTGGACAAGGGACTGATTGAGCGCCTGAATCATGTGCTTCATTCTGAATTCGGTCACGTAACCTATACGGAAGCAATCGAAATCTTAGAGAAGAACAACGACAACTTTGATTACAAGGTAAGCTGGGGCTGTGACTTACAGACCGAGCATGAGCGTTATCTGACCGAACAGGTATTTAAAAAGCCTGTATTTGTAACGGATTATCCGAAGGACATTAAGGCATTTTATATGAAGCTCAATCCGGATAACAGGACGGTTGCCGCAATGGACCTTCTGGTGCCGGGAATCGGGGAAATCATCGGCGGCAGCCAGAGAGAGGACGACTATGATAAGCTCTACAAGAGAATGGAGGAGCTTAAGTTAAATCCGGAGGATTACAGCTTCTATCTGGATTTGCGTAAATATGGCTCTACAAGACATGCAGGCTTCGGTCTTGGTTTTGAACGTTGCGTGATGTACTTGACCGGTATCGGTAATATCCGTGATGTAATACCGTTCCCGAGAACCGTAGGAACCTGCGACTTATAATCAAAGGAGGAGATTTTATATGAAACCGGAAGCAGTATTTCCCAATATCGGAAAATCGAGATTACTGTTTCAAACTCCGGCAGTCGGATTAAATAAAGACCAGTGTCCGATTGTGAGAGAAAACGGATATTGTCTGCCTCAGTTTATCTATTGTGTAGAGGGTGAGGGCGTACTGGAAACGGAAGGCAAGGTGTTTCAGCTTGAAGCGGGGGATGTGTTTTTCCTCCCGGAAGGGCGG
This sequence comes from Lachnospiraceae bacterium, assembly GCA_029099805.1. Taxonomy (GTDB): domain Bacteria; phylum Bacillota; class Clostridia; order Lachnospirales; family Lachnospiraceae; genus SIG307. The sequence continues at coordinate 12,646 of JAQXOR010000095.1, forward strand.
GAGCACCGTTATTACGGAAAAGGAAAGTGGATTACCAGTTGGATTCATCTGGCCGGAGAGGGGATGCTTCAGGCATTGGAATGCATGGGAATCAGGGATGCTGTCGTGTTAAGCGGAATGGATACTACCAGGTTTGAGCGCATTATGCGTCAGATTTTGTCTGAGCTAAAAACGGACCGGCTAAATGGAATGGAACGCAGTTCTGTGCATATTTATGACCTCCTGATGGAGTTTTATATGCTGCAGCATGAGCTGGTTCAGCCACAGACGAGAGGAAAGCAGAGATTACTTCCGCTGTTAGATTATATTGACGAGCATATTACGGAGCAGATGACGTTGGCTGATTTGGCCAATGTTCTGAACATCACACCCCAGCATTTATGCCGGACATTTAAGGAAGCTTTTTCCATGCGTCCGTTTGAGTATATCACAAGGCGCAGAATTCAGATATCAAAGCGATATCTGGCAGACCGGAGCATGAAAATCGCGGCTGTCGGTCAAATGGTCGGCATCCGGGATGTCAGTTATTACTGTTATAATTTCAAGCGGCTTGAGGGAATTACGCCGAATGATTTCCGCGCGCAGAATTTTTAAGCAACCACGCTTTTATCGGCAGACAGGAGGAGCTTAGGATGGATTTCAGAAAGCGCCTTATTGTAACCTTTTTGATTATGACGTTGTTTCCGATTCTGATGCTCCTGAGCCTTGGCTGTATTATCATGGCATATCAGGCGAATGTGATGCAGCAGGCCTATGATACGGATGTGGATACACTGCAGGCGTTGCAAAACCCGGTTCAGGTGTTGAACCGTCTGACCCGCGGGACTTATAATGAATTGAAAACCGTGACAAAACAGAATCCGGATGCTCTGCTTGATTTACCGTATTTGCAGACCATCAATGAGAGCCTTAAGAAGCGTCAGGCATTTTTGGTAGTTCAAAAGGATGAGGTTCCCGTTTTTTGCGGAGATGATGATTTTTTTCAAAAGATTCGGGATTCTCTGCCGGCGTACGGTTCGTATAATACCAATGTGGACGGAGGCTTGTATGTAAACGGCAGGATTCCGTATCTTGTAAAACAGCAGGACTTCCTGTTTTCAGATGAGTCAGCCGGCAGCGTCTACATTATTTCGGATGTAAATACGTTGATGCCGCAGATTAAAACCTCTCTGATGCAGGCAATCGGGTCTGTGCTGATTGTATTCTTTATCACGGGACTTTTACTGATTGTCTGGCTGTATGCCGGAATCATTAAGCCGATTAATAAGCTAAAATGTGCAACCAGACGGGTCAAAGAGGGCGATTTGGATTTCCGGCTGGAAAAGACCGGTGAGGATGAAATCGGTGAACTCAGTGAAGATTTCGAAGAAATGCGTGCACATTTAAAGACCGAGATAGATACGCGGATTCAGTACGAGGAAGATTTGAGAAACCTGATTGGAAATATCTCCCATGATTTAAAAACGCCGCTTACCACGATTAAGGGATACGCGGAGGGAATGCTTGACGGAGTTGCGGATACACCGGAAAAGCAGGAGAAATATCTGCGTACCATACGGAGCAAGGCAGAGGATATGACCCG
>JAQXOR010000096.1 GCA_029099805.1 Lachnospiraceae bacterium
GGTTTACCCTGGGAGTTTTGTTTGGAGCAGTGATAGCAGCCGGTCTTGCCGGGTTCATGTATCACTCAGTTCTTGTTGCCACGGAGTATCCGGAAAAACAGGCGGCAGGGTATATGAAACGCTCGTCTCTGTTACGTATGGTAATTATGATAGCGGCCATTGTCCTGGCCATATATTTCTTACAGGTATATGGCTTGTTCGGAACAATTTTGGGGATACTTACCTTGAAATTTTCTGCGCTGACCTGGCCCGTCATTCATAAATACAACCCTTTCGGGGGGAAAGATAAATCGCGCCGTTAACGCGCAGAATGGAGGAAAGGAGAGTGATAACGTGGGAACTGGAATAGTATCGCAAAGCGTTCTGCTTACCCAGGATGTGGATGTCGGTATTACCGGGTATTTTCATTTTGAAATCGGTGGACAGACGCTTTGGATTACAACAACCCATGTCAGTCTTTTGATTGTGGTAATCGCATTATCTGTGTTTGCTCTGATTGCGAATCGTGCCATCAAAAAGGCAAATCCTGAGGATGTGCCGGGGCCGTTTTTGAATGTGATTGAGCTGATGGTGGAGGCCATTGACAACCTGACAAAGTCCAACATGGGAAAACGCGGTATACGGTTTTCAAACTATATCGGTACACTGTTTATTGTTATTATTGTCTGCAATATCAGTGGTTTGTTCGGACTCAGACCTCCGACTGCCGACTATGGCGTAACACTGCCGCTCGCATTGATTACCTTTGTACTGATTCACTACAACGGTTTTAAATACGAGAAAGCCGGACATGTTACGAAGCTTTTTCAGCCGATACTGCTTACGCCGATTAATATTATCGGTGAGGTTGCAACGCCGCTTTCGATGTCCCTGCGTCTTTTTGGTAACATCTTGTCCGGTACGGTTATGATGGGCTTGCTGTATGGTCTGATTCCGAAGCTGATACAGGCGTTTCTATGGCCGTTTTTCGGTGTACTGCATGTTTATTTCGACGTATTTTCCGGTGCAATACAGGCGTATGTATTCTGTATGTTGACGATGGTGTTTATTGCACAGAATTTCCCTGAGGATGAAGTACAGGGATAGCATTTATTTTTATTTTGAATGGAGGATTTATTTATGATGAGTCAGATTACGAATGAAGGATTAATTTTGGCATGTTCCGCAATCGGTGCCGGCCTTGCGATGATTGCAGGTCTCGGTCCTGGTATCGGACAGGGTATCGCAGCCGGTCACGGTGCTGCAGCAGTGGGCAGAAACCCGGGCGCAAAGGGTAATATCATGTCTACCATGTTACTTGGACAGGCAGTAGCAGAGACCACCGGTCTTTATGGTTTTGCGGTAGCAATTATTCTTCTGTTTGCGAACCCGTTACTTGGTAAGTTATAAGAAGCAGCGGTAACGAATAAATCATAAAGGAGGCCGGAACGTGAACGGACTATTTACCGTAGGCTCCAACCTTGCTTTTTTGGAGGCAGCGGCGGAACCTAAGATGGAAGGTTACATTTTCGGACTCAGCCCGCAGTTATTACTGGATGCTTTGATTTTACTTCTGGCAGTCGGTTTTATGTTCTTTCTGCTTTCCTACCTGCTGTTTAATCCGGCAAGAGATATGCTAAATAAACGCCGGGAAAAGATTGCAAAGGAAATGGCAGATGCTGCAAAGGAAAAGGCAGATGCCGAGCAGTTCAAGGCAGAATATGATGCCAGACTGAAGACCGCCGATAAGGAAGTAGAAGCTATTTTAAGCGAAGGACGCAAGAAAGCGTTAAAGCGCGAGGATGAGATCGTGAATGAAGCGAAAGCGGAAGCAGCACGTATTATGGAGCATGCAAACCGCGAGATAGAATTAGAGAAGAGTAAGATGAAGGATGAAGTAAAGCAGGAAATGGTGGCAGTTGCCGCTGTAATGGCCGGAAAATTCGTGGCATCTTCTCTTGATGAAGAAAAGCAGGCGCAGTTAATTGACGAAGCATTAAGTGAAATGGGTGATGACACATGGCAAAATTAGTGGCTGACGTATACGGAGAGGCATTATTTGACCTGGCCGCCCAGAGTAACAGCATTGATTCCCTGGCAGAACAGATAAAGACAGCAGAGGCTGTTTTGGCGGAAAATCCGGAGTTTCTAGGGTTGCTTACTCACCCGAAGATTTCGATGGAAGAGAAAAAATCTGTTGTGGAAACGGTGTTCGGAGGCCGGTTTGATGATGCAGTGACGGGACTTCTTATCGTAATTGTGGAGAAGGGCAGATGTGCAGAGATTCCTGCCGTGTTTGCAAATTTTCTCGACAAGGTGAGAGAATACCGCAGGATTGGTGTAGCGAGAGTTACTTCTGCAACGGAGCTTAGCGATGTGCAGAAAAAACGAATTGAAGAAAAGCTGTTGTCCCAGACCGCATATGAAAGCTTTGAGATGCAGTATACCGTAGATGCCTCATTAATCGGCGGTATGATTATCCGTATCGGCGACCGTGTGGTAGATGCAAGTATACAGTCAAAGCTTAGGAAAATGGCAGTCAGCTTATCAAATCTGCAGCTTTCTTAGATCAGATAAGAACAGAAATATATGGAGAACATTTTAGAAAGAAGGTGCTTTTACCTTGAATTTAAGACCGGAGGAAATCAGTTCCGTCATCAAAGAGCAAATCAGGAATTACAGTACAAAGCTTGAGGTGTCTGATGTCGGTACGGTAATTCAGGTCGCCGACGGTATCGCACGTATCCATGGATTACAAAAAGCGATGCAGGGCGAACTTTTAGAGTTTCCGGGAGAGGTTTACGGCATGGTATTAAACCTCGAGGAAGATAATGTAGGTGCGGTGCTTCTCGGTGATATGGGAAATATCAGCGAGGGTGACACCGTAAAGACAACAGGTCGTGTTGTGGAGGTGCCGGTAGGCGATGCAATGTTAGGCCGTGTTGTAAATGCACTGGGTCAGCCGATTGACGGCAAGGGCCCGATTGAGACAAAGAAATACCGCCAGATTGAGCGTGTGGCATCCGGTGTTATTTCCAGAAAGTCAGTAGATACCCCGCTTCAGACCGGTATTAAGGCGATTGACTCCATGGTACCGATCGGACGCGGTCAGCGTGAGCTGATTATCGGCGACAGACAGACCGGTAAGACGGCAATCGCGATTGATACCATTATTAACCAGAAGGGGCAGAACGTAAAGTGTATTTATGTTGCCATCGGACAGAAGGCATCTACGGTTGCTTCTATCGTTTCTACTCTGGAAGAGTATGGCGCAATGGACTATACCACCATTGTTGCGGCAACCGCGAGTGAGCTTGCACCGCTTCAGTACATTGCTCCGTATTCCGGTTGTGCAATCGGTGAAGAGTGGATGGAAAACGGTGAGGACGTATTGATTGTTTATGATGATTTGAGTAAGCATGCAACCGCATACCGTACCCTGTCCCTGCTTCTCAAGCGTCCGCCGGGACGTGAGGCATATCCGGGTGATGTTTTCTACTTGCATTCCCGTCTGCTGGAGCGTGCGGCACGTCTTTCGGATAAGCTGGGCGGCGGTTCCCTAACTGCACTGCCGATTATCGAGACGCAGGCAGGAGACGTTTCCGCCTATATTCCGACCAACGTAATCTCTATTACAGACGGTCAGATTTATCTGGAAACCGAGATGTTTAACTCCGGCTTCCGTCCTGCGGTAAACCCGGGACTTTCGGTATCCCGTGTAGGTGGTTCTGCTCAGATTAAGGCAATGAAGAAGATTGCGGGACCGATTCGTATTGACCTTGCGCAGTACCGCGAGCTTGCTTCCTTTGCACAGTTTGGCTCCGACCTGGATGCCGATACCAAGGAAAAGCTGGCACAGGGTGAACGTATCCGTGAGATTTTAAAGCAGCCGCAGTATCAGCCGATGGCTGTAGAGTACCAGATTATGATTATTTACGCTGCAACCAAGAAGTACTTACTTGATGTAGCGGTAGATGATATTATGGAGTTTGAAAAGAGATTCTTTGAGTTTGTTGATACGAAGTATCCGGAGCTTCCGGAGGGTATCCGTACCGAGAAGCAGCTGACCGAAGAGATTGAAAAGCTTCTCGTTAAGGCAATCGAAGAGTTCAAGAAGGAATTCAAAAAATAAGCACAGCGCGAAGAAAGTGTAGGTGATACGTTATGGCATCCATGCGTGATATCAAACGACGCAGGGAAAGTATTCAAAGCACAGAGCAGATTACGAAGGCAATGAAGCTTGTTGCTACCGTAAAGCTGCAAAAAGCAAAAGCGCGTGCGGAGGAGTCGCAGCCGTACTTTAATGCAATGTACGCTACCGTTAAATCAGTATTAAAGAAATCAGGAAACATCAATCATCCGTATCTGAACGGTGCAGGCGAGGGCAAGAAGGGAATTATCGTAATTACTTCCAACCGTGGTCTTGCGGGCGGATATAACTCCAATGTTATGAAGCTTGTGACAGAGAGCGGGATGCAAAAGGAGGATGTTCTGATTTATGCCATCGGTCGTAAGGGACGTGATGGTCTGGCAAGAAGAGGGTATCATATTGAGCAGGATTATTCCGACGCAATCAATGAACCGTTGTTTTCTGATGCCTCTGCTATCGGAAAACAGGTGCTTTCCGACTTTGCAGAAGGGAAAATCAGTGAGATTTATCTTGCCTATACTGTATTTAAGAATACAGTAAGTCATGTTCCGACCTTTATTCGTCTGCTTCCGGTATCCTTTGACGAAGCAAATGAGGAGCCGGAGGACAGCGCAGATGCATTGACATTAATGAATTATGAGCCTGAGGCAGAGGAAGCCATAGAGCTTATTGTTCCGAAATATGTCAACAGTCTGATTTACGGTGGTCTGGTACAGGCACTTGCCAGTGAGAACGGTGCAAGAATGCAGGCAATGGATTCGGCGACGAACAATGCGGATGAGATGATTTCTGATTTGGGACTGAAGTATAACAGAGCCCGTCAGAGCTCCATTACGCAGGAATTAACGGAGATTATCGCAGGCGCAAATGCGATTGGTTAAGAAACGAGGTAGTCTCGGTTCTTGCCTAATATAATACAATATTTTGAAAAGGAGTGAAGGAAAAGTTGGCAGAAAACAGACTTGGAAAAATCACTCAGATTATCGGTGCGGTTTTAGACATTAAGTTCACGGAGGGCAATCTTCCGGAAATATACGAGGCAATTAAAGTAACCAAGCAGGATGGCGATGTTCTGGTTGTCGAGGTTGCGCAGCATCTCGGTGACGATACGGTCCGCTGTATTGCAATGGGTCCGACGGACGGTCTGGTGCGCGGAATGGATGCACTGGCAACCGGTGCTCCGATTTCGGTTCCGGTCGGTGAAAAGACCCTCGGAAGAATGTTTAACGTACTCGGGAATCCGATTGATGAAAAGGCTGCTCCGGAAGGAGTGGAATATTATCCGATTCACAGAAAGGCTCCGAAGTTTGAGGAGCAGTCCACACAGACTGAAATGTTAGAGACCGGTATTAAGGTCGTTGACCTTCTCTGTCCGTATCAGAAGGGTGGTAAAATCGGTTTGTTCGGTGGTGCGGGCGTAGGTAAGACAGTACTTATCCAGGAGCTGATTACCAATATCGCAACGGAGCACGGCGGCTATTCCGTATTTACCGGTGTAGGTGAGCGTACCCGTGAAGGAAATGACCTTTATTA
>JAQXOR010000097.1 GCA_029099805.1 Lachnospiraceae bacterium
CCAGCATCTGTGCCGTAAACCGGTAAAAGCTCTGCTGGTGATAAAGACCGGTTAAACTATCAAAAAGTGTACCAGAGGTGTTTGAGGTGTCATTTTCAAATCGCATAGTTAATTCCTTTCATTGATTGAATAAAACAAAAATGATAAATGCATTGTATATAAACACATAGATACTATTCTGATTATATCATCAATTAAAGCAAATCGCAATAATTTTATGAAAATATAGGCAAAAAGTACCAAAGGTGAAGCGAGAGAACAGGAAGACTTAAGAAATAAACGGAATGCAGAAATTGTACTTGACATTTTAAATTTCATCATTTAAGATAAACACATATTCTAAAATGCGCAGAAGAAGAGGAGTACATAAGTCATCTTGAAAGAGAGCGGAGTTCACCGGCTGAAAGACTTCGCAAAGGCTTGCTTATGGAAGGTAGCTTCGGAGCTGCAGTTCTGAACAGATACTGTTTTCCTTTGGTTTAACTAAAGGGAAACGCAGGATTCAGTAGGAACTGCCGGGAGGTCCCGTTATCGACATGGAGGCAGCTGCTTGCTGTGAAATAAGGTGGTACCACGGTCGATTCGTCCTTATAGGATGAATCGGCTTTTCTTTTTTCGTGCGAAGCACAGCCTGCACGGAACCGGCAAAGTGAGCATGCGAGCGAAAGCGAGTAAGGAGGTATATTATGCAGAAAGAATTAGCAAAGACCTATGATCCGAAGGACATAGAGGACAGATTGTATGCAAAGTGGCTGGACAAGAAGTATTTTCATGCCGAGCCGGACGCAACCAAGAAACCGTTTACGATTGTGATTCCGCCGCCAAACATTACCGGTCAGCTTCATATGGGGCATGCACTGGATAATACGATGCAGGACATTTTAATCCGTTATAAGAGAATGCAGGGCTATAATGCATTGTGGCAGCCGGGTACGGACCATGCAAGTATTGCGACGGAGGTTAAGATTATCGAGCAGATGAAGAAAGAGGGCATCGATAAGCATGACCTCGGACGTGAGGGATTTTTAAAGCGTGCGTGGGAATGGAAAAAGGAGTACGGCGGACGCATTATCAGCCAGCTAAAGAAGCTCGGTTCCTCCTGCGACTGGGACAGAGAGCGTTTTACGATGGATGAGGGCTGCAACAAGGCGGTTGAGGAGGTATTTGTAAAGCTCTACGAAAAGAAGATGATTTACAAGGGCTCCCGTATCGTTAACTGGTGTCCGGTATGTAAGACCTCCATTTCCGATGCGGAGGTAGAGTATGAGGAGCAGGCGGGACATTTCTGGCATATTAAGTATCCGGTTGTAGGAACGGATGAATTCTTGGAGTTTGCGACCACCCGTCCGGAGACGATGCTTGGTGATACCGCTGTTGCTGTCAATCCGAAGGATGAACGATATACACACCTGGTAGGAAAGACCGTTAAGGTTCCGTTTGTAGACCGCGAAATTCCGATTATTGCGGACGATTATGTAGAGATGGATTTCGGTACCGGTGTAGTAAAGATTACTCCGGCACACGACCCGAACGACTTTGAGGTAGGAAAGCGTCACAATCTGCCGGAAATCAATATTATGAACGATGATGCGACGATTAATGCCGCAGGCGGAAAGTTTGCCGGTATGGACCGCTATGAGGCACGAAAGCAGATTGTAAAAGAGCTGGACGAGATGGGACTTCTGGTTCGCATCGAGGATTACTCCCATAACGTAGGTACTCACGATCGTTGTAAGACGACGGTAGAGCCGCTTATTAAGCAGCAGTGGTTCGTAAAGATGGATGAACTGATTAAGCCGGCAGTAGAGGCAGTGAAGAATAAGGAAATCACTCTCGTTCCGGAGCGTATGGAAAAGACCTACTTTAACTGGACCGATAACATCCGTGACTGGTGTATTTCCAGACAGCTCTGGTGGGGACACCGTATTCCGGCATACTACTGTGACAAGTGCGGGGAGATTACCGTAGCAAAGACCGCAGATGCACCGAAGGTTTGTCCGAAGTGCGGGCATGACCATCTGGAGCAGGACCCGGATACCTTAGATACCTGGTTCTCTTCCGCCCTATGGCCGTTCTCGACGCTCGGCTGGCCGGAGATGACCGAGGATTTGAAGTATTTCTATCCGACGGACGTGCTTGTAACCGGCTATGATATTATCTTCTTCTGGGTAATCCGTATGATTTTCTCCGGATATGAGCAGATGAAGGAGAAGCCGTTTAAGACGGTACTGTTCCACGGTCTCGTACGTGACTCCCAGGGCAGAAAGATGAGTAAGTCCTTAGGAAACGGTATCGACCCGCTTGAGATTATTGATAAGTACGGCGCAGATGCACTACGCTTTACCCTGATTACGGGAAATGCACCGGGAAATGATATGCGTTTCTATATGGAGCGTGTAGAGGCGAGCAGAAACTTTGCCAATAAGGTATGGAATGCAAGCCGCTTCATTATGATGAACATGCAGCAGATGGAAGCAGCAGGAAACGGTGCCGCAGCAAGGGCAGAAGCACCGGAGGCAGGTAGTCTTGCGGATGCGGATAAATGGATTCTTTCCAAGGCAAATACGCTTTGCAAGGAAGTAACCGAAAACTTAGATAAGTTCGAGATGGGAATTGCGGCACAAAAGATTTACGATTTCATCTGGGAAGAGTTCTGTGACTGGTATATCGAGATGGTAAAGCCGCGTCTTTACGGCTCCGATGAAAAGAGTAAGGCGGCAGCTATCTGGACGCTTCGCCATGTATTGACGGATGCGTTAAAGCTTCTGCATCCGTATATGCCGTTTGTAACGGAGGAAATCTTCTGTACCTTAAAGGAAATGGAAGGCAACACCGCCGAGGAATCTATTATGATTTCCGCATGGCCGGAGTACAGGGAAGAGGATACCTTTGAGGCAGAGGAAGCAGCAGTAGAGCTGATTAAGGAAGCGGTAAAGGGCATCCGTAACGTACGCAGTGAGATGAATGTTCCGCCGAGCAGAAAGGCAATGGTATTTGTTGTATCCGAGCAGGAGGGTGTTCGTAACGTATTCGAGAACAGTAAGGTATTCTTTGCGGCTCTCGGCGGTGCAAGCGAAGTAAAGATTCAGTCCGGCAAGGCCGGTATCGATGCCGATGCAGTATCTGCGGTAATTCCGAACGCTACGGTTTATATTCCGTTTGCGGATCTGGTAGATATTGAGAAGGAAATCGAACGCCTCAAGAAGGAAAAGACAAGACTGGAGGGCGAGTTAAAACGTGTCAACGGCATGCTTTCCAATCCGAATTTTGTGAACAAGGCGCCGGAAGCAAAGCTTGCGGAGGAGCGTGCAAAGCTTGAGAAGTACACCGCAATGATGGCCCAGGTAGAAGAACGTCTGGCACATTTTGCTTAAAAATCACTAATACACGCAGGTTCTGTAACGCACAGGAATAAGGGAAATATGAAAAGAAAAGGCGATATTGCTCGTAAAAGCGGGCAATATCGTTTTTTTTGTGGCAGAGAATAAAAAAAGTACCGCAACCCTATTGATTTTTACGGCATTTGTCTATATGATAGAAAATAGGACGAAAGCAAAACGAAAGGCGTGTTTTGGAAGGAAATAGGCTGTTTTGGAAGCGATACAAGACAGGAGGAAATGGAATGTTAAACTACGAGGAAGAGCTGGCAAAGTTCCAGCCGAGTCTGGAAATCGATCAGGCGGAAGAGGCAATTTTGAATAACGATTTAACAGATTTGTCCGATTTATTGGAACAGGTCGTTACAGGAAAAAAGAGAGAAGGCAGGGAGACACGATGAATTGTCCGAAATGCGGCTATGAGACAGGGCGGAATCGCCGGTATTGTGAGCAGTGCGGGACGGACCTGACCGTTGCGTCGCGCCTGTACCGGCTCTCCAACCGTTATTACAATGAAGGCCTCGCCAGAGCAAAGGTACGGGATTTGTCCGGTGCGATTATAATGCTGAAAAAAAGCCTGGAGAGCAGTAAACGAAATATTCAGGCACGTAATCTGCTCGGTCTGGTTTACTTTGAGCTGGGAGAGCCGGTTGCGGCGCTTGGCGAGTGGATTATCAGTAAGCATTTTGTGCAGGAGAATAATCCGGCAGATTACTTTATTGAAAAGGTACAGTCGAATCCGGCAAAGTTAGATGCCGTGAATCAGACGGTGAAGAAGTATAATCAGGCACTTGCCTATGCAAAGCAGGGAAGCGATGACCTCGCAATGCTGCAGCTGCGTAAGGCAATCAGTAACAATCCGGGGTATGTGCGTGCTTTGCAGCTGCTGGCACTTCTCTACATGAAAAACGAGGAGTATGAAAAGGCAAAACGCTGTCTGCTGCGCGCGCAGAAGACGGATGTGGCAAATACAACAACGCTTGCGTATCTGGCAGAAATCGAAAGGGTACTGAATCCGGAGGGACAGGCAGTGCATCCGGAACGGAAAATAGAAGGAGTCTCGTATCAGCCGGCGGTTGCACCGCTTGCCTA
>JAQXOR010000098.1 GCA_029099805.1 Lachnospiraceae bacterium
CCTTTGAAAGAGGTTGCAGGCAAACTTAAGACTGTTGACCCGGAGGGCTCATTAATAAAAGAGGCAAAGGCGCTTGGAATCTGTTTTGGAGACTGATTTTTACGAGTGTGTAGGATATCGGGGCTGTCGCGTGAATGAAACGCACAGCCCCTGTTCTTTATACCTGTGTCTTACACAATTCCCATAAAATACTCAACCGCAATGGCTACGATAACTACCAGTGCCGATATGATAAATCCGTGGAGCATAGGTGCGAAGCCGGATTTTTTCATGTCTTTGAAGCTTGTATTCAGACCGATTGCCGCCAGTGCGGATACCATAAGGAATTTGCTGATACTTTTCAGCCCCGAGGAAACTGCTTCCGGAATCAGACCGAAGCTGTTTAGTGCTGCAAGTGCCAGAAAACCGAGGATAAACCACGGAATAATTTTAGTAGTGTTGAACTTTGCCTTAACCGCTTCATCGGAAGCTACAGCTTCCTTTTTCTTTAGATGCGCGGAAATAAGTGCGAAAGTGATAACTGTCGGGATGATGGAAAGAGTACGCGTAAGCTTAACCATAGTCGCAAAATCTCCGGCTGCTTCCGAAAAGGCGTAGCCTGCCGCTACCACGCTGGAGGTGTCGTTTACCGCAGTACCTGCCCATAAGCCGTATGCCATATCCGAAAGCCCCATTGCCTGTCCCATAATAGGAAAAAGCACAATCATCGCCATATCAAAAAGAAACGTTGCGGACATTGCATAGGCAATATCACTGTCATCCGCATCAATAACGGGAGCGATAGCCGCGATGGCTGAGCCGCCGCAGATACCCGTACCTGCGGAAATCAGGTTGGAGAGCTTCCAGTTTATTTTTAAAGCCTTCCCGACAAAATGACCGATACCGAAGCAGGTCAGAAGCGTAAACACCATAACGCACAGTGACATTTTGCCGACCTTAAGAATAATGCTGATATTAAGGCTTGCACCGAGAAGAATGATTGCAAATTTCAGTATCTTTTTCGAGGTGAATTTTAGACCGGTAGAGAAGAATTCGCCCGGCTTCCTGAAATGATTGATAATCATCCCGATGAAAAGTGCGATAACCGATGCACCGACAAGATGAATCGGCAGAAGGCTTTCCAAAAATCTTGCCAATGCCGCAATTACGAGTGCGAGAGCAAAGCCCGGCACTAATTTACCTGCTTTTTTAACAGCTTCCATAATGATATTGTTCCTTTCCTGCTTTTTATGCTTTTCTTTTTATGTTTTGTGTTCTTCTTCTTGATTTTACCACAGTTATTTGATAAAATCTAATTATCATTTCATATCATTTGATAAATATATATTATAAGGTGAGCCTATGATTGATCCGAGAATCGAAACCTTTCTGACCCTTTGCAGGGTAATGAACTACCGAAGGACCGCAGAACTGCTGAATATGACCCAGCCTGCGGTTACACAGCACATACAGTATCTGGAGAAATTTTACGGCTGCCGGCTTTTCATTTATGACGGGAAAAGTCTTAAAATGACCGACGAAGCACAGATGCTGAAAAAGTATTCCGAGAATATAGTTTATCAGGAAAAGAAGCTGAAACTACAGCTGAAGGAAAAGAAAGGCTGTGCGTTAGCGATAGGTGCAACAAAAACAATCGGAGAATATGTGATTGCAGAGCATGTTTCGGAGTATCTGAGGGAACCGTCAAACAGCATTTCCGTGAATGTTGACAATACGGAGCATCTGCTTGCAGCCCTGTCAAAAGGGGAGCTTGATTTTGCACTGATTGAGGGAAGCTTTGACCGGGCTCGTTATAAGTCACGTGTCTACAGAAAAGAACCGTTTGTAGGACTTTGCGGAGCGGCTCATCCGTTTGCCGGAGAAACGGTAGCTCCGGACAGGCTATGGAAGGAAAATCTTATCCTTCGGGAAGAGGGCAGCGGGACAAGGAACATTCTTGCCCAGCTCCTTGCGGGGAGCAATTACACTTTCGGTGAGTTTGACAGAGTCACGACCGCAAGCAGCTTCGGACTCATCACAAAGCTGTTAGAGAGGGGCAGTGGAATTACCTTTTCCTACCGTGCCGTGGGAGAGAATAACAATGCCCTTGCGGAATTTAAGGTAAACGGATGGGACATTTTCCGGGAATTCAACTATGTTTATCTGGACACCCCATACTCGGAGCATGCGGTGAAGTATTTTGAATCGTTTCGAAAATGAATTACGGCTGGAAAACTACCGGAATAATTTGTTGACACAAATCTGCGTGTATGATAGTATATAATTCCAACTTCATAAGAACTGTATTTTATGCGGTATTTGACTGGCAAAATCCAGTGAAACCAGACCGGCTTGGCAAGATATGACGCAGGAAAAAGCGTCGCAAAATATAACTACCAGGAGGAAGTAACAATGATTACGATGGAACAGGTATGTAAGTCGTACAAGGTTGCAAAACGAAACGCGGGCTTCGGTGAGGCCTGCAAGGCTTTGTTTCGAAGAGACCATGAGGTGATTCATGCGCTTCATGATGTGAGCTTTACCATTGATGAAGGCGAGATGGTAGGCTACATAGGTCCGAACGGAGCAGGAAAGAGTTCTACAATCAAAATTCTAAGCGGAATATTAACGCCCGACAGCGGAAGCTGTGTGGTGGACGGACGCGTTCCATGGAAAAACAGAACCGAGTATGTCAGGCAAATCGGAGTTGTGTTCGGACAGCGTTCCCAGCTTTGGTGGGATATTCCGGTGATTGATTCCTTCGAGCTTCTGAAGGAAATCTATTCTGTTTCTACCCCGAAGTACAACAATAAGTTAGAAGAACTGACGGAGCTTTTGCAGCTTGGCGAGCTTCTGAAAACGCCCACAAGACAATTATCGTTAGGACAGAGGATGCGTTGCGAAGTGGCGGCGTCATTACTTCATGAACCGCGGATTCTGTTTCTGGACGAGCCGACCATAGGGCTTGATGCGGTGTCGAAGCTGGCGGTTCGGGATTTCATCAAGAAAATAAATCGGGAGCATAAGACAACGGTCATTTTAACAACCCATGACATGCAGGATATTGAGGCAATCGCAGAACGTGTGATTTTAATCGGAAAAGGTCAGATATTACTGGACGGAAGCCTGCAGGACCTTCGCAGGGCGGCAACGGATGGCAGGGATAAAACAACATATGCCGGGGACAATGCAGCTTTCGCTGACGGGAATGCGGTGGCGGATGAGGCACTCACCCTTGACCATGTGATGGCGGCTCTCTACCGAAAACTGGATATTATGTAGGAGGGCGTCATGAAAAAATACCTTTTATTTTTCAGGCTGCGGTTTGCTACGGGAGTCCAGTACCGCATGGCATCGGTGACGGCACTTACGACACAGGTTATATGGGGACTTATGGAATGTCTGGCATATAAGGCGATTGCGGAAGCCTCCGGCGGAAATCTGCCGATGGACTATTCTTCCATCGTTTCCTACATCTGGTTAAAGGAAGCGTTTCTGGTTCTTTTTAATACATGGGCAGCGGACAACGATATTTTTGAAATGATTCGGAGCGGAAACGTATCATATGAGCTTTGCCGCCCGGTTTCCCTGTATTCCATGTGGTTTACAAGAATTGTGGGCGGAAGAGTTTCGGAGGTACTGCTTCGATGTGTGCCGGTGTTATTGTGCGCTTTTCTGATGCCAAAGCCGTACCGGATGAGTCTGCCGGTGAGCACCGGGGCTTTTATGCTGTTTCTTCTTACGATGGTACTCGGTATGGGCGTTACGGTGGCGTTTTGTATGCTGGTCTATCTGCTCTGCTTTTTTACGATATCCCCGCAGGGGTGGCGAATGGTGTTTACGGGAGCGATTGACCTTTTATGCGGGAATATCATTCCGCTTCCGTTCTTCCCGGCAGATTACCTCAAAATCGCGGAGCTGCTGCCGTTTGCCTATATGCAGAATGTGCCGTTTCGAATTTACTCCGGAGATTTGGCGGGAGCGGATATTCTGCCTGCGATTTTAAAGCAGGTGTTTTGGGTGGTTACTCTGATTGCTGCCGGAGAGCTTATCCGGACAAGAGTAGAAAAGAAAATCGTAGTACAGGGGGGCTGATGAGATGAAAGTGAAAAGAAGTATTACCTTGTATCTGCGGTATGCATCCGTTTGTGTCAGAAGCGCAATGGAGTATAAAGTATCCTTTTTGCTTATGATAATCGGGAGATTTCTGATTGCGTTTACCGAATTTGTTGCAATCAAATTTTTATTTTCCGGTCTGGAAGAAATCAAAGGCTATTCCTACGGAGACATACTTCTTTGCTTTTCTGTCATACAGATGTCGTTTACATTGGCAGAGCTGTTCGGGAACGGGTTTAAAGCATTTTCAGGTATGGTTAAGAGCGGAGAGTTTGACCGGATGTTACTCAGGCCGTGCAGCCCGATTCTGCAAATCATCGGAACACGGTTTGAAATAGGGAGGACCGGTCCGATGATTACGGCAATCATTACCCTGTGCATCGGGATGAGACACAGTCAGGTGGTATGGAGTACCGCTACTGCTGTTACATTACTGCTTATGCTTATAGGCGGGACGCTGTTGTTTATCGGTCTGTTTATGCTTGGGGCAAGCTTTTGCTTTTTCACGATTGAGGATACCTCGATTATCAATGTCCTGACGTATGGGGCAAAATCCCACGGCAAATATCCGATAGACATTTACGGAAAAGGAATCATGCGCTTTTGTACTTACATCATTCCGTATACGCTCATTCAGTATTATCCGCTGCAGTATTTGTTAGGAAAGACAACCAGGTGGATTGTTGGGCTATACCCGCTTGGAATCGTGGTATTTCTGGCAATCTGCTACGGAATTTGGTGCGCGGGAGTCCGGAACTATAAGTCGTGCGGCTCTTGACGGCAAGCTTTGTGTCAGAAAGTCTCAGATCAGACGGGTAATGTTTGATTCAGTGTCTTAGGGGAATTAGCGAAAGAGAAGGAGATAGGACTATGCGAGATTATAGTAAGCAAAACAAAAAAGCGTGGGAATACAGTGCGTATGAATTCTGGGTGGAGCACAGCGGAACACCGGAGGAACGGGCAAAACAGGATATGGAGAATCCGGTAGGAATGCTAAGAAGGTATGCAAACTATTTTGATACATATGAGAATATCAAAGTGGCCAATATCTGCGGCTCCTGTGGGAAAAAGGCAATTCCGCTGGCGTTGTTGGGGGCGGAAGTGACAGTGTTTGATATTTCCGAGGATAACAAAAGATATGCGCTGGAAGTGGCAGAGGCGGCGAATGTAAGTATCAATTATGAGGTGGGTGATGTTCTGGAGATTGACAGGACAAAGTATGCGGATTATTTTGACGTCGTATTTATGGAAGGGGGAATTCTGCATTATTTCCATGATATTGATGAGTTTATGGGCATGATGTATTCCCTGGTAAAGCCTGGCGGAAAAATGATATGCAGTGATTTTCATCCGTTCACTAAAATAGCAGATATTCTGCATTTGGAAAATCCTACGATGAGTTATTTTTCAACTGAAATCTTTGAAGGCGAGATGGCACATGCAAGATTTTATTCCGATGAGATTAGAAAACAGATGCCGAAATGCAGCTATAGAAAATATACCATCAGTGAGATTATTAATTCGGTAATAAATAGTGGATTTACGCTGAAGCGGTTTGATGAGCACCCTGCATGGGCGAATGAAAAAGTGCCGGGAGAGTTCACGGTGATAGCACGGAAATAAAAGGAGTGGGGCGGTTTTTCTTGCTATTACGAAGAGAAAAGAATATAATGAAAAGTGAAGTCGTTTTGTGGCAGATATAGTTTATGAACCGGGGGAAGCGTACCTATGAATAAAATAAATGATACTCACGGGCCTGCGTCCGGCAATATCCTTTTTTACGGGACGCCTGCCTATGGTCATGTGAATCCTACATTAGCTATCGTTACAGAGCTGGTAAGGTGTGGATATGCAGTTACCTATTATGCCACGGAGGAGTTCCGGCGGGTGATAGAGGCTTGCGGGGCAGAGTTTCTGGCGTATGATTTTGGAGCGCTTGAATGGGAGCCTCAGGTGGGCAGCCGTATCCCGGAACTTGCGGAGCTGCTGCTTCGGTTTACCGATGCGCAGTTGGAAGGATTGCAGCAGCAGGCAAGGGAACGGAACCCGGTTTTGATTTTTCATGATACCATTGCCTTTTGGGGCAGAGCGGTTGCCGATACCCTTGGGATCAGGGCGGTATCCGTGAATACCATTGTGACGGCATATCGTTACACCGGCAGGGCTTTCCGGATGTATGCAACCCGTTTTGCGTGGACAGGGCTGGCGGAAGTAAAAGCAATTCCGGGGGTACGGAAATATAAAAAAAGATTAAAGAAGCGTTATCCGGTGAAACGAACGGACCTTTTGGGGCTTTTGATGAATGAAGAAGAATTTAACATTTTTACTTATCCAAGACAGGTTCATCCGGAAGGACGCAAAATGAAAGAAAACTGCTTCTTTCTCGGACCGTCTGCTATTTTGCGTGAGGATACCTTTGAGGAGAAGGAAGAGTACCGCTACAGTAATCTGATTTATGTATCTCTGGGAACTATTTTTAATGCCGGCTTGGAGTTTTACCGTACGGTGTTATCACAGTTTTGCGGTACGAAGTATACGGTGGTGATTTCCTGCGGAAAGCACTACAGGAGGCTTGCGGAGGAGAATGCTCCGCCAAATGTAATACTGAAACCTTATGTGAATCAGAAGCTTATTCTAAAGAATGCCGTATTGTTTATCACGGCGGGAGGCATGAACAGCATATGTGAAGCGGCAGCGAACGGAGTGCCGTGTCTGATGTACCCCCAGCAGGGGGAACAGGACATCAATGCGAGGATGTTTGAGAAACTGGGGCTTGGAAAAATCATACGAAGTGAGCGGCAGCTGTTGGCGGCTGCTGAAAAGCTGCTGGAAAGCTTTTGTCCGAACCCGGAACTGATTTGCGAATTTTCTACGGTTCACATAAAGGAGTTAATGACTCAATTAGGGATACGCTGAGGAAAGCGTTTCCACGCCGAATTTGCGTGGCGAAGCTACAATTTTTTCAAGACAGGGAGGGTTAAGGTTGGAAAAAGTGCTTGTAACGGGAGCTACCGGGTTCCTCGGAAACTATTTGATAAAACAGCTGCTTGCTTCCGGCTATGAGGTGACGGCGCTCGGGAGAAATAAAAAAGCGGGCGAAGTGCTTAAGAAGCTGGGAGCAATCTTCTGTGAAGGGGATTTTACGGACAAAGCGGCCTGCGCACCGTATTTCAAAGGAGTGGATTATGTGATTCATGCGGGGGCATTATCCACGGTATGGGGAAAATGGGAGGATTTTTACAATACCAATGTAATCGGGACAAAAAACGTATGTGAGCTTTGCGTGGAGCATGGCGTACAGCGGATGATTTATATTTCTTCTCCGAGTATTTATTCCGGAAAAGAGCATCGCTTTGATATTAAAGAACCGGAATACGACAATAAAAATGAGCTGAATTATTACATTAAGTCAAAGCTTCTTTCCGAGCAGGTGATACGGGAATTCCACGAGAAAGGGCTCTATACGGTATCCCTTCGTCCGAGAGGCTTAATCGGTATCGGAGATACCAGTCTGATTCCACGAATTCTAAAAGCAAACGGGAAAGTCGGGATTCCGTTGTTTAACAAAGGCGAAAACTATGTGGATATCACTTGCGTGGAAAATGTGGCATATGCTGCATTGCTGTGTATCGGAGCAGAGGGGATCAGCGGAGAAGTGTTTAATATTACAAATGGTGAGCCGATGCAGTTTAAGCAAATTCTGGAGCAGTTCTTAGCGGCAATCGGAGAGAGACCAAAGTATTTGAAGCTGCCGTTCTGGCTGGTGTACGGGATTGCGTCTCTGCTGGAGAGCGTCTACAGAGTTTTTCGTAAAAAGGGAGAGCCTGCCCTGACGAAGTATACGGTTTGTACACTGGCATTTTCCCAGACCCTTGACATATCGAAGGCAAAGGAAAAACTGGGCTATAGACCGAAGATAACACTTGCTGAGGGGATAAAAAACTATGGAGAATGGTGGAAAAAGCATAACCGGAGTAAAGCTGTATAAGTGCGGATACTGCATAAATAATCTAGGGCATGTGTTCAGACATCACGGAAGAGAGGTAAGAGAGTTTCCTGCCCTGGTGGTTTTGATTCGGCACAGGACCTTAGGGAATATTCTTTACGATAGCGGGTATTCGGAGTTGATTTATAAGAACCATTTGGTATCCTTTTTGTATAATGCCCTGAATAAGACATATGTGAAGGAAACGGATACGATTGCTGCAAGGCTGCGGGCTGACAGGGTTGACCCGGACAGCATACATAATATTATTCTTTCTCATGCCCACCCGGATCATATCGGAGGGCTACGGCTTTTCCGCGGGTATGAGCTTATTTCCACGCAGAAGGTACTGGATACGTTAAAGAATGGGAATCCGTTCAAGCTGGTATTTCGGAATATGATACCGGATGGAGATGCGCGGTGTAGAGCGGTAGTGCCTTTTGAAGGCAGTACGATTTTAGACGGATACTTCGACCGGATCTATGATGTGCTGGGAGACGGCTCCGTGCTGGGCATGGAGCTTAGTGGTCATGCAGCGGAGCAGCTTGGTATTTATTTGCCGGAATACAAGCTGTTGTTTGCGGCAGATGCCTGCTGGGGTGCGGATTTGCTCGGTAAGGTAAAGAATATGCGGTTTGTGGCGAAGCGAATCCAGGACAATTACCGTGCTTACGTAAGAACTGCCGAACAACTGGAACGGTTTGTAACCGACCATCCGGAGATAACGGTGATATACTCCCACGGCATGATGGAGGAGACGTACTATGAGTAGTCAGTTGAATGTGTTGCGGCATTATCTGAAATTTAAATACCGGAAATTGAAAAATGAAGAAAAACTGAAGCAATACCAGGCCGGAAAGCTAAAAAAGAAGCTGAAGTTTGTAACCGGGCACTCCGAATTTTATCAAGGGTATGAAGGGAAAGCATTCAAGGATTTTCCGGTGATAGATAAAAAAACCATGATGGATAACTTTAATCAGATCAATACGGTTGGTATCGATAAAGAAGAGGCTCTTGCCTTTGCAATCGGTTCGGAACGTACCCGTGAATTCGGGCAGAAGCTTCATAACATCACTGTAGGTTTGAGCTCCGGAACTTCGTACAGCCGGGGGATTTTTCTTGTAGAAAATGCCGAGAAGGATAAATGGGCAGGATATGTTCTGGCGAAGTTTTTGCCGAAGAGCATTTTGGCAAGGTGTAAGATAGCATTTTTCATGCGGGCGGACAGTAATCTATATGAGGCAGTAGGGTCAAAAAACATCCGGTTTGAGTTTTTTGATATTTATGCCGACATGGATAAGAATCTGGAAAAACTGCAGCAGTTTCAGGCAGATATTATTGTCGCCCAGCCGTCCATGCTTCTTGTGCTGGCAAACGCCGTAGAGAATAATCAGCTTACCGTTTCACCGGAGAAAGTGATTTCGATTGCGGAGGTTCTGGAAAAAGAGGACGAAGCATATTTAAAAAGCGTGTTTGGACTGGATGTTATACATCAGGTGTATCAGTGTACGGAAGGGTGCCTGGCAACGACATGTAGCTGCGGTACGCTTCACCTGAATGAGGATATTGTATACATCGAAAAGGAGTATCTGGACGAGACGCGGTTTGTACCGGTGATTACCGATTTGGAACGGACCGCACAACCGATTATACGGTACCGCCTGAATGATGTGCTGGTTGAAAAGAAGGGAAAATGTGCCTGCGGTTCGGTTTTTACAGCGCTGGAAAAAATAGAGGGAAGAGAGGATGATGTCTTTGTATTTGAGTCGGAACACGGAACGAGTATTTCCGTGTTTCCTGATTTTATAAGACGCTGCATTTTGTTTGCAGGGAGTATTACGGATTACAGAGTGGTACAGGAGGCGGACGGCAGTATCACTGTATTTGCGGATATCGATGAACCGATGAAGAAACGTGTGAAGGAAGAGTTTGGGAAGCTTGCGGCGGAGAAAGGCTTTTGTCTGCCGGAACTTCGGTTTGCGAAGTATTGTTACGATAAAAAACGAAAGCTGAAACGTGTGGAACGTTACATTACGAGGAGAGAGGAAAATGAGAAGGGTTAAAATCTTAGGCTGTGGCAATGCGTTGCCGGAAAGGAAAATAGTATTCGGAGACCAGACCAGATATCGCTTAGGGGAGGGGCAGACGTTGCTTGATTTGTCGGAGCAGGCAATCAGAAATGCCCTTAACGATGCGGGTCTTGATATTTCCGATTTGGATTGTATTATCGGGGCTATGGCAACGCCGTTGCAGGCAATTCCGTGTAATGCGGCATTGCTTCATGAGCGTGTGGCAAAAGGAACGGAAATACCGGCAATGGACATTAATTCAACCTGTACCAGCTTTGTGACAGCACTTGATATGGCGTCTTATCTGCTGGACGCCGGACGTTATGAAAGAATCCTGATTGTGTCAGGGGACACGGGGTCTGCGGCATTGAATCCGAACCAGAAGGAGAGTTATGAACTGTTCTCCGATGCAGCTACTGCGTTTGTTGTGGGAAGAGGCGAGGGAGATACCGGTGTGCTGTTTGCAGCACAGAAGACCTGGTCCGAGGGCGCTCATGATACGGAAATCAGGGGTGGCTGTGGTTTGATGACTGCATTTAAGTTCAATGAAGAGAACCGGGAAGATTATTTCTTTGATATGAAGGGAATCAAGGTTCTGAAATTAGCGGCAAGAGTGCTTCCTGACTTTCTAAGTGAGTCTTTGGAGCAGGCAGGAATGACCTTGGAGGATATCGATGTCGTGGTGCCGCATCAGGCAAGTAAGGCGTTAGACATGATTATGTCCAGACTCGGAATAAAGCCGGAGAAGTACATAAACCGGGTCAGCGAGTACGGCAATATGATTTCTGCTTCCATACCGTTTGCCTTGTGTGAAGCAATTCATCAAGGCAGGATTACCGAAGGTGATGTGGTGATGCTGATGGGGACGGCAGCGGGATTAACGTCAAATATTCTTTTTCTGAATTATTGAGAACAGGCCGTATTTCCCAATGTGATACAGCGTTGAGAAATACGGCCTGCTTTTTCCTTCTGTTATTCCATAAGCTGACCGTCTGTGGTAACGGTTATCACACGCCATGGAATAAACTTTCCGCTGGCCTGCAAGGCACGTTTTGCCGCCTGCTCGATACCGCCGCAGCAAGGCACCTCCATGCGGACAACAGTGACACTTTTAATATTGTTATTTGCGATAATCGCAGTCAGCTTGTCGGTATAGTCGCCCTCATCCAGCTTTGGACAGCCAATCAGCGTAATGCGGTTTTTTATAAAATCCTCGTGAAAACGCCCGTAGGCATATGCCGTACAGTCTGCCGCTATCAGCAGATTTGCCCCGTCAAAATAAGGAGCGTTTACCGGTGCCAGTTTTATCTGTACCGGCCACTGGGAAAGTCTGCTGACTGACGGAGTGTTTTTGGATACAGCGCAGGTGTCTTCGGCACTCTCGGTTCGTTCAATGCGCATTGACTTTGTGCCCGGACATCCGCAAGGTAAGACTTCTGCCTGCTTTTGCTGTTTGGCCTGCTGTACTGCTGCTTCATTGTAGGCCGGTGCTTCCCTGACTTCGAAGGAAATCGCGTCTACGGGACAGGCAGGGAGACAATCCCCTAAACCGTCACAGTAATCCTCACGCATGAGCTTTGCCTTGCCGTCTACCATTCCGATAGCTCCTTCGTGACAGGCCTCGGCACAAAGACCGCAGCCGATACATTTTTCTTCATCAATTTTTATAATTTTTCGTAGCATTTTATTTACCTCCTGTGCTTGACTTTATGGTCTTATTGTAGTACGATTACAATGATTGGTATGTTGAAAATTCAACAAACGGAGATGCTTTATGGAGAAATATTTTGAGGTTCTGCGAACATGCCGGCTGTTCGAGGGGATAGCGGAGGGACAGCTGGAGAAAATGCTGTCCTGCTTTGGGGCGGCAAAAAGAACTTTTTTAAAAAATCAGATGATTCTGACCGAGGGGGACGACATCGGAGCAATCGGCGTCCTTCTTTCCGGTGTGGTCCAGATTATCCGCGTGGATTATTACGGAAACCGCAGTATTGTAACGGAACTGAGACCGGGGCAGATATTCGGGGAAGCCTTTGCGTGTGCGGGGATAAAGAAAAGCCCGGTCAATGTGGTTGCCGCAGAAGACTGCGGGATACTGTTTGTTGATATTCCGCGGATGCTGCATTTGTGCGGGAATGCCTGTGAATTTCATCATCAGATGATTTATAACCTGATGAAGGTGGTAGCAACGAAAAATATAGTTTTGAATCAGAAGCTGGAAATTATCTCGAAGCGAACAACAAGAGAAAAGCTGATGACGTATCTGATGCAGCAGGCAAAACAGACCGGCAGCAACAGCTTCACCATACCGTTTGACCGGCAGGAGCTGGCGGATTATCTGGAGGTGGACCGCAGCGGACTTTCTGCGGAAATCGGAAAGCTGCGGGGAGAAGGCGTTTTGGAGTGCAGGAAGAGTACTTTTACGCTGTTATTACAGGATAGTCATGGGTAGAAGAACACCATATGCTTTGTATCGTAATCTGTAGCATTTCGCATGAGGGATGAAATGTTAAATTCAAACAGATTACGAGATGCGGGGATGATATGAAACGGAGATATTTAGGATTTTTATTACTGCTTAGTTTGTACATGGCGGCATGCAATGTTGAAGCCCGGGAGCTGTCGGAGCTGCCGACGTTAGCGCCAACGAGGTCCTTGGAACCGGAAAAGGAAACGATTCTAACGTCCCCGCCGGAGCCGACGGCTTCTCCGGAGGTGACCGGCGCGTTCGAGGTGACCGAAGCACCAAAGAATACATTGCCACCGACTCCTGCGGCGGCAATGCCGACCGCGACTCCGAAGCCGACCGCAACTCCGAAGCCGACCGCGGCTCCGAAGCCGACCGCGACTCCGAAACCAACCGCGACTCCGCTTTCGCCTGACATAAAAAAGCTGATGGATACTGCGGAACGGTATGAAAATACAAGCATACGCGGTACGGTTTGCAAAAGCGAGCAGGAGGTAAATGCATTTGTACGGGAGATGTCGTTAACCTATAGTTCCTTTGCGGTTATTGTGGAGAATGCAGGGCTTTTGCATACCGCGAAGGAGTATATGATGCTATATCCGGAAATTGAGAAAATGACGATTCAGAAGATAGAGATTTACCGAAACGGAATCTGCGCGGTGTTTTCCGATGTGGAGACCGTGTATGATGCGAATCTTTGCTATCGGATACGCACGGGAGACAGCTCGGTGCTGTCAGCTGACGAAAAGAAGCTGTATACCTATTTGACGGATATTTATGAGCAGACAGGAGCGGCAGAAATGAGCAGGGCAGAGGCGGTAAAGGCGCTGCATGATTTCCTTGTCCTGCAGTTGAAGTATGATGAGAGCTATCAGGATATTTCGCATTCCCCGGAAGGAGTCATGAAGAACCGCATTGCAGTATGCGACGGCTATGCCAGAACAATGCGCTTATTACTTCTGCTTGCAGGGATAGACAGCAAAATCATCAGCGGAACGGCAGGCGGTGAATCTCATGCATGGAATCTGGTAAAAATGGAGGATGGATGGTACCATCTGGATGTTACCTGGGATGATCCGATACCGGACGTGGAAGGAAAGGTCAGTTATCTCTATTTTTTGAAGAATGATACCTATATGGCACAGACACATGCGTGGAAGAGTGAGATTTCCTGCACCTCCGATGCTTATTCGATATACGCATACCGGGAGGTACTCTGTGATTCCTATGATGCGCTGCAGAGCGTATACGAGCAGCAGGTGGAAACGGAACGGTACTTGGTGTTCTGTTATCCAAAAGGCGGGTACCTGACGCAGGATATGATAAAGGAGTACGTTATGAACCGGCTTCAGATGGGAATCACCTATTTCCCGGAAAAGGAGACCGGAGAGTATCTCGTTTTGGAGATTATGAATCCACTGATGCAAAATTAGGAAAAGGTGGATGGGTCTGACGTCAGAATAAAAGCGGAGTATCTTTCCAGTAAGGAAAGACTCCGCTTCTTTTGCTGTAAGTATCGGATACCGGTTACATATTTTTCTTGACACAACAAAGATAATACTCATTTCCGTCCGGCTGGTCTGCCTTAATGAAGTATGCGGTAGTTCCGGTGATGTTTTCATCGGCAGCATATTCGTAATGAATCGGAACACAATTTGTCTGCTCCCTTGCCAGCATCGCATTTAGAGCGTCTTTGGATTTTATCTGTGTCAGCTTGTCCCTGTCCTTTGTTGCAGTAACAACGGATATATTATGAAAGAATGCCGGGAAAGAAAACTGGTACTGCGGCGGGTCATATTTGTGGGAAAAGTTATGTAACAGCTCGACGGTCTCCGAAGAATAATCCAGACGGTAGACACGGTCAAAAAGTTTCAACAGGACGGAACTGTAATTGGTAAAATACTGTTCATGCTCTTTCTGTTTCTGCTCCTCAATATTATCCACTGAGAATAAATAAAGGGAACGGTGCGGGCTGCCATCGAGATAGCGTAACTTCATACTCAGCCAGACATAGACGCCATCTCTGCGTTTATGGTGTAGCTGGAATTTCTGTATTTTTGATTCATCCTTTGCATGACGGCATTGCTCCAGGATAAAGCTTCGTTCCGGTTCTTCAAACGGCTGGTTAATGACTTTTCTTTCTTTCGGAAGAGAATTGTATACCGCTTCGTAGTAGCCGGTGTTCACCCGAAGAATTTCGACTTCATTGTTGGAAACCTCCAGCAGTCCCATACCTCCCAGCATGCTGTAAAAGAGAATGCTCTCCATCGTATTTTTTTGGTTAAAAATATCCAGAATGGAATCGTCTATCTCCTGTGAGTCATGTACCAAAAGATTCATACTGCGTGTCGCAGACTCGTCTAACAGAGTGATAAAGTCCTCTGACGGCATCGGTTTATAAAAGTAGTAGCCCTGTATAGCGTCACACTCCACGCTGCGCAGATACTCCCATTCCTGTTTTGTCTCAACGCCCTCCGATACCACATCGAGCTTCATCCATTTTGCAAGACGGATGATAGATTCCAGAACAATAGTAGCCTTCGGGCTTTTTTCGAGGTTGTCCAGAAAACGCATGTCTATTTTAAGGACATCAATCGGCAGGTCTTTTAGTATATTCAGAGAGGAATAGCCGCTTCCGAAATCATCCATTAGCACAGAAAAACCATACGTGTGGAGCTTATTTACTGCTTCCAGTACCTGGACAGGATTGCTTGCATAGGCACTTTCCGTAATCTCTATTTTAAGTAAATCCGGAAAAATGTTATGTTTCTTTACAATATTGCGGATATCGTCACACAGAGCCGGATTATAAAACTCCACGCGGGAAACATTGACAGAGACCGGTACGGTAGCAAGACCCTGGTCTAACCGGGCTTGCTGCATGGCGCAGACCTCGTCCCAGACATAGCGGTCTAAAATACTGATAAAACCGTTCTTTTCAAATAAAGGAATAAAGACTCCCGGAGAAATCATTCCCTTTGTCGGATGCTGCCAGCGTATCAAAGCCTCCGCACTGGTAATCAGACCGTCGCTGGCACGGCAAATCGGCTGATAATACACCTTAAACTGCTTTTCTACAATCGCGGTTT
Organism: Lachnospiraceae bacterium; assembly: GCA_029099805.1. Classification (GTDB taxonomy): domain Bacteria; phylum Bacillota; class Clostridia; order Lachnospirales; family Lachnospiraceae; genus SIG307. Next base: position 15,706 of record JAQXOR010000098.1, read on the forward strand.
TAAATTCGGCGTTCATGCGCTGTTCTTCCAGGAGGGTATTCCACATGCTCTCGTCGTACCACGCATACAGAGTCATGTAATTGTTCTTAATGGTCTCCATGGAAACCCGTGCCTTATCAATCATGGTAGCCAGAGGAAGCGTACGGTCGATAATTTTGTAGAGTCCGCAGCAGGAATAGAAGTGATACTCGGTCTCTCCGGCCAGATAGCTGATTTCTCCGAGCTGTTCCCAGACCTTGGATTCTAAAAAAGCTTCCGTTACGCAGCAGACAAAATTGTCGTGACCAATCCGACCGTAAACAGCCAGCTCG
>JAQXOR010000099.1 GCA_029099805.1 Lachnospiraceae bacterium
CCATCACCGATTATTCTGTCGTCCTGCCGACAAAAACGGTCCTGACAGTTCCTTTGGCAGAAACTGTCGACTGGGGTAGCTGGATTCGAACCAGCGGATGCAGGGATCAAAACCCTGTGCCTTACCGCTTGGCGATACCCCAATATCATTCTGATTTATTGCTAAAGAACAAAAAAGTCTGTTGCTCACGCAATAGACTTTCAAGGTGGATACAGGGATTCGAACCCTGGGCCTCCAGAGCCACAATCTGGCGCGCTAACCAGCTGCGCTATATCCACCACGTATTGACTGCCTAAGCAGAATGTGCCAGAAGGGATTCGAACCCCCGACCCACGGCTTAGAAGGCCGTTGCTCTATCCAACTGAGCTACTGACACACATTTGTTCCGTCAGGAAGCAAAAAAATTAGGCGTATTACTCGCCTTTGAAAATGCAAGCATTTTCAAAAGCGGGTGATGGGAATCGAACCCACGTATCTAGCTTGGAAGGCTAGTGTTCTACCATTGAACTACACCCGCATACTATATGTGATGATGTCACGTAATCGGGGTGACAGGATTCGAACCTGCGACCTCTTGATCCCAAATCAAGCACTCTAGCCAAACTGAGCCACACCCCGGTCAGAGTTTCCGGGAACCGTGATCCCGCTTTCGTGACGCAAGACATATTATATATGACGTTTCAAAAATTGTCAACATTTTTTTGAAAAAAAATAAATAATTTTCCACCCCGCATAAATACGACCGTTTTCGCCACGAGAACATCTATTCCAGGTACTTTATCTCCCAGGAAATTCCTCTCCCCGGTACCGTCTCCAATATCATATACGTCGGTCTGCGGTTTGGCTGCCGCGGTTCCGAAATACTTCCCGGACACAGTACATTTACACCATAGCGCTCATCCGCGGAAGGGATATGAGAATGCCCATGCACAGCTATATCCGCACCTAATGCCTTTGCCGCTCCGGCAAGAGTCTCCTTCTCAACCTTCACCGCATACCGATGCCCGTGTGTCAGAAAAATGCGGTGACTTCCGAACGGCACAATAACCTCCTGAGGGAGGTCTCCTGCCCAGTCGCAATTTCCTCTCACCGCATAGACCGGGCACCCTGCCCACTCTTCTATCCGGCCGACACCTCCCTGAATATCCCCGGCATGTAAAAAGACATCAAACGGAGCCTCTTTCTCTATTATATCCTGTATTCCGCCAAATCTTCCGTGAGAATCACTTACAACTACCGCTTTCATGCCATAAGCTCCTTCTTCATCTCCCGCAATGCCTTTGCCCGGTGACTGATTTCATTCTTTTCTTCCAGGGAAAGCTCCGCAGTAGTTTTTCCGAACTGCGGTACATAAAAAATAGGATCGTATCCAAATCCATTCTCTCCTGCCGGCTCTTTCGCAAGCTCCCCTTCTATCGTTGCACGGCATACCTTACTCTTGCCATCCGGCCATACACACGCAATTGCGCATACAAAACGCGCAGAGCGGTCCGTTCCTTCCACACCGACTAACTTATCCAGCAGATAACGGTTCTTTACCTCATAGGAAGTATCTTCCCCAAGGAAGCGTGCGGAATAGATTCCCGGTGCTTTGTCCAGATAATCTACTTCCAGTCCGGAATCATCTGCCAGTGCGATTTCTCCGGTAAGCTCAGCTATCGCCCTCGCCTTAATCAGCGCATTTTCCTCAAATGTAGCACCATCTTCTACAATATCGGCGCTTACACCGGCCTCCTTCATAGAGACCACCTCATATGGTATATCCTTTAAAATTTCTTTGATTTCCTTCATTTTTCCGGCATTCCCGGTTGCAAAAATAATACGTGCCATTTCACTTCTCCTTTTTTCAACCTTTTATGAGTACTTCTTATTGCTTATTGCAGGTTCATTTTCTATTATTTTCCAACACCTCATACGAGGCTTCAATCACACGGTAAATCGCTCTGGCACAGTCACGCTGCGCCTTTTCTGTCGAAATAACCAACAAGTCGTTGCGATTTGACATATACCCGAACTCAATTAATGCCATCGGCATCTTGCAGTACTTTGTAATATGAAGATTTCTGGAACGCTCCACTAACGGCCGTTCCTTTAATCCGGTCTCTTCCGCCACATACGCACTGCATAGCCCGGCAAGATATTTGGAATTAAATACATCCTCTGTCCCCTGTACTTTGCTGTACAACACCTCGACTCCGTTTACAACACTGACCGGATTGTGATTACAATGTACACTGATTAACATATCTGCATGTAAGGTATTTGCAAACTCTACGCGGGCAGATAAATCCGGAAGGGTATTATCCAGTCTGGTATAATATACCTTCCATTCCTCCTGTTCATCCAAAAGCTCCTTCAGATATTTTACAACAGCCAGATTGATGGAGGCCTCTGTAAATCCGCCTCCGCTTGTTCCCGGGTCAATTCCTCCGTGCCCCGGGTCAATCACAATGATTTTGTCATATTTCTCATACGGACGAACCAGACTGAGATATAAAAATTCCGCATCCTCCTCCACCTCTATTTCATACACTGAATTAAGCTCAAGTACTGCTTCAGTCGTTCCGTCTTTCTCAGTGATTGCAACCGAAAGCAGCAAATCCTCTCCCGGCATTTTAGGCTCTCTTACCAACGGTACATCCTTTTGTTCTTCCGGTATGTCGACAACCGGTATGTCCGGCATTCCTGCGTACAGAGACTCTCCGGACACACGATAAATATTATCTGCCGTAAGTGACCCGCTGACCGTCACCGTCACCCTGCGGTAAATCATTTCGTCAACAATGTTCTGTACGATACTGCTATTTTTCTTTATCAGGATGCAGGTCTCCCTTTGTTTCTTTACAACCTCCGGCAATTCGGTTCCAAAAATCTGTGACCATGCAGAGCTTACAACCTCAGTATCTGCATGCCCCCCCGTAAAAGAGACATCCTCTCCGTCCTTGGAGGCTTTTCCGTCCCCGGTCACACCCCTATGATGCTCCGGAAAGGTCTCCGCGTTTGCCCTGTGCAGTCCGGTCTTTTCCTGCACGGTAAACACTCCAAGAAAAACAAGACAAAGAAGCATAACAGAAACGCAAATCTGCCGTACTGTCTTTATTCTATTATCTGTCATCTCCCTGCCTCCTTTCTTTGTCCCTCTTACATCCGATCCAGTAATCTGTACTGCATAATCAGACCTTTCGCTTCCGGCGCATACTCCGGATGCTCTTTCACAAACTGAACAATCGCAAGCTCATTCTTTTCCTTTTGCTTCATATTGTAGTCAATATGTTCTCGTAGCTTCTGACGTCTCACATTCAGACTGTGGCGCACCTCAACCATTTCGTTTTTATCTATCAACGCCTGTGGCTGCAATACCCAGATACCGGTATCTGCCACTCCGAGGCGACGCAGCTCACCGATAATCGTATTACGATACATTTCCTGTTGCCGTGCATTCTTTCTATTCTGCTCCTCCTCTGCCCTTATTCGAAGATATTCCTTCCACATTGTTTCCAGATGCATAGAACCCGAAGTATGATATTTTTCATACGCATACTCTATCCCCCAGGTACAATTGACATAGCGGAGCTTGATTTTGTTTTCAATCGTAATCACCTTGTTCCGCTTCAGTTCGGCAACTTTCATCTTGTATATGTTCTTTCTGGTAGATACCAGAATATACATTGCAAACAAAAGAGCGACAATCACCATAAGAAGAAAAGGAATCCGCAAGTCCTTTCCGGTCTTCTCTCCCATATAAAAGAACAGCCCCAGGAATACTAATACACCTGTACTGATACCAATCATAGTTTTCTTCAGGAACTCATTCCGTTCCAGACATTCTTCTTGTTCCATCTGATAGGAAGCCTTTTCTCCTGCCAGATATTTCATCTTTTTTTCTATCTCTCTCTGATAGTCTTCTTCGCCCCGCAACCATTCGATTGTTTTTGGAATTTCATTCTCATGCAGTGAAAAAAAGCCTTTTTGTGCCTCTGAGATTGTCGGCTCCTTTGTTCTGATTTTCTCTTTTTCCTTTTCTAACGCAATCAGATTTCTTGCCGCCGCCTCAACCTCCGCTTTACTTTCTCCCGAGATTGTTTCAATCTTTTGCACATCAGCCAGGTACGTCGTTACCAAACCGTACTCATTTCTGGCCTGCTCACTTTGAAGAACCGCCTCATCAATCAGCTCACTACATTCCTTATAAAACGCCTGACGGACAGCACTGTCCTCAATACTTCCGGACAATCCTGCCTGACGTACGCCTTCCTGCTTTTGTTTCTTTTTTTTCTTTTTAAAAAATGAAAAAAAGCTCATTTCTAATCCTCACTTCACATATTATCCTGACGATATTGCTTCTTAAATGATTCCAGCAGCTCACGGGTTGCTTCCTGATACTCCGGCAACTGTCCTTCCGAAAAAAGCTTCTTAATCCGCACCAGTTCCTGATACTCCGGAGACTCTCCGGCCTCTACCATACATTCAAACAACATGGCATCCATCTCGGTTTTCATAAATTCCGATACCTCATATTGCTCAAGTGCCGTCAGATATTCATTATCCTTTTGTGCAAGACGAAGCGCAATCAAATAGGAACGCAACGATTCCTGACTGCGGTTTTTTTCATAGGCCTCCGCAAAATGCCCCGCAGCACTTCCGGCACCGGTAATATGCAGTTCACAAATTGCAAGATTGTGATAAACATTTCCTGTAGCAACCTCAGGCATCTCAAGCTCCTTGCGTTTTCGCAATAACCGCTCATATAACTGCATGGCATCCCGGTACTTCCGATGCTCCAGATAAACATCCGCTTTCGCCTTCTGCTTCTGCCAGAATCTAAGGTCCTGCAAACGCTCCAGTTCGCGCAGATATTCTGCTGTCTCTTCCTCCGTATACATTGCTGTTGCCCCAAACACCACCATGGCGTACTCCCGGACAGCGGCCTCGGAGGCCTTCAAAACCCGCAGTCGCTCGGCCACTAAAGGCAGCCCAAGCTCTGTTTCATAATACTCTGCCAGAACATCCTGCGTAATATAGTCCTCTGCCGTTATTGCATGATGATATAAATAATAACAAATCTCTTCTGCGGAATACAATTCGCGGTCAACCGTCTGCAGGCGCAGGGGAACCCTGCTTCTTGAGCCGGCACAAAGAACCACTCTTGCCATATCATTCCCCCTCCTCTCGCTATACAGAATCTTACTGCTCCCAATGTGAAAAGTCTACGATTTCTTCATAAATACGGTAGGTAGACGGATAAAAAGTTCCAAATCCGATATCTTTTAACTGTAGTACCATGGTATCCCGTTTCACAAAAAACACACGAATCTGATATCGGTTCGTTCTGTCTCCGCGAAGCTCCGGAATCTCCGGTGCAATCCGAACCAGTCTCGGGGTTGTCTCCCCTGCCGGAAGAATCTTAAATGTCACCTTATCCGTTCCATCCAAAATCACCTCTGCCTGCGCGTGTATCTCCCGATATAACTCTCCGGCCTTTGCCAGTAAAACAGCATCCTCCTGCGCAGCATTTTCTGCCACTAATGATACATCTACCGTAATTTGCTCCGGTGTCAGTACGGAAAAATCAACATTCTGTTCATTTCGAAACACTTCCGTCCCGGAATAGCAGGCCCCCTGTGTATACAGATTCTGCCCTCGGAACACTCTTCTTCCGCTGGAGAGCAAGCGCAATACATCCGAAACCCATTCTCCCTCAAAGCCTCTGCCTGTTACAAACAATGACCCCGTCTTTTGCTGCAGGGCGCGTTCCGCAAGCCGCTCAAATGCCAGAGCACCTTGTCCGGACTCTCCCTGTGTAATGAATCCCGGCGGAATACTATCGGAATAGTCCTTATAATCCGACACAAGCAATCGTCTTCCCCCTGCCAGCCGGCATTCCATATGATAGAACAAAAGACCGTCCGTCGTATAATCAAATACGGCAGAACCGTTCTCCCAAAGACTTTTCTCCTGTCGAATCACAAAATGTAAAAAGGCCTCTAAATGGCTCAGCACCATGCACCTGCCCGCAAACCCTTCCTTCAACTCAAATATATCCAGCAACATAGAACGTGCCTGTTCGTTTGTATTGGTCTCCTCGCACGTAATCGCCACAAACCCGATCTCCTGCTCCGAAAACCTTTCCCGGATTTTTTTCATCAGCAGTGCTACATAGCGCTCCAGAAGTTCTCTGCCGAAATATGTCATCCCACCGGCTTCTACTGCAGCTCCGCATACAGCCGCATGAAAGAACGGCGGCAGTACTCTGAGCTCAGGCTGTAATACCTCTCCGATACTCCACTCACCGTCTTTTCCAAGGCAGAGTAGTGTAGGAAGAAATTCCTTTCTTGTCCTGACATCAAAACAAACAGCATCCGGTTCCGCCGCATGCGGACGCATAACCGTCACCTGCGTAATATCATCACACAAATCAATTCCCAATACAAGCGTTTCATTCTCCTGCATTTCCTACTCCTTTATCGGTTCAAACAAACGATTCATAGTATATTCCATTCGATAATAGTTCTCCAGCATGTCTATCGTTGTCTTTTCATCCTTCATATCCTGTGCCGTCAGAATAAGGTTAATCTGGCCGTACTTTGTCGTTTCATCATGTATCTTTACTGTGTCCAGCTTCCGGTAGAAACTCTCGGTAATCTGTGCCTCCCCATCCTTTTCTTCCGTGATATAATACTGAAGAACCTCTTCGTAAAACAGAATAAATTCCTTCACAAACACACCATACCCAATATGCCGCATCTCTTCTTTTACGAACTGTGCACCATCCTCATTATCAAACAGATAGGAAATCATTACGCGGTTTTCCGGATTCGTATGATACTCCACATACAGCTTATCCGCCATGCACGGCGGCAGCGCGGCGCGTCCCTCAAACCCTTTAAAGAACGGAAAAATCATCCCCCGCTCTGCAAACATCCGCATGTTAGTTTCCGCAAAGCTAACCTGCTCTTGTGTCAGTGCCTCTTTCTCGGCATAGGTTTTCAATACTGCAAGACGGCAGATATCATTCTCCTCCTCTGCCTCTTCCCTCATCTGTTCCATTAATTCCTCCGGCAGTTCGCAACCATGCAGGAAGCAGCGATATGCCGTCTGCGACAAATAAGCACGAACCAGTCTCGGATTTCCTTTCTTTTTTCTGTAACTGAGAAATACCTGATATGCCTCCGGAACATAGCTTCCGGCAAACAGAATCTGCCCAAGCAGCCGCTCCTCCAGACATTCCGTCTGTAGCTCCAACTCCATTGCACTTTGCCAGAGTAAGTACATTTCTTCCGTCGTTCCGTAAAAATACTGTTCCAGATACCGCACAATGCTTTCGTTATATTTGCCTTCAAAAAAGACCTGGCGACAAAGCAAGAGCAACATATCGTTTTGTTCTCCCTCACATTGCAGCAACATCCGCTCGCACAAACGTAATATGCGTTTGGAGGATACCCCTGCCATTCCGTATCTCGTCAGTGCGTCCAGCGCCAGGTCATATCGTCCGCGCACAATCAAAAGCTCAATCATCCGATTGCGCTCCTCCCGGTTCAGAAAGTCGAGGTTCAGCTTTGACAGGTAGGCGTCCATCAGATCCCCCTGGTACTTATCATAACAATACTGAATCAAAGAATGAATCTCTCTCTGTCTGAACTCCTCCAACAGTCCGTCCAGATGGACAATACGTTTGCTTAACTCCACAGCATCAACATCGACTGTATGAAAATTATGTACCTTCTCCAGCAAATTAAGAAGCAGAATCCGATTCTCCCCTGCCAGTTCATAGCATCGGGCTATCAGCTTATCCTCATGCAGAAGTCGTGAAATCCGACACTCTCCTGCCGGCAAATACCGGTTTCCTTCTTCATCCAGCAGCACCAGCTTCGCATCCTCGGTATACATGCTGATGATTGCTCTCCCACCCGAAAGCGGAACGATACATTCCTGTGACTCCTCCTTATGTAAAACCGATACTGCCCTCATCTGCCGGTTATCACATTCCACATAATAACTGAAAATCAGCCTCGGGAGCACCGCTGCCAATTCGGCATCCAGCATAGAGCTTCGCAGGACCTCCTCATAAATTGCAGCCAGATTCTTATCGATTCTCCCCAGCTTTATACTGTTGACCGCATACTGCTCCATTCGTTTCAGGTAGGTTTTATAAAACGAGCCTAACGACTCCTGATTCCGCACAATGTATGCATACAAAAAGGCACAATACGGCTCCTCCAGTTCGTTGCCGTATATAAAATAAAGTAATACCGACTGATCAATCTTTGTCTGTAAGCTGCAGTCACAGGTATAAATATAATATTCCTGCAGCATAGGAATCCGAAGCTGCAACGCACAGGCATCTGCAAAATAGGAATGATACTTCCTTTCCCGTATCCCATTGGCAATCAGAAAAGAACAAAGTGCCTGTAAGGTATCCCGCTGGCCATACTGCCTGTATGCAAGGCAGAGACAATGTAAAAGAAGTCTCTTACTGTCTTTTCCCTGAGATGCCAATATAGAAAAACGCAATACAGTCTCTTTGCGGAGCATCCCGTTTTTCAGCGCAAATGAAAGCACCTGTAATTCAAATAATCCGAGTTCTTTTAACAGAGTCGGCTCCTCATTCCAAAGTACAGCCGCTTCATAATACAAAACAGGACTGCGGTTTCCTCTCCGGAAACGCTCTGCGAGTTCCAATAAGCTTGATGCACGACCGTTTTCACTGCGTTTATCCGTATACATACGAAACCAAAGCAGCATTCCGCTTTCCTTATACTGCTCGGAGAGAAGCCGGATTTGAGCCGCATATTTTCTTACTTCTTCCGCATCCTTCTGACGCATCGCATCAAGATAGTACATGGCACCCAATAATTCAGCATCCGCACCTTCTTCTCTTATCCGCGCCGACAGTTGATTAATTTCGCTCTCCGCAAGCTTTTCCTTTTTCCCGATTACATTCAGATAAGCGCGATACATCTGATAAGACAGTTCTTTTTTCCTTCTTACCTCATCCGTAAAAATACAGTCCTGTAAGCGCGATAACAGAAGGTCAACAATGCTCTCTGCTTCTGCAATGTAATTTCCCGCTTTCAGCTTTCCCAACCGGAAATCAAAATAGCGCTGAAAAAGCTTTGCTTCTGTTTTATGAAAGAGATGTCGTTTCCGTTCCTCTTCCCTCGCAGTCCGTTCGCAAATGCAACTCACATCAATCCGAATCGACTGACGCGGTGTTTTTAAATAAATTCTTCCGTAGTGATTTCCCTGTGCAAGTGCAGCACCGTCCACTGCCACTTCCAATACGCAGCGGTTGCCGTTAAAGCTCTCCGACAACAGCTTCTTGGAAGAGACAAGGAAAAAGTCTCCTTCTGTCTCTACCGTAACATCCGAATAGCCCCAGGTATCTCTGATGACAGTAATCCGTTCCATCACTGCCTTGTTCCCGGGCTCAAACCGCAGTAAGGATTTATCTGCTTTTATTTGTATCGGAGTCTTCTTTTTTGTATATACCAGGAACTCCTCCAGAGCCCGGTCTACCGAGCGGCTCTTACATAACTGTCGGTATATGGTGGTTTCTTCCTCACGGTCTCCCAATACCGTCGTAACAAAATGTTCCTCGGAAAATAATCGTTTCGCCTCGTACCAGTCATTCTGGGCAAGTCCGGCAAATTGAAATAAATCGCGCACCTCACCCTCGGAAGATTTGCAGGATACCGGAACAATCTTAATCACAAACGGAAGCTGGATCTCTCCAAACTCACTGACTATTGTGATATTTCCTCTGTGGATTTCCCCCGGGGTTGCATATTCGGCGTGTATCGAATATGTAATCTCATTATCAATTCCGACAAACTGCTGTTCCTTTAAAACCAGCAGCTCATCCGAAGAATAAAGTACACCTTTCATCACACGCATATCACGATTGCGTACGGAAAATTTGCCGTAAAACACCTCTCCCGCAGAGACCTCTGCCAAAAGAGCCTCTTCGGAAACCAAAATCTCCGGTTGTTCGTATTCAAAAATCCCTTTTGCTAATCGTTCAATTTTATCCTTCACTTCAATCCACCTGTCTGTGACTGTACTTTATCGTTTGATAAACTCTCCGGTTACATCATCCTTACTGTATACAACACTTCCGTCCAGCGCGACATAGAATGTACCACGAAATCTTTGTTTTCCGCCTACCGTTTCAAAAAGATTAATACCGTAGCATTCCACACCATCAGCCATAGTCGTCCAGTCATCCATCGTCATGTCATAACTTGCTGTTTCCTTTGCAAGGCCAAGGCGTTCTCCCGAATACCCGGCAAATACTTTCATTGCTTCGTCTGCCGTCAGTATCTTTCCGCCTTCGTTTCCGGTCTCCGTCTTATCTACCGGAAACTTTGCAATCGGTGCAACCACTCCGGACATATCATAACACAACAGGGTACCTTCCTTCTTCCCAACAATCAAAAGAGGGGACATACCTTCTCCTTTTTCATTGTTAATACAAAAGGAATAATACTCTACCCCGTCAATCATCAAATGATCATCCAATAAGTCAATGCTGTAGTTCTCCAGCTGTACAATGCTCTTTACAATGTGCTCTGCCTCTGTTCTGGATATTCCGGTATCCTCGGCAGGAGCAGTCACCTCCGGAGTAGCCTCTGCATCCGGAGTATGTGTCACTCCGGAGGTAGGCACCGGTGCTTCCGTAACCGGAAACTTTGTAGGCTCATCAGGTACGTCTGTCCCTGTGGCGGCTACCTCCCCCGTCGGATGTATTGCCTCCTCGTCCTTGTTTTCATTTCTGAATTTGGAAATCAGTACGACCACTAAAACCACTGCAATCAGTACCACAACAATGGTAACGATATCCGGTCCCTGCGTCTCCCTTGCATTTCCTCTCCTTGTATTTTTTCTCCCGCCGGAGGTACTTCTTTTCGTACTTCCCTGTCCGGTCCGGGAGGATGTTTTCTTTTTTTGTGCAGCCATCATATCCCTCCTGTTTCTTGTCCCTTTTCATCTTGTTATACGCCTTTTCAGTATATCATAGTTTCCTCTTTTCCGCAATGGAGAACCGGCAAAAAAAGTGTGCATCATCTTCTGCCTGAGCTTCTGAAAATGATGCACACTCCATCGTCTGCCTTATTTCCTACATTCTGTCGCTTTTTACCATCTGCACCTTTAAAACATCCGTCACTCCCTGTGCACCTGCCGCAATCACAACCCGGTCATTTTCTCCAATCAGACCATATCGTTTTGCACATGCAATTGCATGATCAAATAAAACATTCGCATCCGGCTGATACAACGCCGTTACCGGATATACTCCCCAGGAAAGTGCCAGCTGGTGAAATGTCTTTTCATTCGGGGTTGCAGCAATGATTAGCTGCCGCGGGCGGAATTTGGACATTCTCTTAGCCGTGTATCCAGACATCGTTACGGCGATAATCGCTGTAGCCTTTACATCACGTGCTGTCGTACATGCCGCATCACAAATTGCATTTGTCGTATCGTTGGTGTCATTCTCATACTGTACCCCGCGATACACATCCATCTCAAATGCATCCTTTTCTGCCTGCTCCGCAATTTTTGACATTACCTCCACTACCAGCGCCGGATGGTCTCCCGCTGCTGTCTCCCCGGACAGCATAATGGCAGAGGTACCGTCAAACACCGCATTTGCCACATCGGTAATTTCTGCTCTGGTAGGCGTAGTATTGTGTATCATGGATTCCAGCATCTGGGTCGCCGTAATCACCATTTTTCCTGCCTGATAGCACTTCTTTATAAATTTCTTCTGAAGCCCCGGAAGTCTTTCATACTCAATTTCCACCCCCATATCGCCACGGGCAACCATAATACCGTCGGAATACTCCAGAATTTCATCAAAATGCTCAACTCCCTCAATATTTTCGATTTTGGATATTATTTTGATGTCATAGCCGCCATAATAATCCAGACAGTTACGTATCCCGATGACATCCTCTTTCGAGCGCACAAAGGAAGCCGCCACAAAGTCGACATTCTGTTCGACACCAAAACGTAAATCCGCCTCATCCTGTTCACTCAGATGCGGAAATTCCAGGTGAACATTCGGTACGTTTACCCCTTTATGATTGGATATCGTACCTCCGTTTACCACTTCACAGGTGATGTCCGTCTCCGACACTGTCATAACACGCAGTAAAACTCTTCCGTCATCTACAAGTATCTCATTTCCCGGCTTTAATTGTCCCGGAAGCTCTTTATACGAAATACTGACTTCTTTCTCGTCTCCTTCCGTTTCCCTTGTTGTGAAGGTAAAGATATCTCCGCTCTTTAACGCAACCGCACCATTTTTAAAATTTCCCACCCGGATCTCCGGTCCTTTCGTGTCCAGCATAATTGCCGCAGGTATCTTCATCTCATCTCTTACCTTACGGAACATCTCAATATTTGCCTTATGGTATTCATGCGTTCCGTGTGAAAAATTCAGACGGGCAACATTCATCCCGTTTTTCAGCATCTGCATCAGGGTTTGTTCATTGCTGCACGCCGGTCCCAACGTGCACACGATTTTAGTTCTTCTCATGATTAATCTCCTTCTATCATTCGATATCCTACACCCACTTCGGTAAAAATATACTTTGGTTCTGCAGGATTCTTTTCGATTTTTCGCCGGATGTTTGCCATGTTGACACGCAAAATCTGATTGTCACCATTTGTATTCGGTCCCCATATCTCGCAAATAATAAAATCATAAGTCAGTACCTTTCCGGCATATTTGCCGAGCAGACTCACAATCTTAAATTCATTTTGTGTCAGACCGACATCAACTCCCGCCACAAAGACACGATATTTTTCATAATCTATCGTAAGCTCTCCGGCCGTAAACTTTCCGCTCTGCGCAACATCACGATTTGCCCCGGAAGTCCTCGTATGGCGAAGTGCCGTACGAATACGAGCCAGCAGTTCCTCTGTCCCAAACGGCTTTGTAATATAGTCATCCGCTCCCAAATCCAGAGCTTCCACCTTATCCCTTTCATTTGCCCGTGCAGAAACAACAATCACCGGTAAAAATGACCATTTACGTACGGCCTTCAGCACATCGATTCCATCCATGTCCGGCAGTCCCAAATCTAAGATGACAATATCCGGACAGCAGGATGTAATCAGACTGTATGCTTCCTGCCCGGTCCTTGCCGTAACAACGTCATAATTGTTTGCGGTTAAAATTGCAATAATAAAATTACTGATACTCTTTTCGTCCTCTACCACCAGCACCTTGCTTTTTACCGGCATATTATTCCTCCTTTATCGGTAATCTAAATTCAAATGCCGCCCCGCCTGCCTTCCGGTTATACGCCTCCACACTTCCGCCATGTGCACAGATTATACTTTTGCACACAGTAAGTCCGATTCCCATATTCCGCTTTCCATCCATATTAGTTTCATTTCCGTTATAGATACTTTCCTTCAAAAGGCGCGGCAAAACATCCTTCCCGATTCCCACCCCGTCATCCTTTACACTAAAAACGGCATAATCGCCTTCTTTTCTCACACCAAGTAAAATCTCACTGACCACACCGCCATGTACAACAGCGTTCTCCATCAGATTGCATAGCACCTGCTCTATCAGCATGGCATCCATCGGTACAAACAGCACCTCCTCCGGCATTTCGGTCTTTACCGGAGCCTCCGGAAAGCGCTTCTTAAACTTTACCACTGCTTCTGCCAGAATCTCTTCTACCATCTCCGGCTCTTTTGCGACCTTCGCAGAATCCGAATCGATTCTGGTTACAAGTAAAAGATTTTCTACCACACGGACCAGCCACTGTGCCTCCTCTTTCACGTCACCAAGCAGGGTAAGAATCTTCTCTTTCGAAAGCTTGTCATGATTTTCCGCAACAGCCGAAACAGCTCCCACAATAGAGGTGAGCGGAGTCCGGATATCGTGTGACACTGCCCTGAGAAGGTTTCCCCGCATCCGTTCTTTTTCAATCTCCGCACGAATTTTTTCCTGCTGCTTAATCTGCGTCGTCAGCATACTGACAACGATAGATACGGAAAACATCGCTACAAACGTTAACGGATACCCGTTCAGCGTAAAGTTCAAATGAAAATAAGGATAGGTAAATATGTAATTCACTCCTATTACTGCAATGGCGGAAGAAAACATTCCATAGAAATAGCTGTTTGTAAATCTGGATACCAAAAGAACCGCTAACACAAAAACTAACGGGACATGGCTGTCTGTCTGCCCGCCCCTCCGCAATATGAAGCAACAAATGGTGGCAACTGTCAAAATACCAATGGTAATCAGGCTGTCCTTCCAGGATAACTTGACCAGATTTCCTTTTATCTCTATTTTCTGCTGTTTCATTCAATCATCCTCGTTCTTTTCCTGTCGCACGACTCCTCTGCCGGATTCGTTTTGCTTTTCGCTCTTTCTTTTCTTTTCCTCTTTTCCGCTTAAAGCAAAACCTCCAAAACCTTGCTGCGCTTCGGTTTTCTCGGTCGCGTGCGCTCTCATCCGGCAGATGTCTCGTTCTCTCGAAGCCTTACTAGAGGCTTCTTCGCACGGTCCCTCTGCCGGATTCGTTTTGCTTTTCGCGGATATTATACCATATTTATGTGTTAATTAGTCGTTAAATTTTCCTGTACACGCAAAAAGAGTCCGCAAGCGGACTCTCGTGCCAAGGAGCATCCGCATTGTAGTGCAGCTGCCCCTTTTCAAACAATTTTAAATCCTTTATTCTCCGGCCGTTTCCTTACTCTTTGTTCCGTACTCCAGCAAATAACGTACAAACTCTTCCGCATTTTTTTCATGCTTGGAATTACCGCAGATAGCAAGAGCTACAGGCTCGTCATAATATGGATTCTTCTCTACAAAATCTGATATTATAATACCGTAAGGCTGCTCCTCTCCCCAATTTCCTTCCTCGTCCCGGGGTCTCGCATAACAGAACCGCTCGGAAAGTGCCTCATACAAATCGGCAGGAAGCTGTTCCGATAACGGACGCAGGTAAGAGCCTGCATATTGTTTTAATACGGATTCTCGTGCAATAATAATATCGATTTCTCCAACAAAAGCATGTGTCGTAAACTTCTGTGCTGAGACGGCATCCGCTGAATTGGAAATCATTACGGTATTATCAAACAGCACCTCCTGTGTTTCCTCATCAAACGAAATATACTCCTCATAGCCGGCCTGTATAGACGATATCTCCGTATCAAGAATTACTGCATCCAGAATCGATACATACAAGAGTCGTTCCTTCTCCGGAGCAAACATCTCATATACGGCATATCCGACAAACGCAATCACACATACCCATATAAAGGTTTTCAAAAGATAATAGGCACGAAAATGCTCCCACTTAGCCTTGAATCCTTTCAATTCCTTCCATTTTGCGCGCTCTGTTTTTTCTTCCCGTCTCTGATAGATGGAGGCCGAATCATCCAACGCTGTTTTTTTCTCCGATATGTCCATAAGTCACCTCACCTGTCCCGTTCTGATATTAGAACAAAGAGTCCTGTTCTTTCCCTGCACCCGGATTTTGCAAGCAAGCTTGCGTACTTTCACAATTATATCATCTCACCGTTTCAAAAGAAAGAAAGATTCTATAAACTTTTACGGAAATGATCATTAATTTGGGCCGGAAATCACTCCTCATCATCCTGCGGGAACTTTTCACGCAGCTTTAACCACAGAAGTCCCGTGATACAAATGGAGGAATATGCACCGCAAAGAATACCTGCCATAAGCGGTATTGCAAATTCCTTAATAGAATTCACACCGAATATTACCAGTGCCACTACCATGAAGAATGTTGTCAGCGAGGTATAAATATTTCTCGAAAATGTCTGAGCAATACTCTTATTTACGATATCAACAAAAGACTCTTTTTTCAGACGTTCCTTCACGTTCTCACGAATACGGTCAAATACGACAATCGTAGCATTAATGGAGTATCCCACAATCGTTAACATACAGGCAATAAAGGTATTACCGACGGAAATACGTCCGATTGCATATACTGCAAGTACAATCAAAACGTCATGAAGCAACGCAATAACAGCACTCGCGGCAAACGCAAGATTCGAGAACCGGAACCAGATGTAAATCAACATACATACGGTAGCCACGGCTACTGCAAGAACCGCATCCTTTTTCATCTCTCCGCTGACGGTCGCACTGATACTCTGCATCTCAATCTTGGATTCCTCCACTCCGTAGGTCTCTACCAGATAGTTTGTCAGGGTATTTCTCTGCTCCTCTGCCATCTCTTCTGTCTTAATCGTTGCTGCATTCGCATCTCCTACCAGATTGATAACCGGATTCATGCCAACGGATGTCTGTACTGCCTTTTCCAGCTCACCAATGGAAGGCTCTACTCCCTCCGGGAAGGTAACCGTCATGGAAGTTCCGCCCTTGAAATCCAGACCATAGGCCAGTATCTCGCCTTTCCCGAGCTTACCTGCCACCATGCCGATAACACCGGCCAGTATCAGAGAGCAGGAAATAATCGCAAATTTCTTTCCGTGCTTTGCAAACGGGAACAGCTTGTATTCTGTTACCTGTCCGAAATGCTTTTCCTTGTCAAAGCCGACATCATAAAAAGCATATAGAATGAATCTGGTTATAAATAACGCTGTAAACATCGAAAGAACGATACCGAGTGCAAGCGTAGTCGCAAAACCCTTTACCGTACCGGAACCAAGAATATATAATACAACCGCGGCAATCAAAGTGGTGATATTTCCATCAAGAATCGCAGAAAACGCCTTGGAAAATCCAAGCTTAATCGAGGAACGTACTGTCTTGCCGACACCAATTTCCTCCTGAATACGGGAGAAAATAATGACATTGGCATCTACCGCCATACCAATAGACAGAATAATACCCGCAAGTCCCGGAAGCGTCAGCGTAACCTCCAGTAAATTCAGGCAGACTACCATCAGCCCGATATAAATTGCAAGCGCAAGATCTGCTGCCAGACCCGGAATTCGGTAGCGGAATGCCATAAACAAAAATACCAGGGCAACACCGATTACTGCGGCAATAAGACTTGTTTTTACCGCCTCTGCACCAAGACTTGCACCAACCACATTAGAACGAAGCTCTTTTAATTCCAGCGGAAGTGCACCGACACGTATTGTCGTTGCAAGATTGGAAGCCTCTTCCGGAGTAAAGTTACCGGAAATCTGTGCCTTTCCGTCAGTAAGCGGCTGCTGTACCTGCGGCGCATTTACAATCTCACCGTCATACACAATGGCAATCACCTCACCTACATGGGCACTGGTTGCCTCCGCAAACTTGACTCTTCCGGTATCATTAAGCGTCAGAGATACCACATTCTGGTTGATGCCATATTCACTATACCAGCCGGCCTCTGCACTCTGGATATCCGAACCGTCCAAAATAACATCTCCGGCCGCCTCAATCTCTTCCCAGGATTTCGTAAACGCATATTGGCGTTCCCCTGTTTCCTCATTATAGCCAACCAAAGTAATATTGTTCGTGCCAAGGATAAAGAAAATCTCACCCATACGTCCCAGTTCCTTCAGCGTTGCCTCCGCATCCTTTGCTCCCGGGATATCTACATTAATCCGGTTATCACCTTCCTGATACACATCTGCTTCCGTCTGACCGCTGTCATCAACACGCTTACGAAGCTTATAGATGGTATCTTTCATCTCTTCGTCTGTCGGATTTTCTTTTACTGTTTCATACGTGATGCTGACGCCGCCTTCCAGGTCAAGACCGAGACGAATTCCTTCAGCACTTCCCCTCTTTTCCGGTCCGATTCCGCACAATGCCGTAAACAGAACAGCTGCACCTACTGCAAGTGTAAGGAATAGCTTCCCGCAACCTTTTACTCTGTGGTTCATAATTTACCTCTTTTCATAATACCATTTTACAGGACATTACGTCCCTGAAACATAAGTATAGCACACGCCAGTCCCGAAAGAAAGACTTTTTTATCTTTTACTTGCACTTTTCTCTGATTTATATTAAAATGGTTTTAAATACTAGATATAACATCATTTTATACTATATTTTGTCGTTTTGAAAAAGGAGGTATTATGAAGTATATTATCTCAACCGACTCCACTGCAGACCTGCCACTGTCGTACATCAAGGACCATGCTATCGCGATTCAGTTTCTTTCCTATACCTTCGGTGATACTGTATACGGGGCGGGTAACCAGATGGACCCCCATTCGTTCTATGAACGTATGCGCGCCGGAGAAATGCCGACAACAAATGCCTGCATTCCTGCCGAAGTGCAAAACAACTTCGAAGCTTATCTGAAGGAAGGATATGACATTCTTCATATCAGCTTTTCCTCCGGACTAAGTGCCAGCTACAATAATGCACGCATTGCAGCGGAAGAACTGGCAGAACAGTATCCGGAACGAAAAATTGTACTGGTGGATTCCCTTTGTGCTTCTATGGGTCAGGGGCTTCTCGTCCACTATGCAGTTACCATGAAAGAGAGCGGAAAATCTCTTGAAGAGGTTGCCGACTGGCTGGAGAACAACAAGCTTCACCTCTGCCATCAGTTTACCGTAAACGATTTATTTCATCTGCATCGCGGTGGTCGTGTTTCAAAAGCTACCGCAATTCTCGGCACGCTGATTAATGTAAAGCCTGTTCTTCATGTAGATGACGAGGGTCATCTTACCGCTGTATGTAATGTCCGCGGCAGAAAAAAGTCGCTGCTTAAATTAGTGGATATTATGGAAAGTCAAATCGATGGCTATGAGAACAATATCGTTTTCATCAGTCACGGAGACTGTCAGGAGGATGCAGAATTTGTCGCAGCACAGGTGCGAGAGCGTTTGGGCATTCAGAATATTCTTATTGACTATGTCAGTCCGACCATCGGAGCCCATTCGGGTCCGGGTACGGTTGCATTGTTTTATCTGGGCAAGACACGTTAGTTTTCTATTCGACTTAGGGTGTCAAAAGAGTCTGTCGCACAAAGTACAACTGCGTGCGATGGCTCGGGCGTGGCGAGCTCTTGCGATTTATGATGTGTAAAGAGATAAAAGATGCCACCCCCTTATCATTTTTTGAATTTGCCCGAAGGGCCGCGTTCTTAGCTGAGTCAAAATCGCCTCTAACTGGTTCTAAGTCTCGAGGTCGCTCCCGAGAGACGTTTAGAACCAGTTAGAGGAAGTTCGACGAAGCGTTGCGCTTTGAGAAAAATGATAAGGGGGTGGCATCTTTATTATTTATACACCATATCGCAAGAGCGGGAATCGCGCCATTTTTACTTTGCGCGACAGCCCCTATCTTCTCATCACTCTGTTTTATTCCCCAATCGGATCCTCTATCACCTGTTGCAGGGTTTTCTCATAAGAGTAACCTGTATCACTCCTGATAACTGCCGGAAGTAATTCAAAATACTGCACCGCATTTTTCTTTAAGTGCAGGGAAACCTCAGCAGTTCCTGTTCCAGCCTCCAGGCGGCAGGTGGTAAGGAGCGGTTTGGCACACTCCCGTAACAGACACAGCTCTTTCTTTGACGGATTTGCCGGTTCTCCCAAGTCATGCCATACCTTTAACGGATTACAGCACTCTTCATCAACCGTCTTTATCAAAAGGCAATACGGAACTCCTTTCTTTACCGGAAGCTCTATCTTAAACTCCAGCTCCTCGCCGGTATTTCTTCCATCTGCATTCCATACAACACCACAGTATCCCTCCTCAGACTTACGCACTATCACAGCTTCCTCGGAACGGTGAACACACTCTCCCTTTAACTTCTTAAAAAAGGCAAATGTCCAGAACGTAGGCTTCGGAATCAATCCGTTTGCCACCAGACCAAATCCACCGGAGAACGGTGTAAACGCAACACCGCTTTCTTCAAACACATCACCGAATGTCCAGTAGGAATATGAAGCATGTTTCTCTCCAAGGCGTGATAACATATGCGCAATATAAGCAGCATTCAGATTTGTATCGTGAATCGGACACTGCGGAATATACGAGGTATTAAACTCCGTAATATGAATATCCATTCCCGCAAACTCCGGAAAACTGTCTACAATAGCTCTGGAACGTTCCAGCTGACCAAATGCATATTCCGGTTCATGCAGATTAATATATCCGTAATGACCGTCCCACTTCGGCTCATAGCTGGTATAATGATGCCGCGTCACAAAATCAAGCGGAGCATGACTGTCACGAACAAATTCCAGGAAAGAACGCAACCATAATTCATCATCCACGCCGCAGATAGCCGGACCTCCGACCTTCAGTCCTTCGTCTACCGCCTTTACCGCCTCCGATGTAATCTTATACAGCTTAAAGTATTCACTCCTGTCAGCATCCTTCCAGAAGGTCTGCAGATTCGGTTCATTCCAGACCTCTATCGGCCAGTTCAGTACTTCCTCCCTGCCATACCGCTCAATCAGATGACGCAGTGTCGTCTGTACTAACGCTACCCACGCACTATAGTCCTTCGGCGGCGTTACATTGCCCTTCCAGTAAAATACCGTCTGTTCACCGGAAGCCATCATCTGCGGCATAAATCCAAGCTCCAAAAACGGACGGATATTTAATTCCAGATACTGGTCCATCACACGGTCAAGATAGGTAAAATTGTACTCTATCGATACCTTTCCGTCCCTCCATCCCTTTCTGTACTGATAGATTGCCATATCGTCGCAGAACAATCCGTGCCCGCGGATATAAGAAAATCCGATTTCATCCTGTACAAGACGCAGCTGCTCAAAATATTCCCGCTGCAAAGCCAGTCCCATACGTCCGGTCCCGATACAAAAATCTGCCGCATTCCGAAACGGCACTGTAGTTCCCGCTTCAACCTTATACTGTTTTTCCATACCCTTCACCTTTCTCCTATCATTTCTGTCTCTATGCCGCTATTCCTACACGGTATAGCCAAACCCTAAAATCGTAAATCCCTTTGCAGCATCTTCCTCCTGCATGGAAATCACCACCTCATGCTCTGTCGCCGCTTCGCTCTCATATACCACATATGCCGAACAATGATTCCAGCCAATCTCCAGAGGGTCAATCGTCCGGGTTACCGCACCGTCCACCAGAACATTTACCTTACCGAATGCTGCATCACCGGTATCCTTATACATTAGCAGAAGGTCCTTGCACATAATCCGCATTCTGAATGCATCTCCTATACTTTCCGGACATTTATACCAGTTCTCCGGAAACTCTGCCGTTGCCTGCGGGCTGTCATCCTTTTCCACATACTGAAGCATACTGTCCTTCTCGGAAAAGGCTCCCTCCGACAGACTCTTCACAACCGTATGAACAGCAAAATTGCTGCGGTCAAATGCATGCAGCCCCCGATATGTTTCACCGATGGCAGGAGTTGCGGCAATCACTGCATCCGCTGCCTCCTTTTGTGCTTTTGAAGCCATCTCCCAGAAATAATCGATGCAGTCTGCCATAATCCGATGTCCCTCATTACTCGGGTGAAACAAATCGTAAAAATACTGTCTTTTGGTAATGACAGGGATTTCATCAGAAAACTGAGGTGTCACCGCATCTTTCAGGCTGATCATCGGCGTCTGACATCGTTTTCCTACCGGAATCATACGCTCCTGCAGGTTGAAATCATCCATGAAAACTGCAAACAGTAAAATCACTGCCGGATTCCCCGGACCGTCCATCGCCATACGAACCAGACTTTCAAAGCATACTCCGTCTGTTTCGTCACCCGCATCATTTACCGCATACTCTAAAAAAACAATATCCGGAACGACCGTACCGTAGCGAAGTACATCTGCCTCATACCTGACAAGACCAAGCTCCGAGCAGGTACCTCCGGCACCTGCCTTGATAAACCGGACATTTTCCCCGTTTCCTTTTCCGAACCGTTTCTTAAATGCCTGATAAGAGCGATAAGCATAACATTCCGTATTGATAGGTTTTGCGCCTGCCCCCTGGGTGATGGAACCGCCAAGATACGCAAGCACCACCTCTTCCCCCCGCTCTGCCTTTTCGATTGCCTTTTGTATCCGGTATAAATTGCCGGTCTGTACCAAAGAGCGCCTTATCATCTCATGATACCGTTCCGAGCCGTAATCCACCGGCGGGTCCGTTACCGGCTCCGGAGCAGAATAACCATCATTCAGATAAAAGCATACCGTAAGCTTGGCTGTCTCATGGGAAGAAAACGTAGTTACAAAGGAGCCGAGCAATCCGTCCGCTTCATTCTCCGGATAGTCTGCTACGGTAATCTTCACCTCCTGTCCGTTACAAGGCACAGTCGCCCGGTAACAGTTTGCCTCTTTCCCCGGCAGTACAGAGAGACAGTTCAACTCAAACAAAACAGTCTCCTCCTGCAGTTCCTTCTTCGTCGCAAGAACCGAAACCCCGATTGTATGTACTACCTTTCGAAATCCACTGCCGGTCGGCACAAGCTCCAGTATTTCTTTCGGTATCTCATTGCACAATACAGATATCTTCTGCGCGATTCTGCCATTCAGATAACATATGTCCTGAAATTTACCGTTTCCCCGTGGGCTCCCCTCAATCACAGAATCCACCATTACATATACCGCCGGACGCCTTTCTACCGGGTCCTTCGGTGCTTTCGGTCCTCTCATAGCTTCTCCTCCTGCTTCCTGCCGCCAAATTATTCTCTGTTTTTATAGGTATTATTCATAATACGTACGATTCTGTCAAACGCCGGTTTTGGCTGAAACTCCTTATCAAAAATGCGGGATGTGGTTTTATCACTGCCTCCGTACAGCACATAACCGTCCATTAATCCGAACAAGGTGACGGAAGTAATATTAGCCGGTCCGCCCCCCTGCGTATCCAGGTACCCAAACATATAGAACAGCGAACCGTATCTCTCTGCCTGTTTTTTCAGTTCTGCCTCTGACAAGTCCTCGGCATCAATTGTCAGCTCAGTAATCTGAAGCTCCAGACCAAGCTTGGCAAAAGTCTTAATCGTAAGCTCGATTGCGGAATTGGATGCCCCGGTCCAGTATCCCTGCATTCCGATGCCATCAATCAGCCCTTCCGCTGCCAGATATTCACACAACTTGTAAATATTATCTCTCTTTACTGTCTGGAATGTGTTAAAATCATTGTAAAACAACGCTACTCCTTCCGCCGCATACTTTCTTGCAATACGGAATGCCTGTTCCACATAATCATCTCCTACCACATAGTACCACGGATTCGGTCCCTCGTCACTCTCCATACGGCAGCGATAAAAGCTGTTTGGATCTCCCTTATCCGGATCGACCGCTTCATTTACGACATCCCAGCAGTAAACCGCTCCCGGGTAATTCTCCTGACAATACGTCAAAAGTTGTCCGATATAACTGTCCAGACGGAATAACATCGTCTCTCTGTCCACATATTCGCCGTCACTTTTATAGCCTTCCCTGAAAAACCATTCCGGTGTCTGGGTATGCCATACCAGCGTATGCCCCCGCATCTGGACACCGGTATCCACACACCACTGTAATACTTCATCCAGGCCTGAAAAATCCAATGCAGGCTCCTTCTTTCCCTCTGCCGCATTCTTCATGCTGCCTGCCTGATTCAGAATATACGCAGGCTTCATCAGATTCGTTAAGGTACAACTGTTAAAATGCTTTTCCGCCACTGCCATATATTCTGCAGAATGAATTGCCATATTTTCTTTTGAATAGCCTGTCAATCCGACACCAAGCTTAAAATAGCCGTTGCACCAATCCTTTAGCGCAGGCTGCATCAATGCTACCGTAAGGTCATAGCTGCTTTCCGCAAACTCATCCAGTACCCCCTGCCAATGCGCTTCATCCACTGCAGGTGCTGCCGTTTCAGGTGCCTTCGTTGCTTCCGGAGCCTTCGTCGGCACAGGTGTGACCGTCGCTTCAGGCACTGCGGTTAGTTCCGGCGTTACTTCCTCTGTAATAGTTGCTGTTGTATCTTCCGGCTTTTTCTCTGCCACGGATGCACATCCCGCAAGCAGACATATCATACTCACTCCAACCAGACATTCAAATACCTTTCTCATTCTCTGTACTCCTCTGTTATATTATAGTGCATTTTACGCCATATGAAAAGAGGAATTGTAAAATATCGTCAATTCACTTGTCATCAGGCGATAGATATGCTATGATACTACCAGTATACTGTCTGTTCACGAAATATTCTTTGCATAAAATGTCGGTTTTATTGCGCAAAATGACTTTTTGCAGTGACATTAAGTCGGAAAATACTGCACTGAAAGGAGACTTCTATGGAAATAATTTTTCCCGGATGTTCCGGTTCCACGCAGGAAGATGTACTGTTCCGTCATCTGACAACCAACTACTCATTAAACGGTTCCTTCCACCGTCACGAAGGATACGAACTCTATCTTTTTCTTCAGGGAAATGTCAACTGCTATGTCGAGCAGCAATGTTTTCATATGGAACGCGGAGATTTACTTGTCATCCGCCCCGGTCAGTATCACCGTCCTGCCATGCTGGACCACAAGGACTATGAACGAATTACTCTGAACTTTCATGGTAGGCTGCTGCAGCATCTATCTACCAAGTCCTCTGACTTATCTGCTTTTTTTGAATGTCCTTCCAAAGACAAGGTATGCTTCGTTCATCTCGGCAAAGAGTATCTGGAGCATTTTCTTATGCTTGTGGCAAAGGCAGAGTATCAGATTACCTCCGGTGAATTCGGGTCTGATTTATTGGTACAATCTTACCTGATGCAGCTTTTTGTATTGATTAACCGTGCCTTTCGCACCGCAGATAAACAAACACCCAATATCATGCCAAAGCTGATTCGTGATTTACTCGCCTATATTGATTCCAATCTTTCAGAAAAGATAACGTTAGAATCCCTGGAACACGATTTCTATTTAAGTGGCACCTACATCAGCAGACAATTCAAAAAGCATACCGGACTTACCTTACGAAGCTACCTGTTAGAACGACGCATTTCGCTTGCCCGCACGCTTCTGGCTTCTGACCTGAGCATAACGGAAGTCTGCCAGCAGGCCGGGTTCTCGGACTATTCCAATTTCATCCGCAGCTTTACAAAAACCGTCGGTATCTCTCCCGGAAAGTTTGCAAAACAGCAAAACACCAGAATGCCCGCTCCGCCGGAAGAAGTAGAAAAATAACAAAAAAAGAAAAATACTTCTTGACAAACCAAACATAATTTAATATAATATCAGACGTACCGTTCAAGCAGGAAAATTTCGGGGTCTTAGCTCAGCTGGGAGAGCATCTGCCTTACAAGCAGAGGGTCATAGGTTCGAGCCCTATAGGCCCCATTCCGAACGGACACGCAACTTCATATGGCGGAATAGCTCAGTTGGCTAGAGCACACGGTTCATACCCGTGGTGTCGAGGGTTCAAATCCCCCTTCCGCTACTTCACGAAAAGAGAATCCGTACGGATTCTCTTTTTTGCATTCTCTCCACCACGCCGTGGTGGAGAGGGACGTTCGCTTAGTGCGGACCGAAGAGCAAATCCCCCCTCCGCTTTTATTTATCTTATCTGCTCGATTTCTTCGATATTTTCCAAAAAGACCTCTACAAGCTCAGGATCAAATTGCTTTCCCGCCTGCTCCATAATGATCTGCTTTGCTTCCTCCTTCGTGCAGGCCCCCTTATAACTGCGTTTTGCCAGGAGTGCATCATACACATCCGCGATTGCCATTATTCTGGCACTCAACGGTATCTCTTCCCCCTTTAAGCCTTCCGGATATCCGCTTCCGTCCCACCTTTCATGGTGATAATATGCCATCTCTCTTGCAGCAACCAAATAATCATTTTTCTCCACATCCACAAGAACGCTGTCAATAATCTGAGCCCCCATCACCGGATGACTATTTATTGTTTTCCGTTCTTCCGTAGTCAAAGATCCTTCCTTACGCAGAATTGCATCCGGCATGGAAATCTTACCGATATCATGCAACGGAGCAGCTTCACTCAGCACGGCAACATAATCATCGGTCATAACCTCACGGAATTTTTGCTTTTTCTGCAAGGCCCGTGCTATGATTTCCACATAAGAACTGGTATGCATAATATGAAGTCCGGTCACGCCGTCCCGCGCCTCTACCATATTTGCAAGACTGACAATCAGCGAATGCTGCGTATCCAGCAGCTTCTTTTTTTTCTCCCACACCTCTGTTTCCAACTTTGCCGTGTAGTTATATCCGTCGGTTACATCCTGCAGATAAATCATCTTGCCCCGTAACGAACGATTATGAATAATCTCCTGCTCCGATACAACATAAACCTTATCTTTTACATGCAGACGTGTTCCTTCCCGGCAATAGCTGCGAATTTTCCGAATCGTTTTATTGCATTTCCGTTCCTTTAGCTCCGGAAACAACCGCAACGCCGGTGCGTTTGCATATACAAACTGGTCCTGATTTCCCAGAACCACCAGTCCGTCGGACAGATTATCAACCACATAATCCTTTGCCAGATTCACCGTATCAAAAAAGTCCGTCCGGAAAATAGATACAAGAAGAATGATTCCGGAAATCACATAGCAAACCTCAGTAGTATCATAGCCCTTTGTAAGTCCCGATAAATACAGTACCAGCCCGAAGGTCGGACAAAGAACAATCAGCAGCAGATACCATACCTTCTCCTTTTCTTCCCCTTCTGTTTTCTGTATCTGATTCCAACAAACCAGAAGGGATACCACCGCATAGCAAAGAATCAGTGCCATATAAACAACATAACCGATCCCGTGTCGGTGTATCAGGTACGAAAACATTCCATCCCCTGCAAAACCTATCTCCGTATAAAAGAGAGTATGGTATTCCAGGGTTAATACTAACACCAGTACCGCCATATGAATTGCTGTAAGAACAATCATCAGGACATTTGGCAGTTTTATGCCACAATAATAAAATACAAAAAGAAGTGCCAGCAGAGGGATAAAAACCTTTCCGATATAGCTGATTTTGGTCGCCATTATGGCGCTATCCAACGTACCGGAAGTAATTTCAAATAAATATCCCATTTCATTAATCAATACAGCCAGGCTCAAAAACAGCATAATAGACTGCGGTCTGGAGGCCCACTGCTGAAGCAGGTAGGCCAGGCCGATTAACACTACAATAATACCGACATATTGAATTGCCACACACAAATAATACATAGTATACTCTTCCTTCAGTGTTTCTTTTCGTTTATCCTGGTGCCTTTTCCGACTTCCGGCCGGTCCGTTTACGGCATTCCGGCCTGCTTTTCCACAACTTCCCCTGCTTTTTTATAGATGCTTCCCGCCGGAACCACCCCTCGCACAGAGGAAAGCGGATACACATTACTTCCTCTTCCGATAACCGTTCCCGGATTTAACACCGAGCCGCAACCGATTTCCACATTATCTCCAAGAATTGCTCCCATCTTTTTCAGTCCTGTTTCGTATATAGTCCCAAGGTCCTTTACCATAACCGGTGTCTTATCTGACTTTACATTGGAGGTAATAGAGCCCGCCCCCATGTGGGAACGATATCCAAGAATAGAGTCACCAACATAGTTATAGTGAGGAACCTGTACTTTATCAAACAGAATCACATTCTTTAGTTCGGTGGAGTTGCCCACCACTGCTCCTTTTCCTATCAGGGCATTTCCGCGAATAAACGCACAATGACGCACCTCTGTCTCTGCTCCGATAATGCACGGACCGGATATCGAAGCGGTCGGTGCTACCTTTGCTGTCTTGTGAATCCAGATGTCCCCGCCTCTTTTTTCATACTCTTCTCCGAGGCTCTCTCCATAAGACAGAATGAAATCATGAATCCCGGAAAGAGCTTCCCACGGATACTCTGTCTTTTCCAAAAGTGCTCTTGCCTCCGTCTTGGTCAAATCGAATAACTCTGTTGTCCTTACCATTTCTGACTCCTTTTACCTCTAAATTCATTTCCTGTAAAATCCTGCCACTTCCGAAAAACGCCCCTGTAGCATACTCTGATTATTTAAGCCTTTTACACCATCTGTCATACGTCTGACAAAGCTTTCCAGCTTTCCCATATACTCCTCACTGCCGATACTTCCTTCCGCCACATAGGTCAGTCCCTTTTCCCAGCTGGCGGTAAGCTCCGCATTAAGCAGAGAGCGTATGGACGCATTCACTACTTCATATATTATCTCGCCGAGCAGTGTCGGTGTAATAATCTGTGTTTTCTTATTCAGGGCAAGATACTCTATCTTTACCAGTTTATTCAAAATCTCCGCTCTGGTTGCACTGGTACCGATTCCGCTGCCCTTTATCTGGGCACGCAGTTCCTCATCCTCAATAAACTGTCCTGCATTTTCCATTGCAAGAATCAAAGAACCGGAATTGTAACGCTTCGGTGCTGCCGTTTCTCCCTCCCGGATTGAGAACAGGGAAACAGGAAGTCTGCTCCCTTTTTTCATGTCCTTTAAAGCTTCCAGCATTTCTGCACCACAGGCAAGCTCTCCGTCGCCCTCCTCTGCCTTTTCTGCATTCTCTCCCACATCACTGTTCTCATTCTTTGGGTCTGCAGGCTCTTGTTCATTTTTTCGGACAGGCTTCTGATACAGGACCAAATAGCCTTCCTCCGCCAGTACACGAAACGCTGCAAAAAAAGACTCTTCCCCGAT
The DNA here is from genome assembly GCA_029099805.1 of Lachnospiraceae bacterium. Lineage (GTDB taxonomy): Bacteria > Bacillota > Clostridia > Lachnospirales > Lachnospiraceae > SIG307. The sequence continues at coordinate 28,542 of JAQXOR010000099.1, forward strand.
TTTTACCGTAAGTGCAACCTTTCGATACACTGCCGGCGGATAAAAAATACTAAGAAAACGCTTTACGATTGTTGCGTATACACGCTTTGCCGTGGTAGATACCGAGGACAACGCGGATATCCCCTGTCCGGTCGGTATAATGGCATAATGGTCCGTAATCTGCTTGTCGTTTACATACCGTGTCTTTTCCAGACCCTTATAGCTTCCGCTCTGTAATATGTGCTCTGCAAATCCCGCTGCCGGCGTATAACCCACCAGCCCTTTGATATGCTTTCCTATTTCCTTTGCCACTGCTGTGGAAAGTACTCTGGCATCGGTACGCGGATACGATACCAGCTTTTTCTCATATAGCTCCTGCACGATTTTTAATGTTTCGTCCGGGCTGATTTTAAATAATCTCGCACATTCATTCTGAAGCTCCGCGAGATTAAATAAAAGCGGCGGGTTCTTTTTTTCCTGCTTTTTCTCTATCTGCTCTACCACTCCGGTCAGCCCTTCCGCGGCGCGCTGTGTGGTAATCTGCTTGTCCTTCTCGGCAATCTCCTCAAACGGCATCCCCGGCGGAAGATTTAACTCCGTTATCAGTGCCATGGCATCTTCTTTCTGTCGAAATCCGTTTTCTTTATAAAGCTTCGGAGACCCTTCATACTTCGAGCCTTTCACCGCGCGAAACTCTGCCTCAAACACAGCCTCTCCCGCAAGTAGCTTTGCCAGCACCCGGTAAAACGGTGTCTTAACAAAGGCTCTGATTTCCCTCTCTCTGCGTACCACCATTCCGAGGACGCAGGTCATAACACGTCCTACAGAAATTGCCTGATTTTTCTCCGTCTTTAAAAAATTCCGTACTGCCGTTCCGTATTTTAAAGTAAGCACGCGGGAAAAATTGATTCCCATCAGATAGTCTTCCTTTGCACGAAGATACGCCGCATCGCCTAACGCATCATAAGCAGCAAGAGGCTTTGCTTCTCTGATTCCGCGCAGAATCTCCTCCTCTGTCTGGGAGTCTATCCAGACACGTTTACGTTCCTTTTCCTCCGGCACCTCTGCCATCCGGTCTACCAAACGGTAAATATACTCTCCCTCACGTCCGGAGTCGGTGCAGACATAAATGCAGTCCACATCCTTCCTGCAAAGAAGTCCTTTCACAATCTCAAATTGCTTTGCCACCCCCGGAATAACCTCGTAGCGGAACTCCTTCGGTAAAAACGGAATTGTTTCCAGGCGCCACTGACGAAGTGCCGGGTCATAGCATTCCGGATAACTCATGGTTACCAGATGACCCACACACCAGGTCACCACAGCCTCCGGTGCTTCCATATATCCATCCTTGCGTGAAAACTGATACGGAAGTGCTTTTGCAAACTCCTGTGCCACGCTCGGCTTCTCCGCAATAAACAAACTTTTTCCCATAAACCGGACTCTCTTTCTCTTCTACTCTTCCTTTGCCAAAGAACCGGCTCTGTCTCCGGCAAAATAAAAACCTTTAAAATCATATTTAAATACTCTTGCCAGATACTCTGAGCCTGCAGCTGTATACTTTCTGATTAAATTTCGCTCCTCATCAAATTCACTGTAAGCAAAGCGTCCTGCCGTGTCCGTAATCAGATGCCCTTCACGTGTCAGCTGGGCACTTCCCCGGTACCCGGAATAGTCCAGCGGAACGGTCTCTGTCAGTTCCCATGTCCCTGTTGTTTCATTTACAAGATAGCGGCAAAAGTAGGATGCAGTACCTTTTTTTAAGGTACTTCCCAAATCGGATGCCACACCGGTATAATCAAACTCCGGACGGCTCGTTGAACCTGCAATATGATTATCATATAAATACAGAGAATATACCCCTGACGGCATCGTATCCTCCCGGACACAGGTCGCAGTATTGGCCCCCACAAAGGCAGCAAACTCTTCTGCTTTGTTCAGAACATAATTCTCATATCCCGTTCCTTCAAAAAAGGCATTCTCTCCAATGATATAATCTAACATCGGAATTCCGTAAATATCCTTTATCTTAAATACCGCAGACGGCTCTCTCGCTCCGAGCAGAACACTTTTTTCATCCAACAGCTGTACGGAATTCAGTCCGAGCCAGTCTAATACACCATCCTCATTTTTCTTACAAATCTCCTTATACTCCCGCAATACCGTTCCCATATCAAGTACTTCTTTTACCTCACCGGAAACCAAATCTACGGTAAGCACTCTGTCATTCACACTAACAGATTTACCATCTTCCTTTCCGGACGCAAGCACCAGGAGCTTTTGATTTGCTTCGTCAATACAGTAATCTTCTCCTATCGTATATCCCTCCAGTGTATAGACACGTTCTGCCCGTCCGAATACATTCAGGGCTGCAAGCTGCGTATCCGAGATGGAATAATACATTTTGCTGTCATAGAACAGCAAACGCTTCGCGCTACCGGATAAAAGCGGTATCTCCCCGCGAAGGATTCCGTCATTATCGTAAAGCTGCACTGCCTCCCGTCCCCCGGTTACATTGCCAAAGTGTACAAACAGACCCTCGGAAGGCATTTGGGTACTGCTTCCTCTTGTTACATCCAGCTTCTCCTTCCCGGTACCGAACCGGCTGCCGGCTGTCACATAAAAGGTTCTGACACTGGAATTTCCCGCCTCATCCTCCAAAACAAGAGAGACGCGGTTGCTCTGCTCTGTGCAAAGCCCCAATAACAGATATTCATGCTCCGTCGTATACGCCTCCTGCGAAAAACACTTCGCCGAAAACGTAGATATCCCGTCTTCCTGCACACTGATACGATATGAAGTCTGTACCGGTGTTTGGGTAGTAAAATACACATACAGCGAATTCGCATTGGTACCGTACGGATTATAAACTACCAGAGGGCTGTCCGGTGTATACTCACCACCTTGCTTTAACGCCTCAATCCGCTCATAAACCTGCGTGTGTCTTGAGGTATCATACAGTTCTTCCACAGAATCAAGCCTGGAAAAATCCTGATAAATCGTCGGAGCAATCGTTTTGGAATCCGTAGAGTGCTTATCATACTGCTCCTGAAACTCCTTTAGTTTAGAAACCGCTTCTCCGTTTCCGGAACCGCGCTTCAATAAAAGAACTAAAAGCAGGCAAAGAAAAATGCTGCTGATTACCGTCATAATAAGTAAAATTTTACCCGCTGTCCCTTTCAAACAACCGCCCTCCTTTACAAATATTTTTCCATTCTCATTGTATCAATTTCTTCTTCACTTTGCAACCTTTGTTAAAAATATCATTGCACTTCTTTTCCGGTTGAGGTAAACTGAATACAGAAGTAACAACACAAAAGAATGAGTTACAGAAAGGGGCACTCCATATGGCAACACCTAAACAGCAGAATTATGAAAATCTCGCCGAAAGCTTAATTGAAGCCTTCAACCGCCGCGGGATAGAGGGATACTATTGTGCAGACAAAGAAGAGGCTCTGAATACTGCCCTCCGTTTTCTGACACCGGGATGCAGCGTGGCCTGGGGCGGTTCTATGTCCTGTCAGGAAATCGGTCTGTTTGAAGCTCTGAAGAGCTCTGATTGTGTATTATACGACCGCAGTACCGCAAAAACTCCGGAGGAGCAGAGAGAGCTCTATGCAAAGGCAGTCACCGCAGACTATTACTTTATGAGCAGCAATGCTATCACACTGGACGGTGAGCTTGTCAACATTGACGGAAACGGAAATCGTGTTGCCTGCCTGATTACCGGTCCGAGAAATGTCATTCTGATTGTCGGTATGAACAAAATCACCCCGGATGTAAAATCCGCCGTCGACCGTGTCCGTAATATGGCAGCTCCGCCAAACGGCGTACGGTTAGGGTTAAATACTCCTTGCTCCAAATTCGGGAAGTGTCACGACTGCTACTCTCCGGACTGTATGTGCTGTGAGCTTGTCATTACCCGTAAATCCCGTATTCCGGGACGTATCAAGGTCCTTCTGGTAGGCGAAGATCTGGGCTATTAAGGCTCCGAACGCCTCTCCTATCGCAATGACACTTCGGATTGTCCTGATTCATTTCCAAGTAGCATCTAAAGAGGGACTGTCGTAGTTCGGAAATCCTTACTACACAGTCCCTCTCTTCATTTTCCCGGCATATGTTCTACTATTCGTTATTACTCCGGAAGATACTTCTTGGCATGTGCCTCCATCATAATGTAAACGAAATCGCTTCCGTCAATCCGGACATAATAATTACCGCTTACGGTCTTATCACCAATCTCCGCCACCATAGTGCTCGGCTCTCTCGTAATATTTCCGGTCTCATCCATCACATATCCGAGATAATCTATCGTAACCGTGACATACGGGTCATCCAGACCATACTTTGCAAAATCAGTACAGTTATACTCCTGTATCGTTGATGCCACAAAACGTACGCTGTCATAGAAAATCGGCGGATAGGAAAGAGAACCGTCCTCCTTCTCTTCCGGCACATAGGAAATGGTCTCTCCGTCACGCACCTCGATGCGAATCTCCATCATCGACTCCGGCTCTGCACTAGGGAATGTCTCTCCCTGCACCAGCTTAATTTCCTTTGTTGTAAGCTGCGTATAGATATTATTGGAGACTACAAACACATCTCCCGTATTCTCATATAACATGTAGTACCCGGAAGAATACGGTGCCTCATCTCCCAGCAAAAACCTATGCACGGTACCGTCGGTCAGCGTAAGCACGGCAGATAACTTTGTATCATCCAGACCATACTCCGCAAGTTCTGCAGCTTCCGCTGCAATCTTCATGGTTCCCGTCATATTACAGAAATTGCCGATAATCGTCTGCACCTTGTCATTATTCGTCGGGAAATCTTCTTCTCCCTGTCTGACCCAGCTTCCGTAATTCTCCTCTTTTGTCCAGACAAAATCATAGGATGCCTCGTCATTGGAAAATGCAATCTCTGCCACCTCAGTCATCTGAAATGTAGTTATCTCTACCGTTTCGGAGACTGCCTGCTTTTGAGCCTCTTTCTCCGCCTTCTCGGACTCTTTCCTTTCATTATGCTGCCTCAGCAGAAAGTAACCGCCTCCGAGTCCGGCAAGCAGTACACATAAAACCACAACCGTGACCGTTCTTTTCCGTTTCAGGCGTTTCAGACGCCGTAATCTTTCTTCTCTCTCGTCCATATGCTCCTCCCGACTAACGATTCCTTCTGCGAAGCATTACAAAAATGCCGGATAAAATCAGCACTACCGGAATCACGATTACAAATACAATGGCAATTGCATTTGCCTGAGCAGCCGTAATCGTTAACAGTTCCTCCGAATCAAAGGAAATGGTACGGACAGGCGAAACAGTCTCTGTCTCTGTCAGATAATTAATACTATTGGTTAACAGCGCAGCATTTGCGTAATTGCTGATCATCAGATAGGAATCCATAAAAATATATCCGCCGGAAAGCACCACCGCCTCTGATTTCGTATCTGTATTTTTTAAATAATAACCGGTTCTGAACGGACCAGCCGGGTCATCCTTTTCCTTTGATATTGTTGCAATCTGACCGTTTTCAACCTTCTTTGAATATGCCGAATCCGAAGTGGAAAACAACGGGGAAACAGTAATTTCATGCTCTCCGTCCGTAACCGTCTTTAACGCAAATGCATTCCTCATCGGTAAATAGGTATAGCCTGCAAGAGTATCTGTAATACCGTTGCCTCTCTCGATTACCGGATACAGCTCAAGCTGCGATGCCGGATTATGGTATGCGGCATTTCCCTCAATGATAACACGATTCTCCAGCTGTACACCGCAATATGCAAGTAAACGGTCATAATTGGACAGATTCTCCTGCTTCCCTGCGAGAATCAGGAAGTCACCGCCCGCATCCGCATATGCCTTAAGCAGTTCCAGCTCAGTCTCTGTATAATCATTATTCGGAACAGCAATAAAGAGAATGTCACAGTCCTCCGGAATCTTTCCTGTCGTCATGGTTTCCAGCGTATTATACTCTATATTTGCCTTCCGCAATAAGGTCTGGGCTTCCGTTCCTAGCTCCCACTCTCCATGACCGGTCACTGCATACAGATTGGTCTGCTGTCCACTGGTTACATAGCGGATTGCCGAGTTAATCTGTCCTTCAATATCCAGTCCCACTACCTGTGTTTTATACTGGAACGTATACTGGTCCATCGTCAGCTCTGTCAACACCATGTCCTCGCTGGAAATATATCTGCTGCGATTGGTCGTCTCATTCACTACAATGATACTATACTGAATTACGGTTCTGTCCGTATATTTCTCCGCAAACTTCGGATTAAGCAGCAAGTCTACCGTCTGAAAGGTAATCTTGTCACTGGCGTTTTCATACAGCTCCATATACATGGCAAAAGAAGGATCCAACCATGTAAGCGTCTCGCCCTCTTTCGTCAGGTAATAAAACGTAAGCTCATCTTCCAGTCCCGAAAGCAATTCCTTTGTATCCGCCGTCAGCGACTTTTCGCCGGTTGCCGTTAAATCCTTTTGTACCCCGGAAGCGGAGGCAATCAGATTTACAATCACTACCGCTACGATTACCAGAATGCTGGTTAAGGTTGCATATACCCCGGAACGAAAGCCTTTCCGGTGAAAGGAGGTTCCGATTTTTCCAAAAACGGACAGTGTGCCCTTGTTATCTTGTTTTTCCATCCTCTTCTCCTCCTTAACTGTATCGTCTCTTCCGTATGTTCTGATACGTCAGGAAACAAAAAACAAAAGCAATGCTCAGATAATAAACCGGCATCCGTAATTCCAAAACACCGGAAACTGTCACATCATATACCGACATAATGGAAAGTGCTCCAAGCACCTTGCTTACAGTCCCTTCCAACATGGTTCCGTTTAACAGATACAATGCCGTCAGAGCACATTCACCGAGTGCAAAAACCACGAAAGCAACCGTGGAATTTTTAAGGGCACGCCATACCCAGACCGCAATCAGTGCCCAGAGCACAGAATACGTAATCCATGCTGCCTTTGCCGTCGCCGGAATCAGATTTGCGATACCATCAGCCAGACAAGTTAACAGTACAACAATAAATGTCATAACTGCGGCAAATGCCTGAGATTCCGATAAACAGGAAATAAACAAACCAATGGCAAGGTATGCGCAGCCTACTAAAAAGAAGCCTAAAATAGAGGCATAGGACATTGCAAAATTCACCACACCAAACCGTGCAAACAGCAGCGGATAAACACTCACAAGCACCATTGCAATACCAATTAATGTAACAAGTGCCAGGTACTTTCCGAAGACAATCTTCCAAATTGAAATCGGTGCGGTTAACAGCAGCTGGTCCGTCTTCTGACGCTTTTCTTCTGCCAGAATACGCATGGTTACCATCGGTACCAGCAGGCAGAAAATCAGGTTAATACTGGATAACGCATATCCGATATACGTATATCCTTTCATAAAATTGTAAAGATAGATATAAATTCCTAAAAATGCAAGGAAAAACGCGAGGAACAACCATCCGATTACAGAATTAAAATATGCGCGCAATTCCTTCTTATAAATCGCTAACATTTCCCTGCTTCCTCCTTTTGCTCCTGCTCCCTCTCATCGCCGGACATTTTCTCTGCGGCTTCGTCGGATGACTCACCGGTCTCTTGCGTTTCCACCGCCAAAACCTCCTCATCCTCTGTCAAATCCGCCTGATTCTCCGCTGTTGCTTCCAGGAAGATATCTTCGAGTGTCTTGGTGTTACGAACAAGCTTTACAATCGGAAGCTCTGCCTTTGCAAAAGCAAAAAACAGCGTCTTACGAATATCCTCCGTGCTCTTTAAGCGCACCGCATAACTATTTTCCCGGTCTCCTGCAAGCTCCTCGATATCGGAAATTCCGTCAACTGACTGAAGCACCTCCATAACCTGTTCTTTGGTTCCAAGCACCTCCAGCTCCAGATTTTCTCCCTGATTTGCCTGTCTCTGCAGTTCCTCCGGCGTTCCGGACAATACCAGCTTCCCGTGACTGATAATCAGAATATGGTCACAGACCGCACTGATTTCCTGCATAATGTGGGAACTCAGCACAACCGTATGCTCTTTTGCAAGACTCTTCATCAATTCACGAATCTCAATAATCTGCTTCGGGTCAAGGCCTACCGTCGGCTCATCCAGAATAATGACCTCGGGATTTCCGACCAAAGCCTGGGCAATCCCGACACGCTGGCGGTATCCTTTGGACAGATGCTGAATCAGCCGTCCGCGCATTCCCTCTAACTGTGTGACCGCAATTACGCGGTTCACCTCATTCTCCCGCTCCTTACGCGGTACTTTCTTTAACTCTGTTACAAACTGCAGATACTCCGTCACCGTCATATCCGGATAAACCGGAGGCTGCTCCGGCAAATACCCAATACTCTTTTTGGCCAGCTCCGGTTCCTCCAGCATATCATACCCATTCACTATAATCGTTCCCTCTGTCGCGGATATGTAACCGGTTAACATATTCATTGTAGTAGACTTTCCCGCACCGTTCGGTCCCAGAAAGCCCAGAATCTGTCCCTTTTCAACTGTGAAATTCAAGTGATCCACGGCAACATGGTTCCCGTATTCCTTCACCAGTCCAATGGCTTCAATCACCTTTTTTCCCTCCTTTTTTTGCTTCCCTTCTACCATACCACATCTTATTCTACAATGCAACCATGAAGAGTTTTTGGTGGCTTTGTGAAAAAAATGTGAAAACAGGCGATGACCTCCGTTTTCTTCGCAGTCCCGGAAACCATCGCCTGTTCAAAATACTTATTGTTTCTCTCTTCCTCTTACTTATCATCAATACTGTAGTTCGGAGCTTCCTTTGTGATATGGATGTCATGCGGATGACTCTCCTTTAAGGATGCTGCAGAAATCTTTACAAAGCGACCGGTCTGCTTTAAGGTCTCGATATCCTTTGCACCGCAATATCCCATACCGGAACGAAGACCGCCGAGCAACTGGAATACCGTATCCTCTGCAAGTCCCTTGTATGCGACACGACCTTCAACACCTTCCGGAACGAGCTTCTTTGCATCCGCCTGGAAATAACGGTCCTTGCTTCCGTTCTCCATTGCTGCAATGGAACCCATACCACGGTATACCTTATACTTACGGCCCTGATACAGCTCGAAGGTTCCCGGACTCTCATCACAGCCTGCGAAGATAGATCCCATCATGCAGACATTCGCACCTGCTGCAATTGCCTTTGTAATATCACCGGAGTACTTGATACCACCATCTGCAATAATCGGGATATCATACTTCTTAGCCGCTTCATAAGCATCCATAATCGCAGTAATCTGCGGAACACCGATACCTGCCACCACACGGGTAGTACAAATAGAACCAGGTCCGATACCGACCTTAACACAATCAACGCCAGCCTTAATTAAATCTTCGGTAGCTTCTCCCGTTGCTACATTACCTGCAATAATCTGAAGCTCCGGATAAGCGTCATGTACCATCTGCACACAACGGAGTACATTTGCGGAATGACCGTGTGCAGAGTCAATTACAATTGCATCAACCTTTGCCTTTACAAGCGCATCTACACGCTCTAAGATATTAGCAGTAACACCGACACCTGCGGCACAAAGAAGTCTTCCCTGTGCATCCTTTGCAGAAAGCGGATACTTAATCTGCTTTTCAATATCCTTAATCGTAATAAGACCCTTTAAATTACCCTCTGCATCTACAATCGGAAGCTTCTCCTTTCTTGCCTGTGCAAGAATCTTCTTTGCTTCCTCTAAGGTAACACCTTCTCTGGCGGTTACAAGCCCCTCGGAGGTCATGCTTTCCTTAATCTTCTTGGAAAAATCGGTCTCAAACTTTAAGTCACGATTGGTAATGATACCAACAAGCTTCTTTCCTTCCGTAATCGGGACACCGGAAATACGGTACTTTGCCATTAACTCGTCTGCATCATGCAATGTATGTTCCGGGGATAAGGAAAACGGGTCTGTAATAACACCATTCTCGGAACGTTTTACTTTATCTACCTCTTCAGCCTGCGCCTCAATACTCATATTTTTGTGAATTACGCCGATACCGCCCTGTCTTGCCATTGCAATTGCCATGCGGTGCTCCGTAACCGTATCCATACCTGCACTCATCAGCGGAATGTTTAACTTAATCTTCTTTGTCAGATAAGTTGTAAGATCCACCTGATTCGGGATTACTTCCGAATATGCCGGTACCAATAACACGTCATCAAAGGTAATACCGTCACCGATAATCATGCCCATTTTACTAATCCTCTCTTTCTCTTTATAGTTTTTCTGCCACATCCCGGATAACCAAGAGTGGTATTCTCTGTATTTTACTTTGTTTTGTTTCGCTTGTCAAGCCATAAATACAGAAAGTCTGCAGAAAATGTAACCGTTCAGCCTTTTCGTGTGTAATCGTTGTGATGACGGCCACAGCTTATCCTGCAAAAGGAAGACTGGCTGTTACAAAAAATGGCGAAAACAGACGATAAAAGCGGACCATGTACAAAACAGAAATTCTTTTATCTGCTCTGTGTCATGGTCCGACTGCTTTACTTATTCAATAATGCACGGTCATTTGCAAATTCCGCTCCGCTTGCCTTTGTAAAAGCCTCTAACAATTCTTCTACCGTAAGCTTTTTCTTTTCCTCACCCCGGATATCAAGAATCACCTGTCCTTCATGCATCATAATCAGACGATTGCCGTGTGCGATTGCATCCTTCATATTGTGAGTAACCATCATGGCAGTAAGCTTGCCTTCTTCGATAAACTGGTCAGAGAGCTTCAGTACCGTTGCAGCGGTCTTAGGGTCCAAAGCCGCCGTATGTTCATCTAACAGCAACAGCTTAGGCTTCTTCATGACTGCCATTAAAAGAGTAAGTGCCTGCCGCTGCCCTCCGGATAATAAACCGACCTTTGTGGAAAGGCGGTTTTCCAGACCGAGTCCAAGCGGCTTTAACATTTCGCGGAATTCCTCTCTTTCCTTTTTGGAAATTGCCCAGCGAAGGGTGCGGTGCTGTCCCCGTCTTGCCGCCAGAGCAAGATTTTCCTCAATCCACATATCCGCGGCTGTCCCCATCATCGGGTCCTGAAATACCCGTCCGAGGTATTTCGCTCTCTTATGCTCCGACAAATCCGTTACATCGATTCCATCTAAAAGAATCCGCCCGGCATCTGCCGTATGTACACCCGCAACCATATTTAAAAGCGTGGACTTTCCGGCGCCGTTACCGCCGATTACCGTAACAAAATCGCCGTCATCAAGCGTCAGATTCACTCCGTTTAACGCCTTCTTTTCATTGATTGTGCCCGGATGAAAGGTCTTGTAAACATCCTTAATTTCTAGCATCTTTCGCAGCCCCCTTTCTGGAAAGGTTCTTCTGCTGCAATTGTTTCTTCCAGTACGGAATTCCTAAGAATACCGATACTACCAATGCCGAGAACAGCTTCATATCATTTGCATTCAGACCAAGACTTAATACAAGTGCAATTGCCACATAATATATCACGCCGCCGAATACTACGCCTAACAGACGCAGGGCAAAGTTTTTGAAAATCTTTCCAAACACTACTTCCCCGATAATCACCGCCGCAAGACCGATAACAATCGCGCCGCGTCCCATATTGATATCCGCAAAGCCCTGATACTGGGTAAGCAAAGAACCGGAAAGTGCCACTAATCCATTGGAAAGAATCAGACCGAGTATCTTGTTGCGCTCGGTGTTGATTCCGTTTGCCCGCGCCATCGCCTGATTACAGCCGGTAGCGCGTAAGGAGTGCCCAAGCTCCGTTCCGAAGAACCAGTATAGCAATACGATTATGACAAGCGCAAAAATTCCTGCAACCATAATTGACTTCGGTATCTTGCGTAACGACAACAGCACATTATACTTCATAACCGACAACGGCATATTTGCCATTCCGCTCATAATCCGCAGATTAACGGAATATAACGCAAGCTGGGTCAATATTCCCGCCAAAATGGCCGGAATGCCGAATTTCGTATGAAATATTCCGGTTATCAGTCCCGCCACACATCCGGCAAGAAATGCAAGCAGCATGGAAAGTGCAATATTCATTCCGCTTGTCATACACACTACCATAACCGCCCCTCCCGTGCCGAAGGAGCCGTCTACCGTCAAATCAGCAACATCCAATATTTTATAAGTAATATATACTCCTATTGCGATAAGTCCCCAGATAATTCCCTGGGCTACTGCCCCCGGAAGGGATAATATAAATGCGACCATTCTTTTTTCCTTTCAAAGGTATATAACCATGTTTGCCTAATCGGCAATATTATTCGACCTCAATTGCCTCATAACTGTCAGGAACAGAAATTTCTAACTTCTGGCAACGCTCTGCAATATATTGCTTCGTAAGCTCCTTTGCATAACCGATTTCCATCTCTGCCGGCTTTGCTCCGTTTACAAGAATCTCGTAAGCCTGCTCACCTGCTGCATAACCGATGCTGTAATAATCAATGGAAAGCGTTGCCACGCCGCAGCCCTTGCAGATTCCTGCTTCACCCGCAACAATCGGAACACCTGCCGGACCTGCCACACCGTCTACAATACCGGTGCTGGATGCCATCATATTATCGGTCGGAATATAGAGCACATCGCATGCGGCACATGCTGCGGAAGTAACCATCGCAACATCATTGGAGTCTGCACAGGTAAATTCCTCGGAAGCAATTCCGAGTGCGGTCAGGTACTCAGCTATATTAACAGCCTGATACTTGGAGTTTGCTTCTGCGGAACAGTACAAAATACCGACCTTCTTTACCTCCGGGAACAATTCCTTAATCATGGCAGCCTGCTCATCAAGCGGGGCAAGGTCGCAGGTACCGGTTACATTTACGCCGGTCTTTCCGGTCCAGTTGTCAATATCCAGTGCAGTCGCATAATCCGTAATGGAAGTAGCGACAATCGGAATGTCAGCGGTTGCTGCAAAAGCGGCCTGTAAAGAAGCAGTCGCATTTGCCATAATCAAATCTGACTTATCTGCAACAAACTGATTTACAATCGTACTACAAGTCGCAGGGTCACCGGCAGCATTCTTTAAATCAAACTCTACTCTGTCTCCCAGCTTTTCCGTTAATGCATCCTGAAAGCCCTTGGTAGCGGCATCCAAAGCGGCATGCTGTACCAGCTGACAGATTCCGACCTTGTAAACATCAGGCTCTTTTTTCCCACATCCGGCAAATCCGGCCATCACCGTAACACATGCGAGTGTCATTGCAACTATTTTTCTTAACTTCATCTTTTTGTACCTCCTTAAAGGGCGGAGACTTTATCCCGGCTCCGCGCTATTGCTATATTGCTTTAAACTATAGCACTTTAAATGATTGAAG
>JAQXOR010000100.1 GCA_029099805.1 Lachnospiraceae bacterium
AAATTCAGACAGGAAAAAAGGATGACGGAATGGGCGGAACGGGAGAAGCGTAAAAACAGGATGTGTGAGATAAACATGATGTTGGATAAAGAGAAAATCCGGGAGAGGTTTGAGGAGGCAAATCCTAAGGAAGAGAAGGAAGGGGACGACGGTCTGGATTAGGGCGGAAGCAGAAAATATAAATTGCAAACTTGTATTCCTTATGCTATACTACCATTAATGTGGGTATGTGAAGGTTTGTGATTTGACAGATGGAAAAACGTTTCATGTTAATAGCAATCCGGAAGACCGTATGTTACTTGTCTTGTTTGAAAGTGAGGATTTTGTATGGCAGTGGACCAGACAAAGATTAGAAATTTCTGTATTATTGCGCATATTGATCACGGTAAGTCTACCCTGGCGGACCGGATTATCGAGAAGACAGGTCTTCTTACCAGCCGCGAGATGCAGGCGCAGGTATTGGATAATATGGATTTGGAGCGTGAGCGCGGCATTACGATTAAGGCACAGACGGTTCGTACCGTTTATAAGGCAAAGGACGGAGAAGAGTATGTTTTTAACCTAATCGATACGCCGGGACATGTAGATTTTAACTACGAGGTTTCCCGTTCCCTTGCGGCTTGTGAGGGTGCGATTCTGGTAGTGGATGCGGCACAGGGCATCGAGGCGCAGACCCTGGCAAACGTGTATCTTGCACTTGATCATAATCTTGAAATTATGCCGGTCATTAATAAGATAGACCTGCCGAGTGCGGACCCGGAACGGGTAAAGGCAGAGATTGAGGATGTTATCGGGCTGGAGGCACAGGATGCGCCGCTGATTTCCGCGAAGAACGGTATTAATATAGAAGATGTGCTGGAGCAGATTGTGACAAAGATTCCGGCTCCGAAGGGAGATGCGAATGCGCCGCTTCGGGCATTAATTTTTGACTCCGTATATGATGCCTATAAGGGGGTTATCATTTTCTGCCGTCTCATGGAGGGCAGCGTAAAGCCGGGGACTAAGATTCGTATGATGGCGACCGGCGCTGAAGCAGAGGTCGTGGAGCTGGGCATTTTCGGACCGGGACGCTTTATTCCGTGTGATGAGCTTTCGGCAGGCATGGTAGGATATATTACCGCCAGCCTGAAAAACGTAAAGGATACCCGCGTGGGTGATACGGTTACGAATGCAATTGCTCCGTGTGCGGAGGCACTGCCGGGATATAAAAAGGTAAATCCGATGGTATATTGCGGGATGTATCCGGCAGACGGTGCCAAGTACCCGGACTTACGGGATGCGCTTGAAAAGCTTCAGCTAAATGATGCGGCGCTGCAGTTTGAGCCGGAGACTTCCATAGCGTTAGGCTTTGGTTTTCGTTGCGGTTTCCTCGGACTGTTACATCTGGAGATTATTCAGGAACGTCTGGAGCGCGAGTATAACCTTGACCTTGTTACTACCGCTCCGAGCGTTATTTATAAGGTGTTTAAAACGAACGGTGAGGTAGTGGAGATTACCAATCCGTCCAATCTTCCGGATCCGTCGGAAATCGAGCATATGGAGGAGCCGTTTGTTTCTGCGGAGATTATGGTGACGACCGAATTTGTCGGTGCCATTATGACGCTTTGTCAGGAGCGCCGCGGTATTTACCTCGGTATGGAATACATGGAGCAGACGAGAGCTCTTTTAAAGTACGAGCTCCCGCTTAATGAAATCATTTACGATTTCTTTGATGCCTTAAAGTCACGTTCCAGAGGCTATGCCTCCTTTGACTATGAGTTAAAGGGCTATGTGCCGAGTGAACTGGTGAAGCTTGATATTCTGGTAAACCGTGAGGAGGTGGATGCGCTGTCCTTTATTGTACACGGAGAAACCGCTTATGAGCGCGGCAGAAAGATGTGTGAAAAGCTGAAGGAGGAGATTCCGAGACAGCTCTTTGAGATTCCGATTCAGGCGGCCATCGGCAGCAAGATTATTGCAAGAGAGACTGTAAAGGCAATGCGCAAGGATGTGCTTGCAAAGTGTTACGGCGGTGATATCTCCCGTAAGAAAAAGCTTCTTGAAAAGCAGAAGGAAGGAAAGAAGCGTATGCGTCAGGTAGGCAATGTGGAGATACCGCAGAAGGCATTTATGAGTGTGCTCAAGTTAGATGACGAGTAAGAAATGCTTGCGAAAGCAGAAGAAATGTGTTAAACTGAAATCAGAAAAGGAACAACCGCCCACAAGGTGGGTTGACCTAGTTGATTAGGCAGAAAAACCACCCATGTAACCGGCCAAAGTTAATAGGGTGGTTTTTCTATGTTTAAAAATGAGGTAGTCGATATGAAAAAGAAAGAAGTAACAGAGAAGAGACCGTTGGGACTCTATGTGCATATCCCGTTTTGTGTAAAGAAGTGTGATTATTGTGATTTCCTTTCCTTTGCGGCAGAAGATGCCACAAAGGAGCGGTATGTAGAGGCTCTTTGTGAAGAAATTCGTGCAAATGCGGAGAATGCGGGAGAATATCTGGTAGAAACCGTTTATTTCGGCGGAGGTACGCCGTCGGTGCTTTCGGTGGCACAGATGGAGAAGATTCTGAAGGCAATTTCTGATACATTTGAGATTCGTGGAATGGTACAGGAAAAGGTTGAGAAAAAACGGCGGTTTGGTAAAAAGAAAGTCGAGGAGCCGGAAAAGGCGGAGACACCGGCGGAGCGCATGCGGCGGGTACTAAACGGTGAACTGGCGGAGATTACCGTCGAAGTCAATCCCGGAACGGCGGATGCACAGAAGCTTCAGGCATTGTATGAGCTCGGGTTTAATCGCCTCAGTATGGGACTGCAGTCTGCCGTAGAGTCGGAGCTTTCCTGTCTCGGACGGATTCATACAAAAGAGCAGTTTGCGGAGTGCGTGAAGGCGGCAAGAGAAGCCGGCTTTCGAAATATCAGCGGGGATTTGATGTCCGGGTTACCGAGGCAGACAGTGGAATCTTTGACAGAAAGTATTCGTTTTCTTTTGGCGCAGCAGCCGGAGCATATTTCGGTATACAGCTTACAGATTGAAGACGGCACCCCGTTTTCGGAACGCTACGGAGAAAACGGACCGGAAAGGTCGCAGCTGCCGGATGAGGATACGGAACGCCTGATGTATGAGGTGACCGGGAAATTACTGGAAGAGGCCGGTTATGAGCGGTATGAGATTTCCAATTATGCAAAGACGGGCTTTGAGAGTCGCCACAACAGCTCTTATTGGAAAGGAACCGAGTATCTGGGGTTTGGTCTCGGGGCGTCGTCTCTGATGTCCAATGCACGGTTCCACAATACCACGGAGATGGAAGAATATTTAGCAGGTGCCGCAGAGCTGTTTCCAATCAGAGAAGATATCGAGCGTCTGGTACAAAAGGAGCAGATGGAAGAATTTATGTTTCTTGGTCTTCGGATGTGCCGGGGAATTGAAAAGGCAGAGTTTAAGCGGCGGTTTAAGTGTGAGATTGAAACCGTTTACGGCGACGTGATGAAGCGTCTGACCGCACAGGGTGTTCTTGCGGAAGCAGAGGGCAGGGTGTATTTAACCCCGCGGGGCATTGACGTCAGCAATGTGGTGCTGGCGGAGTTTCTGCTGGATGAGTTTGTGCGGAGATAGTGGGGATTTTATGATGACTGCCACCGGGTAGTGAATGCAAAGCATTCGTAGTACATCGTTAGGTCTTAGAAGATGTGCTTCGGATGCTTTTGGTTTGAAAGAGAGGGAATCAAAAGAAATGAAAGGATTAAAGCACTATTTTACCAAAGGAGAACTTGCTCTATGGGCCGGTTCTGTGACAGTAATCATTGTCGCATTCTGCTTATTTGACAGGGAAAGTTATATGACACTGATAGCATCCTTAATCGGTGTAACTTCCTTGATTTTTGCGGCGAAGGGGAATCCGGTGTCGCAGGCATTCATCATTGTGTTCAGTATCCTTTATGGTATCATTTCTTTTTCCTTCGCCTATTACGGAGAGATGATAACCTATCTTGGGATGACTATGCCGATGGCGGTAATTGCACTGATCGCATGGCTTAGGCATCCCTATAAGGGAAACAGGGCGGAAGTACAGGTAAACCGTATCGGGAAAAAGGATGTTATAATGATGTTTCTTCTGACAACGGCGGTGACGGTCTGCTTCTATTTTATATTGGAAGCATTTGATACCGCAAATCTGTTACCGAGCACACTGTCTGTTGCAACCAGTTTCATTGCAGTATATCTCACGTTCCGGAGAAGTCCGTACTACGCTGTGGCATATGCGGCAAATGATATGGTGTTGATTGTGCTTTGGGTACTGGCAATGATGAAAGATATTCATTATATTTCCGTTGTAGCTTGTTTTGTAATGTTTTTTATAAATGATTTGTACGGATTTGTAAGCTGGCGGAGAATGGAGAAGCGGCAGAGGGAGTAAGAGAGAAAAGGAAACCCCGCATTTTGTCACGATAGAAATTTTTTGTTTTTTGTAACGAAATACCGCCGGGACGGATGAATAGAGCAGAAAGGAGGAAACGATGGCAGTGATGGTCGGAATCAGCGCGGTAAGAGGTCTGGTAATGTGGGGCTCAGAGAAAAGAAAGGCGTGATTTGTCGGAAAGTCTTGTGATTGGAAGCATTTTGGTATATAATAAGAATGGTGATTCCTAAGGAGGAGGATATATGAAGTGCATAGTAGCGGTAGACGATTCCACAATCAATTTAAAATTTGTAGAGCACGTGCTTAAAGATACATACCATTTGGTTTTGCTGAATTCCGGAAAACAGGCACTGGAGTATCTGGAAGAGAATGATGCAGATTTGGTATTGCTGGATTTACTGATGCCGGAGATGGATGGGCTGGAAACCTTTGAAAAAATTAAGAAGCTGGAGCGAAACAGTTTGGTTCCGGTGATTTTTCTGACAGCGGATACGGAAGCGGAAAGCGAAATCACCTGTTTGCAAAAAGGAGCGGTTGATTTTATTCGGAAGCCGTTTATTCCGGAGGTTATGTTAAATCGTATTCAGCGTGTGTTGCAGTTAGAGGATTTGAATCATTATCTGGAGAAAAAGGTGAAGGAAAAGACCGTACAGGTCGAGCAGATGTCTTTTGAGACCATTGCTACCATTTCCAGTATAATAGAGGCAAGAGACAGTTATACAAAGGGTCATTCGGTGCGGGTGGCGGAATATAGCGCACTGATTGGAGAAAGGGCCGGGTGGACGGAGGATGCTATCCGGAATTTGAAGTACATAGCTTTGTTACACGATATCGGAAAGGTCGGAATACCGGACAATGTATTGAATAAGCCGGGAAAGCTGACCGAGGAAGAGTTTAACATTATCAAGTCTCATACTACAATCGGCGGAGAAATCTTAAAGGAGATAGAAACGATAAACGAGGTATCCTCCGGTGCAATGTATCATCATGAGCGGTATGACGGCAGAGGCTACCCGAGCGGACTTTCGGGAGACGAGATACCGGCTGTGGCGCGGATTATTTGTATTGCGGATGCCTATGATGCCATGAACAGTAAGCGGGTGTACCGAGACAGTCTGAGTCCCGAGGTGATTCGCACAGAGTTGCAAAACGGAAGAGGAACGCAGTTTGATCCGCATTTTCTGGATATTTTCTTTCAGCTGCTCGATGAGGAAAAGGTGAAAATAAAAAATAACACAGGACTGGGTGAAAGAAAAACGCTTTCGGGAGAAAGTACGGAGCTGATGAACCGGATTATCAGGAGCATGGAGGAGGAAACCAGGCGGAGAGAGGCACCGGACTTTCTGACCGGTTTGCTGAACCGGAAAGTGGGAGAAGGAAAGATCATAAATGCCATGAAGGAGCTTCCGGGCTGTCTTGCCTTCCTGGATTTGGACAATCTGAAAACAACCAATGATACCATGGGACATCTGGCGGGGGATTTTGCGCTGAAAACCGTGGGAGAAGTACTGACAAAGCACGGAGAAAATGCGATTTGTACCCGTATCGGCGGCGATGAGTTTTTGTTTTATATGATTGGAGTGAATCAGGGAGAGGCCGCGAAAATTGTGGAGGCGGTGATTGCGTCCTTTCAGGAGAGAAAGGAGCAGGAAATCATGCTGTCGGCATCCTCTCTTTCCGTGGGATTGTGCGTTTGTACGCCGGCGGATGTCTACGAGGATGTTTTACAGAAGGCGGATAAGGCATTGTACCATATGAAGCAGAGTGGAAAATGCGGATACTTTTTCCACCAGAACGACAGTACACAGCTTGTAAGGAACAACTCCATAGACTTAAAAAAGCTGGTGGGGAATTTGTCCGACCAGGGAGCGTATAACGGTTCCCTGAGCCTTAGCTATAGGGCTTTTGCAAAGATTTATGATTTTATCCGACATCTGGGCGAGCGTTACGGCTATAGTATGCAGCTGATTTTGATTACGATGGAAATCAGGGACTTCGAAAGCGTTACCATTGATGAAAGGGAATATGCCATGAGCCTTCTGGAGAAAACAATTCAGGATTCGCTTCGTTCCGTGGATGTGAGTACGAGATTTGGCAGTCAGCAGTTTCTGGTAGCGTTTCTGGATGCAAAAGAGGAGGACACTACGGCAATTACAGATCGTATTTTTAACAAGTTTTATAACGTATATGAAAAAAATTCCGTCAGTCTAAGATATGAGGTGGCTGAGTTTTCTGACGGGAAGGAGTAGGCAGGTTCCGGAGGGAGAAAGGGAGCGATTACATGGGAAAGTCTGCATTTGAACGTATTTATAATGTTGTAAAACAAATTCCGAGAGGAACGGTTGCCACCTACGGTCAGGTAGCTGTGCTTGCGGGAAATAAGCGATGGGCAAGAGTTGTAGGATATGCCCTTCATGCCAATCCGGACCCGGCACATATTCCGTGCCACAGGGTGGTGAACCGGGAAGGAGCGGTTTCGGAAGCCTTTGCATTCGGCGGCGGGAACCGGCAGGCAGAGCTTTTATTGAGTGAGGGTGTAGAGGTTACAGAGAAAAAGGTAGATTTGGAAAAGTACCGATGGAAGCATGTGACAATGGAGATGCTGGAGCAGGAGTAGTCCTTTGCGGATAGCGTCATGAATCAAATCTTATGTAGGCTGCCTTTTCTGTAAAAACGGATACCGATTCAGCAATTTCGGATAATAGGTGAAGTTGCTGAATCGGTATTTTGTTTGTTTTTCAATGTACTAAAAAATATTTTAAGTTACCACTTGACAAATGTGTCAGGTGGTGTTATTTTATAGACACAAGGTATTAGCACTCCATCAAGTTGAGTGCTAATAAGAGAAAAGGACACCGCGTAACATGTAGACCATGGAGAAGGGGAACAGGAGGGGACCGGTGGAATTAGACGAGAGAAAACTTAAGATTTTACAGGCAATTATCAAGAATTACCTTGAAACCGGTGAGCCGGTCGGCTCCCGTACCATTTCGAAGTTTACGGACTTGAATTTAAGTTCCGCTACCATTCGAAATGAGATGTCGGACTTAGAGGAACTGGGGTACATTGTACAGCCTCACACTTCCGCAGGACGTATTCCTTCCGATAAAGGTTATCGGCTTTATGTAGATACCATGATGCAGAGCCGGATGCAGGAAGTGGAGCAGATGTGGGATACCTTAAGTGATAAGGCAGATAAGATGGAGTCCCTGCTTCAACAGGTGGCAAAGCTTCTGGCAGTAAATACGAATTATGCCACACTGGTAACCGGTCCGCAGTACCGCAGCCGGAAGGTAAAGTTTATCCAGCTTACGGATGTGGATGAGGAGCAGCTTCTGGCGGTCATAGTTCTGGAAGGAAATATTGTAAAGAATAAGATGCTTCCTCTGGCAACCGGACTTAGTAAAGAAGATATCCTGAAGCTGAATATTGTTTTGAATACGTATCTGCAGGGACTGGATATGTCCGAGATTAATCTCTCGGTAATCGCAAAGCTGAAGGAACAATCCGGAGGAATGGGAGATGTCATCAGTGAGCTGCTGGATGCCATTGCCCAGTCTATCAGCGAGGAAGAGGATATTCCGATTTACACCAGTGGTGCAACGAATATTTTAAAGTATCCGGAATTAAGTGACCACAGTGTGGCAAGTGACCTGCTCTATGAGCTGGAGGAAAAGAAAACCCTGACCGGACTGTTAAACGGTGACGGTGAGGAACATGGAATTCAGGTTTACATCGGTCAGGAGACCTCGGTAGAGTCCATGAAGGATTGTTCGGTAGTAACGGCTACGTATGAAATAGAAGACGGAATTTACGGACGTATCGGTATTGTCGGTCCGAAGCGTATGGATTATGAAAAGGTAGTAGGTACGCTCCAGACATTAAAGAGTCAGCTGGACGATATTTTTAAGAAGAATAAGGAGTAACAAAGAAAGGTGAAGGAAATGGCAGAAAAGGAAGTAAAGAACCCGGACGAAACCATAGAAGATACAGTGGATACGGTTGTTGATGAAACCATGGAGACTGAGACAGAACAGGAAACTACAGAACATCCGGTGCCGGAGGATGCCGCCGGGACTTCTGATTCCAAGGAGGCAGAAGCTGCCGGGGATGCAAAGGAAGGAAAGGGCATTTTCAAGAAGAAAGAGAAGAAGGATAAGAGAGACGAGCAGATTGCGGAATTAAACGATAAGGTGCTCCGACAGATGGCAGAGTTCGAGAATTTCAGAAAGCGTACCGAAAAGGAAAAGGCGCAGATGTTTGAAATCGGTGCAAAGAGTATCGTGGAAAAGCTTCTCCCGGTGATTGATAATTTCGAACGCGGACTTGCAACCGTTTCCGAAGAGGAAAAGAACGGAGCCTTTGCGCAGGGAATCGAAAAGATTTACAAACAACTTATTACGGAGCTTGCGGATGCCGGTGTTACACCGATTGAAGCAGTAGGACAGGAGTTCAATCCGGATTTTCATAATGCGGTAATGCACATAGAAGATGAAAATTTTGGTGAGAATATAGTGGCAGAGGAATTCCAAAAGGGATATATGTATAAGGATTCCGTAGTACGTCACAGTATGGTTAAGGTTGCAAATTAATTTATTTATAGGAGGACAAAGAGATGAGTAAGATTATTGGTATTGACTTAGGAACAACAAACTCCTGTGTGGCAGTGATGGAGGGTGGTAAGCCGGTAGTTATCACCAACACGGAGGGTGTAAGAACCACCCCGTCCGTTCTGGCATTCACGAAGACCGGCGAGCGTATTGTAGGTGAGGCAGCAAAGCGTCAGGCAGTTACAAATGCCGATAAGACGATTTCTTCCATTAAACGTCATATGGGAACCGATTACAGAGTAACCATTGATGACAAAAAGTATTCTCCGCAGGAGATTTCCGCATTTATCCTGCAGAAGTTAAAGGCAGATGCAGAGAACTATCTCGGTGAGAAGGTAACGGAAGCGGTTATTACCGTTCCTGCTTACTTTAATGACTCCCAGAGACAGGCAACCAAGGATGCAGGTAAGATTGCAGGTCTTGAAGTAAAGCGTATTATCAACGAGCCGACCGCAGCAGCACTTGCTTACGGCCTGGATAATGAGCATGAGCAGAAGATTATGGTATATGACCTCGGTGGTGGTACCTTCGATGTATCCATTATCGAAATTGGTGACGGTGTTATTGAAGTACTTGCTACCTCCGGTGATAACAGACTCGGTGGTGATGACTTTGATGAGCGTATTACCAGATACTTTATCGACGAGTTTAAGAAGGCAGAGGGTGTAGACCTTTCTACCGATAAGATGGCTCTCCAGAGATTAAAGGAAGCAGCAGAGAAGGCAAAGAAGGAGCTTTCTTCCCAGATGACCACTAACATCAACCTTCCGTTCATCACTGCTACCGCAGAGGGACCGAAGCACTTTGATATGAACCTGACAAGAGCAAAGTTTGATGAACTGACCCACGATCTGGTAGAGAGAACAGCTATTCCGGTACAGAACGCATTAAAGGATGCAGGTCTTTCCGCTTCCGAGCTTAGTAAGGTACTCCTTGTCGGCGGTTCTACCCGTATTCCGGCAGTACAGGAAAAGGTTAAGCAGCTCACCGGTCATGAACCGAACAAGAGCTTAAACCCGGATGAGTGTGTAGCAATCGGTGCTTCCATTCAGGGTGGTAAGCTTGCAGGCGATGCAGGTGCAGGTGATATCCTTCTTCTCGATGTAACACCGTTGTCTCTTTCTATTGAGACCATGGGTGGTGTTGCTACCAGATTGATTGAGAGAAATACTACAATCCCGACAAAGAAGAGCCAGATATTCTCCACAGCGGCAGATAACCAGAGCGCAGTAGATATCAATGTTGTACAGGGTGAGCGTCAGTTCGCGAAGGACAACAAGAGTCTCGGACAGTTCCGTCTCGACGGTATTCCGCCGGCAAGAAGAGGTGTTCCGCAGATTGAGGTTACGTTCGATATTGATGCAAACGGTATTGTAAATGTATCCGCAAAGGATCTCGGAACCGGCAGAGAGCAGCATATCACAATTACCGCAGGCTCCAACCTTTCCGATGCTGATATCGATAAGGCTGTAAGAGAGGCAGCAGAGTACGAGGCACAGGATAAGAAGCGTAAGGAAGCTGTAGAGGTTCGTAATGATGCAGACTCCATGGTATTCCAGACGGAGAAGGCACTTTCCGAAGTGGGTGACAAGATTGCAGACGCAGACAAGAGTGCCGTAGAATCAGATCTTGCACACTTAAAGGAACTGGTAGAAAAGAGTAATCCGGAAGTAATGTCTGAGGGTGAAGTTGCAGACCTGAAGGCGGCTAAGGAGAAGCTGATGAACAGCGCACAGTCTCTATTTACAAAGATGTATGAGCAGATGCAGGGTGCAGCCGGAGCAGCAGGCCCGGATATGGGAGCAGCAGGTCCGGATATGGGAAGCACCGGCAGCGGTAATGCAGCAGATGATGTTGTAGATGCCGACTACCGTGAGGTATAAGGTACATTCGGAGGAGTTAAGATGGCTGACAGTAAGCGGGATTATTATGAAGTCCTCGGTGTTTCCAAAAATGCCACGGAGGATGAGATAAAGAAGGCATACCGCCAGACGGCAAAGAAGTATCACCCGGATATGAATCCGGGTGATAAGGAAGCCGAGGCAAAGTTTAAAGAGGCTTCCGAGGCTTATGCTGTTTTAAGTGATGCTGAAAAGAGACGACAGTATGACCAGTTCGGTCATGCAGCCTTTGAGCAGGGTGGCGGCGGAGCCGGCGGCTTTGATTTCTCCGGTATGGATATGGGGGATATCTTTGGAGATATCTTCGGAGATTTATTTGGCGGCGGAAGAAGCCGGAGAGGCAGTACGGGACCGCAAAAGGGGGCAAATGTACGGACCGGGATTCGTATCACCTTTAATGAGGCTGTATTCGGCACGGAAAAGGAACTGGAGCTGAATTTAAAAGAGAAATGTGATACCTGTAAGGGCAGCGGCGCAAAGCCGGGGACTCAGAGCGAGACCTGTAGTAAGTGCGGCGGTAAAGGTCAGGTGGTATATACACAGCAATCTCTGTTCGGCATGGTCAGAAACGTGCAGGCATGTCCGGATTGCCGCGGAACCGGTAAGATTATCAAGGAGAAGTGTCCGGATTGTTACGGCAACGGTTATGTGACGAAGCGTAAGAAGATACAGGTAACCGTGCCGGCCGGCATTGATAACGGTCAAAGCATACGTATCCGCGGAAAGGGCGAACCGGGAGAAAACGGCGGTGAACAGGGAGATTTGCTTGTTGAGGTAGCAGTCAGCAGTCACCCGATTTTCCAGCGTCAGGAGTATGATATCTATTCTACCGCTCCGATGTCCTTTACCCAGGCTGCTCTCGGCGGCGATGTACGCATCAGTACGGTAGACGGTGACGTTCTTTATACCATTAAGCCGGGCACCCAGACCGATACCAAAATCAGACTTCGTGGAAAAGGTGTTCCTACCCTGCGGAATAAGGATGTGCGCGGCGACCATTATGTAACTCTGGTCGTACAGGTGCCGTCAAAGCTTACTTCGGAGCAAAAGGAGATTCTGGAGAAGTTTGCGGAGGCGTCCGGCGAACGTGAGGGCGACAACCCGGAGAAGGGCGGCAGTAAAAGCAGCAAAAAGAAGTTTTTCGGAAAGTAAGTAAATGCAAATAAGCAATGCAGGACTGTATCTGAAAGTACGGTCCTGTTTTTTTGCGATGTGATTGCTTTTCTTTCTGAGGTGGAATATAATAGAATCATCAAATCGGAGGGAAAGAGACATGAAATGGATTAAAATGGAATTAAAGACAACAACAGAAGCGGTAGATTTGGTCGGCGCAATGTTAGACGAGCTTGGTGTGGAAGGAATTGAGATTTCTGATTTTGTGCCGCTTTCCGATGAAGACAGGCAGAAGATGTTTATTGATATATTGCCGGAGCTTCCGGAGGATGACGGGAGTGCGGTGGTCAGCTTTTATCTGGACATGGATACGGATATCGAGGCGATGCGCGAAAAAATCGAAGCCGGGCTTTCCGAGCTTCGCTGTTTCGTAAATGTGGGAAGCGGAGAGCTTTCGGTATCCGAGACAGAGGACAAGGACTGGATAAATAACTGGAAGGAGTTTTTTAAACCGTTCCGCGTGGATGACACGATTGTCATCAAGCCGACCTGGGAAGAACTGCAGGAAAAGAGGGAGGGCGACCTTGTGGTGGAAATTGACCCGGGAACAGCCTTCGGGACAGGTGCTCATGAAACGACAAAGCTTTGTATCGGGAATCTGAAGAAGTATTTAAAAACGGGTGATTTTGTATTTGATGTAGGATGCGGAAGCGGGATTTTATCTATCATTTCCATGCTTCTCGGTGCAGGATATGCCGCTGCGGTTGATATTGACCCGATTGCCGTCGGAGTGACCGTGGAAAATGCAGAGGTGAACCGACTGCCTGTGGAAGTATGCCAAAAGAACGAGAAGGGACTTCCGATAGTCCGGAAACAGGCAGGACTGATAGAAGTGACTGACGGAAATGTAATCGGCGATGCGGCACTTCGTGCGGCAGTAGGACTTCACGCATATGATATTGTTGTTGCCAATATTCTGGCAGATGTGATTATTCCGTTGTCTGCCGTGGCAAGAGAGTTTATGAAGCCGGGGGCACTGTTTATCAGTTCCGGCATTATTCACACGAAGCGGGAAGCAGTGGAGAGTGCGCTGAGAGAAAACGGGTTTGAAATCGCAGAAGTCGTTACCCTGGGAGACTGGGTGTCCATTGTTGCAAAGTAAGGGGGAAACCATGTATCGTTTTTATATTGATGCGTCTCAAAAGCAGGGGGATTGTATTGAAATTACGGGGGAGGATGTGAACCACATCAAAAATGTACTTCGGATGAGAATCGGCGAGAGGTTTATTTTGTGTGACGGTGTGGGGACTGATTATCTGTGTGAACTGGCGGGAAGCAGAGAGAAAACTCTTCTGGCTTCCGTAGTGGAGGAAAGAGTCTCGGATACAGAGCTTCCGGTGCGGCTGGTACTTTTTCAGGGGCTCCCGAAGAAGGATAAGATGGAGCTTATTATTCAGAAGGCGGTAGAACTGGGAGCAGCGGAAATTGTACCGGTAGTGACAAAGCGTACTATCGTGAAGACGGATGGGGGAAAGGAAGAGAAAAAACTTGCAAGGTGGCAGGCAATAGCGGAAAGTGCCGCAAAACAGTCCGGCAGAGGTATTATACCGAAGGTGGCTGCGGTGCATACATGGAAAGAAGCACTTGCGTCTATGACAGATTTGGACTATAATGTAATCTTGTATGAAAATGCGGACGGGATGCACCCAACGGCGGAATGCCTGAAAACGGCAGGAAGGAAGAAGAGCATTGGCATTTTTGTCGGACCGGAAGGCGGGTTTGCGGAGGACGAGGTTGCACAGGTAAAGGAAAAGGGTGCAGAGTGTCTCTCCCTCGGAAAACGCATTTTACGGACAGAGACGGCAGGTCTTGCAATGCTATCGATGCTGATGCTTGCAATTGAGTGTGTCGAAAAGTAAGGAGAGTTCATGGAAGCGTATTTGGATAATTCGGCAACGACGAGAATCGACGAGTCTGTGCTTACATTGATGGAGCGGGTATACAGGGAAGATTTCGGAAATCCTTCCTCCCGTCATAAAAAGGGACTTGATGCGGAACGATATATAAAGGCGGCAAAGGAACAGATTGCGGCGACTCTGAAGTGCAAACCGGAGGAAGTGTTTTTTACGTCCGGCGGTACCGAGTCAAATAATACGGCGCTGATTGGAACAGCGCTTGCGAATAAGCGAAGCGGAATGCACATTATTACTACGGCATACGAGCACGCATCGGTGTATCAGCCGTTGTTTTTTCTGGAGGAGCTCGGATTTCGTGTGACTTATCTGGTACCGGGAGCGGATGGCAGAATATCTGTGGATACTCTGCGTGAGGCTCTGTGCAAGGATACGATTCTGGTCTCAATTATGGCTGTGAACAATGAAGTGGGCGCAGTACAGGATATCACGGCATTGGGAACTGCGGTAAAGGAATATAATCCGGCAATTTTGTTTCATGTGGATGCTATTCAGGCATACGGAAAGTATCGGATTTATCCGAAAAGGCAAAATATTGATTTGTTATCCGCCAGTGCGCATAAGTTCCATGGGCCGAAGGGCTGTGGCTTTCTGTATATCAGAGAGAGGACAAAAATCAAGCCGTTACTTTATGGCGGCGGTCAGCAAAAGGGAATGCGTTCCGGAACGGAGAACGTGCCGGGGATTGCCGGATGCGGTCTGGCTGCAGAGCTTGCCTGCAGTAAGATTGAAAAGCTGCAGGAGCAGCTGTATGACTTAAAGGAATATTTTGCAAAGGGATTGCAGACATTGGAGAATGTAACGATTCATCTGGTGGATGAGGAAAAAGGCGGGAGTGTTTCCGATGCGGAAAGGAGCGAGCGGCTTCGCCGCACAGCGCCTCATATCATGAGTGTAGGCTTTGCCGGAGTTCGCAGCGAAGTTTTGCTGCATGCCTTAGAGGAAAAAGGAATCTATGTATCTTCCGGTTCTGCCTGCTCCTCTAATCATCCGGCGGTGAGCGGAACATTAAAGGCAATTTGTGTGGCAGATGATTTACTGGATACAACGGTACGCTTCAGCTTCTGCAAGGATACGACAAGGGACGAGCTGGATTATACGCTGGCGGTGTTAAAGGAGCTACTTCCGCAGCTGCGAAGATTCCGGAGAAAATAGAAGGAACAGAACAAAGACAACTGACGGCAAAGTGCTGTAGGAGAGAATTCCGTCGAAGTGACGGAGAATAACGGAGGAAATTAATGTATCAGGCATTCTTGGTAAAATACGGTGAAATCGGCTTAAAAGGGAATAACCGGCATATTTTTGAAAATGCACTTAAAAACCGGGTGGCGGAAAAGCTCGGTTCTCTGGGAAACTATACCGTAACCCGTGAACAGGGCAGAATCTTTGTGGAGTGTCCGGACGGGTACGATTATGAGGATACGGTAGAAGCACTGGGATGTGTATTCGGAGTATCCGGGTATTGTCCGGTAAAGGTAGTGGAGACAACAGAGTGGGAAACGGTGAAGCAGGCAGTGGGTGATTTTGTGGAAGAGATGTATCCGCAGAAGAAGTTTTCCTTTAAGGTGGCTGCAAAGCGGGCAGACAAGCATTACCCGATTACATCTCCGGAAATCTGTGCAAAAATAGGAGAGGCTTTGCTGGAGCGCTTTCCGGGACTTTCCGTGGATGTTCATGCACCACAGGAGGTCATTACGGTAGAAATCAGAAACCGTGCCTATATTTACTCCAAGGTGTTAGCCGGACCGGGCGGAATGCCGGTCGGTACGGCAGGAAAGGCGATGCTTCTGTTATCCGGCGGAATCGACAGTCCGGTTGCGGGCTATATGATATCCAAACGGGGTGTTGTCCTGGAGGCAACCTATTTTCATGCTCCGCCATATACCAGCGAGCGGGCGAAGGAAAAGGTAGTTGACCTTGCCGGAATTATAAGTCGTTATACCGGTCCGATTCGATTGAATGTTGTGAATTTTACGGATATTCAGCTGGCAATCTATGAAAAGTGTCCGCACGAGGAGCTTACAATTATCATGCGCCGTTATATGATGCGTATCGCAGAGTATTTTGCGAAAAAGAGTGATTGTCTTGGACTCATTACCGGGGAAAGTATCGGTCAGGTGGCAAGTCAGACCATGCAGAGCCTTCTGACAACGAATGCGGTTTGTGAGCTTCCGGTATTTCGTCCGTTAATCGGGTTTGATAAGGTGGAGATTGTTGATATTGCGCAAAAAATCGGAACATTTGAAACGTCTATTTTGCCGTATGAAGACTGTTGTACCATTTTTGTGGCAAAACATCCGGTAACAAAGCCGATATTACCTGCGATTGAAAAGTCCGAGGAGCTGCTTTCCGATGTGATAGAGGAACTGATGAAACAGGCAATCGAGACAACGGAGGTCATTGAGGTAAGAGCATAGGAATAGAAAAAGAGAGGATACCGTTTTGTATCCTCCCCATTTGTAACAATACCTTTATTTACGACTTATTCAACAATGTACGGAGCTAATGCGGAAAGAATTGCATCCAGATTGTCCTGTGCATGAATATTTAAATCAATCGGCTTAGAAAGGTCTAAGCTGAAAATACCCATGATGGACTTTGCATCGATGACATATCTTCCGGAAACTAAATCGAAATCAGAATCAAACTTAGTGATTTCGTTTACGAAAGCTTTTACTTTGTCGATAGAGTTTAAGGAAATTTTTACAGTCTTCATAACAGTTCCTCCTTCTTTGTTATTGGAGATACTTATTATCCAGTATCTTTATACTTATATAGTACCGTTTGATGATAAAAATGTCAATATGCAAATGTGATAAAAAAGTTAGTTAATTTTGAAAATAATTGTGAGATGTACGAAAACTTAGAAAGGAATGTACAGGAATGTGCAAGGAAAAACGTATCATAGAAGGAAAGCGGGTTGCCTTTCTGACCCTTGGCTGTAAGGTGAATTCTTACGAGACGGAAGGGATGCGGGAACTGTTTTTAAAGGCGGGAGCGATAGAAAAGAGCTTTGACGAGGAGGCGGATGTCTATGTGGTAAATACCTGTTCGGTCACGAATATGGCGGACCGAAAATCAAGGCAGATGCTGCATCGCGCAAGGAAAAAGAATCCGGATGCATTGGTGGTGGCAGCCGGCTGTTATGCACAGGCAGCGGGAGAACGGCTGGCAGAGCAGGAAGGGATTGCGCTGGTGGTCGGAAACAATCAAAAGGCGAAAATTGTGGAGCTGGTGGAAGCGGCTTTAGAAAAAGCGGACAATACGGATTGCGCTGTGCTTGATATCGCAAAAGAAAAAAGTTATGAGGAGCTGCCGATTGAAACGGTGACAGAGCGCACAAGGGCCTATATTAAAATAGAAGACGGCTGCAACCAGTTCTGCAGTTATTGTATCATTCCTTATGTGAGAGGCCGCGTGCGTTCACGCGGAGAACAAGAGATTCTGGCAGAAATCGTCCGTCTGGCGGGGGAGGGCTACAAAGAGGTGGTACTTACCGGAATTCATCTGTCCTCTTATGGATTGGAGAATAGGAACGAAGCGGTGAAATGTCCGGAGCCGGAGCAGCATGAGTATGAGAAAAGCAAAATCGAAAGCAGCGCATCAGAGTTTGATGAATCGCTTGCAAACAATGAAGATGTGAGGGAAACAATCCTTCCGTTGCTGGCTCTTTTAAAGAAAGTGCAGAATATCGAAGGAATTGAGCGCATCCGGCTCGGCTCGCTGGAGCCACGGATTATGACGGAGGCCTTTGTACGGGAGCTCGCTTCGCTGTCAAAGATTTGTCCGCATTTTCATTTATCACTCCAGAGCGGATGCGATGCTACATTAAAACGTATGAACCGGAAGTATACCACAGCCCAATATCTGGAGGCGGTCGGATATCTCAGGAAATATTTTGAACATCCGGCAATTACAACGGATATCATTGTCGGTTTTCCGGGAGAAACAGAGGAGGAATTTGCAAGGACCCTGCAATTTGTTCGGGAGGTTGCCTTTTCCCAGATTCACATCTTTAAGTATTCCAGACGTGCGGGGACTGTGGCAGACCGGATGGAGAATCAGGTGCCGGAGCAGATAAAGTCCGGACGCAGCGATGTCCTGGAGCAGGTAGAAAGGGAACTGCGCGAATCGTACTATTCTCTGTTCGAAGGGAAAGAAGAAGAGGTGCTTTTAGAAGAAACCGTACAACTCGGGGAAACTGTTTACGTGACAGGGCATACGACCCGTTACGTAAAGGCATATCTGCCGAAAAAAGAAGAGTTTCCGCAGACAAATGAAACGGTCAGGGTAAGGATTTCCGGGAAACGGATGAATGACGGTGTACTTGCAGATCTGCCGGGAGAGGAGTAGGTTGCCTGACGGCGTTTCTTAAAATTCTATGAAAAGGATTGAAATTTTTTCGGAAATATATTATGATGGATAATAATGGGACAGAATGTGGTATTGATGAAACGGAGGAGCGTGCAAAGCTATGCAGGAAACGAATCATACACAGTTTTTTAAGGTGGAAAAGAATGTTGCGCCGGATGTACATGAGATTCTGGCAACAGTACATCGTGCACTGACAGAGCAGGGCTACAATCCCGTGAATCAGATTGTCGGGTATGTAATGTCGGGAGATCCTACGTATATTACGAGTCATGAAAATGCAAGAAGCCTGATTATGAAAGTAGAGCGTGACGAAATTATCGAAGAGCTTTTGCGCAATTATATCAGACATGAGTTATAGGCTTTGCAGGGAATGACGTGAGGTGGAAGAATGCGGATTATGGGTCTGGATTACGGTGCGGCAACGGTAGGAGTGGCGATTAGTGATGCGCTTCTGATTACGGCACAGGGAATAGAGACGATTCGGAGAGAACAGGAGTTACAGCTTCGTAAGACTTACCGGAGAATCGAAGAACTGGTAAAGGAGTATGAAGTGGAACGCATTGTTGTGGGGTATCCGAAGCATTTAAACAATACGGTCGGAGAGCGTGCAAAGAAGGCAGAAGAGTTTGCGGAAGCATTGGAACGCAGAACCGGGCTTCCTGTTGAGTTACAGGATGAGAGACTGACTACAGTAGAAGCACATCGTGTGCTTGATGCTGGAAATACCGGTCTGGAAAAGAAAAAAGCGGTAGTAGATAAAGTGGCTGCCGTATTGATTTTACAAAGCTATTTGGACCGGATGAATTATAAAGTCGGAGAGGAAGACTAAATGGAAAGAAATCAGGATGTGATTACATTTACAACTGAGGATGGAGAAGAAGCGAAGTTTCATGTAATAGAGGAAACACGTATTAACGGTACGGATTATTTGTTGGTGCTGGACGATTTTGAAGAGGAAGAACAGGAGGCACTGATTTTAAAGGACGTATCCGCTGAGGGCGAACAGGAAGCTGTCTATGAGATTGTTGAGGATGAAAGAGAGCTAAAGGCCGTTGCGGATTTGTTCGGTGAATTATTGGAAGACACAGAGTTTATTTTATAAACTGTGAATTTTTTACAAAAAACAGGGAATCATTAGTAAGAAAGAGATGCATTGTAAAACAGGATTGACTAGGTATTGCGTCCGAAATTCGGGCGTATGACTTCCAAATCCGGGCGTTTTGTGAGTAAACAAAACGGCGGGGCTGGACAGTCATACGTTTGTAAAGGTAATTTACAGTGTCAGAGCGTGCGTGATAGGTAAATTAGAAAGGCTTTTTAAAAGCTTTGTTTTGCGATGCACCAAAACGGAGGTGCAATTTTGAGACGACGAGGAATTAGAGCAGCAGTGGCTGCACAGGCAGAAGAACAGTTTTTTACGGAAGAGCAGGTAACTAAGCCGAAGCTTCGTATTATCCCGCTTGGGGGTCTGGAGCAAATCGGTATGAATATTACCGCTTATGAATACGAAGACAGTATTATTATTGTGGATTGCGGTCTGGCTTTTCCGGAGGATGATATGCTGGGAATCGATTTGGTAATCCCGGATATCACATACCTGAAGGAGAACATTGAAAAGGTAAAAGGCTTTATTATTACGCATGGTCATGAAGACCATATCGGGGCATTGCCATATGTATTAAAGGAGATTAATGTACCGGTATATGCTACCAAGCTGACGGTAGGTGTAATTGATAATAAGTTAAAGGAACACGGCTTACTCAAGAATACGAAACGGAAGGTAATCAAGTACGGACAGTCCGTAAATCTCGGTGCGTTTCGCATTGAATTCATTCGAGTGAACCACAGTATTGCGGATGCGGCAGCACTTGCCATTTTTACTCCGGTAGGAACGATAGTACACACCGGTGATTTTAAAGTGGATTACACACCGATGTTTTCGGATACGATAGATTTGCAGCGTTTTGCAGAACTCGGAAAGAAGGGCGTATTGGCGCTTTTAGCTGATTCTACAAATGTAGAGCGACCGGGCTTTACAATGTCGGAGCGAATGGTTGCCAAGACATTTGATACGATTTTTGCGGAGAACATGAATCACCGCCTGATTGTTGCTACCTTTGCTTCCAATGTAGACCGTGTACAGCAGATTATTTATACGGCGGAAAAGTATGACCGTAAGGTTGTCATTGAAGGCCGCAGCATGGTTAATATTATTTCCACGGCAGCAGAGCTTGGCTATATCAATATTCCGGACAATATTATGATTGATATTGAGCAGATTAAGAACTATCCGGACGAGAAGCTGGTGCTTATTACGACCGGGAGTCAGGGAGAGGCAATGGCAGCACTTTCCAGAATGGCAAATTCCACACATAAAAAGGTGTCCATTGTTCCGGGAGATGCGGTTATTTTAAGCTCTCATCCGATTCCGGGAAATGAGAAGCAGGTATCCAAGATTATCAATGAATTAACCAGAAAGGGTGCAAAGGTAATTACGCAGGATACCCACGTATCCGGGCATGCCTGCCAGGAGGAAATAAAGTTAATTTATGCTTTAACAAAACCGAAATACGCGATTCCGTTGCATGGAGAGTACCATCATCGTGTTACCCATGGCCAGCTGGCACAGAGTATGGGAGTCGAAAAGGACAATGTCTTTATCCTGTCCTCCGGTGATGTGCTGGAACTGGATGAGGAAAGCGGAAGCGTAGTGGACAAGGTAGAGGCACAGGGCATTTTTGTGGATGGTCTCGGTGTCGGGGACGTAGGAAATATTGTTTTGCGTGACCGACAGCATCTGTCGGAGAATGGTCTGCTAATCATTGTACTGACACTGCAGAAGTATACAAATGAGATTCTGGCGGGACCGGATATTGTTTCGCGAGGCTTTGTCTATGTCAGAGAGTCGGAGAATTTGTTAGATGAGGCTCGTGAGGTAGTACTGGATGCTTTGGAACGCTGTATGGCAAAGAATATCTCCGACTGGGGTAAAATCAAGAATGCAATGAAGGATTCGTTAAGCGAATATCTTTGGAAGAAGATGAAGCGTAATCCGATGATTCTCCCGATTATTATGGAGGTAGATGTGTAATTATGGCAAAACAATCGCAGCAGACAAAAGCAGCACTTGATATCATAGGCTATTTCCTCGGAGTGTTACTCAATCTTGTTTTTTACGCTGTGGTTGCCTTTGGGATTTATTATGCGGCAACCAATGTATACGAATTTGCGTATCAAATCGTCGGAGATCGAGTATGTGAAGCCGAGCCGGGACGTGATGTCGAAATCCATATCGAAGAGGGCGAATCTACGATGGATATCGCAGAAAAGCTTTATATGAATAAGGTTATCGTAAATAAATACACGTTCTATCTTAAAGTGCAGCTGTTTGAGTATAAGATTATGCAGGGGACATTTCAGCTGAATACGTCGATGACGTATGATGAAATACTGGATGTAATTACCGATTTGACAAAGGCACAACCGGAGGAAACGTAATGATTATCAGCGAGCGATTGTCGGAGTATATTAAGGCTTTGGAATGTGATTTACCGGAGTATCTGGATGAATTGGAACAAAGGGCACTTGCGGATGAGGTGCCGATTATCAGGAAGGAAGCGCAGGCGTTGCTGCGTTTCCTTCTGTGCTTGTTACAGCCGGACCGGATTTTGGAGGTCGGCTGTGCCGTTGGCTTCTCTGCAGCATTTATGAGTGAGTATATGCCAGAGCATTGTACGATTACGACAATAGAAAAAGTGGAAATGCGGATTCGGGAAGCGAAAAAAAATCTGGCGTCCATTCCGTATGCGGATAAGGTCACTCTTCTTTGCGGAGATGCAAATGATGTATTACGTGACTTGGCAGAGCAGGGAAATACCTATCCGTTTATCTTTATGGATGCAGCAAAGGGACAGTATATGAATTTTCTCCCGTATCTGTTAAAGCTGTTACCGGAGGGAGGTATTCTGATTACGGATAATGTGCTACAGGAGGGAACCATCGTAGAATCCAAATATACGATTCCGCGGAGAGAGCGCACGATACATATGCGTATGCGCGAGTATGTTTACGCACTGAAGCATATGGAGGAGCTGGAAACGGTAGTCCTGCCGGTTGGTGACGGCGTTACGTTAAGTGTAAAAAGGACTGATAAGAATGCATTCTTCGGAAAAGATAGGACAGGAACGGAAAAGGAAAACAGATAGAATCGGAAAGCAGGTTAGTATGGAACAGAGAAAGAAACCGGAGCTTCTGCTCCCGGCAGGTAGTCTTGAGGTATTAAAAATTGCGGTAAAATACGGTGCCGATGCAGTCTACATCGGGGGTGAGATGTACGGACTCCGGGCAAAGGCACATAATTTTTCAAAAGAAGACATGATAGAGGGGATAGCCTATGCCCATGCGCATGGCGTGAAGGTCTATGTGACGGCGAATATTACGGCACATAACCGCGACCTGGCAGGTGTGGAGGAATATTTCCGGGAGCTGCGTGAGGTGACACCGGACGCGTTAATTATTTCCGATCCCGGGGTGTTTGAAATCGCGAAAGAAATCCTGCCGGAAACAGAGCTTCATATCAGTACGCAGGCAAATAACGTGAATTACCGTACGTATCGGTTCTGGCACCGTTTAGGCGCAAAACGTGTTGTGTCGGCAAGAGAACTTTCACTTGATGAGATTTCGGAGCTTCGTCGCAATATTCCGGAGGAGCTGGAAATAGAGACGTTTGTGCATGGTGCAATGTGTATTTCTTATTCCGGAAGGTGTCTGTTAAGCAATTATTTTACCGGAAGAGATGCAAACTTAGGTGCCTGTACCCATCCGTGCCGCTGGAAGTACTATATTATGGAGGAGAGCCGTCCGGGCGAGTATCTTCCGGTAGTTGAAAACGAGCGCGGCACCTATATTTTTAATTCCAAGGATTTATGCATGATAGAACATATTCCGGAGCTTGTCGCAGCGGGAATTGACAGCTTTAAAATCGAAGGGCGTATGAAAACCGCTCTTTATGTTGCGACAGTGGCACGTACCTATCGTCAGGCAATCGATGATTATTTTGAAAGTGAAGAGAAGTATCGGGAGCGTTTGCCGTATTATAAAGAGGAGATATCCAAGTGCACGTATCGCAGTTATACGACCGGATTTTTCTTCGGAAAGCCGGGAAGTGATGCACAGGTTTACGAGAATAATGAGTATAACAAGGAATATACCTATCTTGGATTTCCGATAGAGATAACTGAGGACGGGCGCCTTTCTATGGAGCAGCGGAATAAGTTCTGTGTGGGGGACACGGTAGAGGTTATGCACTTTAACGGAGAGAGCTGTTATGCAAAGGTTCTTTCCATCACGGATACAGAGGGAAATGCTATGGAGAGCTGTCCGCATCCGCAACAGATGCTTTATGTAACATTGGACCGGAAGGCGGAACCGCTTACGGTTTTAAGAATGAAGCAAGGGGAGTAGGAAATCTTTTGCGAAGATTTCGCAGGCGACAGGCACGGGTCATGTTTTCACGTCATAGGCTGTTAGAAAGAACAGACGGAGGCGTGAGGTGTTCGCTTTTCCGAAACCGCTGGACGCAAAAGAGGAAGAGTCTTTATTTTTAGAATTTCGTGCCGGGAATAAGCAGGCAAGAGACTTACTGATTGAGCATAATCTTCGTCTGGTAGCACATATCGTAAAAAAATATGCTCAGCCGGAGCGGGACAATGAGGACCTTATTTCCATCGGAACGGTAGGACTGATTAAGGCGGTGGATACATTTGATGAGTCCAAAGGAATCCGTCTCGGAACCTATGCGGCCAGATGTATTGAAAATGAATTGCTGATGTTCTTTCGTGCAGGCAAGAAAACGGCAAAGGAAATATATTTATATGACCCAATCGGGACAGACAAAGAGGGGAATGCAATCAGCCTGCTGGAAATCATGGAAGCTGAGGAAGAGGATTATGCAGAACGGCTGGAGCGGAAGGAAAAGCTGTCCGTACTCCCGAAGTTTCTGATGAACCGGTTGGAGGACAGGGAACGGGAAATTATTGCTCTCCGTTACGGCTTATATGGAGGAAGAGAGTTTACACAGCGGGAAATTGCAGAGCGTATGGCAATCAGCAGAAGCTATGTATCACGTATTGAGAAAAAGGCACTTCGGAAGCTGCGGGAGGAATATGAAAAGGATGGCAGCAGGGTGGTGCTGCAATAGGAAAAGAGGGAAGTACACAGGACACCGGAGAAAGGGAAGGGGCAGAAAGAATGGCACAGGCGCTATTTGAAAAATTAAAAGAATATAAGGATTCCATGCTCCCGATGCATATGCCGGGGCATAAACGGAACCTCGCTCTTTCCGGACCCGGCGGTTATCTGGAGGCACTTTGTGCAGACTGTGATATTACGGAAATAGCGGGGTTTGATAATTTAGCGGAGCCAGAGGGGCTTTTGCTTTCTTTGAAGAAGCGTGCGGCAGCACTTTGGCACAGCGAAGAGGCATATCCGCTGGTAAACGGCAGTACCTGCGGAATTCTTGCGGGAATTTTCGCAACGGTTCCGTACGGCGGCAGTGTACTTGTTGCGCGAAATTGCCACAAGTCGGTCTATCACGGCTTACAGCTCGTGAATGCAAGGGTGACGTATCTGATGCCGGAGCAGGAGAGAACGACCGGAATCTACGGCGGGATTACTGCAGAATCTGTAGAGGCGGCTCTGAACAAAGCACCGGATGCCGGGTTGGTTATTGTTACCAGTCCAACCTATGAGGGCGTATTAAGCGATATGGAAGGAATCTGTAAGGTGGCGCATACTTACGGGGTTCCGGTTCTGGTGGATTCGGCACACGGGGCGCATCTGGGCTTTGGAAGCTTCGCGAAAAGTGCGATAGAGTGTGGGGCGGATATTGTAGTACAGAGCCTGCATAAGACAATGCCCTGTCTGACCCAGACGGCAATGCTTCACCGTTCCGGAAATCTGGTGTGCGGAGAAGAAATACAGTCGGCGATAAATATGTTCCAGACAAGCAGTCCGTCGTATCTGTTACTGGCATCGATTGACGGCTGCATAGGACTTTTGGAGGAGCGGGGAGAGGAGCTGTTTTGTGCATGGCAGGAGGCGTTGGACCTCTTTTATGCGGAAGCCGCAGACCTAAAGTATCTGTCGGTGATGAAAGCGGAACAAATGTCCGGTTTACCGGGCGGGACGGCAAAAGGAGAGCAGAAAGAGCCTGTATCGCGGGAGAACAGTAAAATTGTACTATGTACCGCAGGGACAAATCTGACCGGACCGGAATTAATGCAGCGTCTGAGAAGTGAGTACCGGATTGAACTCGAGATGGCAGCGGAACAATATGCTGTTGCGATGACAGGGATGGGAGATACGAAGGAGTCGTTACTACGCTTTGCAAGGGCACTAAAGAAAATCGACGAAACCTGTTCTAAGGTGTCCATGAAAGAAATACGTTGTCCGGCGTTGCCTGTTGCCCGTTTGTCGATGGGTGAGGCAATGCATGCGGAGCGTGTGGAACTGCGTCTGACAGATGCAATAGGGCGGGTGGTGGCAGAGCACCTTTGGGCATATCCGCCGGGAATCCCTGTGGTAGTGGCGGGGGAAGAGATTTCGGAGGAACTGGCAGCCTATCTTTCGGAAAAGAGGAAGCAGGGCGTGGAGCTGCACCGGAAGAACGGGATGTGTAAAGGGGAACTGCTAATTAATGTTGTGGTAGATTTGTAATGGATTTGAAGGGGAAATACAGGATGAAAAAGTTTTCTGCTTTATGTCTTTTTATAATGTTATTCTTTTTTTTAACGGCGTGTAAGAAACAGGAAGAAGGTGTAACGGTATATACAGATGAGGATATCTACATTTATAGTTCCGAATGTGGATATAGGTGCGGATATTGGGGTGATTATGAGGTTCCGAGAGAGTGTATAGTAATCGAAACGGCGGAACAGCTTGAGTATGCCGTACAGAAGCGTGGATTGACAGAGATTTTCGGAGGGTTTCGGGATATGATAGAGTCGTATCCGATTGAAGAGTATACGTATATGTTGGAATATGACGAGGTTTCATCGGGAGGATATTACATTCATGCAGATAAGGTAGAAGTAAGAAAAGATAGAGTGAGTTTCGGATGGGACAGTAAAAGTCATGGACCAAAGGGGGATGCAACGCAGGAAATGGGAGGATTTCTCCATATGGCGGCAATACCGAAGGAATACCTGAAAGACTGCAATCTTTCGGAAATGTATGGGTTTTATCAGGCGGATACAGCAAAAGACCCCCACGTTGATAGCGGAAGAAAATCCATCTTCCAAAACATAGCGGTTGACAAATTCCGTGGCTTTGGACTATAATAGATGCAATGATGAAGATTACACATAAAGGAGTACGAAATAATGAGCAGAATCAATACACTGAATACCAGAGATTTATCGATTAGCCTTACTGATGGCGGATGCGGCGAGTGCCAGACCTCCTGCCAGTCAGCATGCAAGACCTCTTGTGGTGTTGCAAACCAGCCGTGTGAGAACAACAGCCGTATTAAGACCTTAAATACCCGTAGTCTTACGGCAAGTCTTGCTGATGGCGGATGCGGTGAGTGCCAGACCTCCTGCCAGTCAGCATGCAAGACCTCCTGCGGTGTTGCTAATCAGCCGTGCGAGCGCTAATAATACCGAGTTGATGATTGAGTGAAATGAGATGAACCGCCGGATTCCGGTAAAGGAATTCGGCGGTTCGTGCGTGATGGCGAAGTAAAGGGGGATTTGTGTGATACACCAGTATAAGATGAACGGCTATAATATTGTGATTGATGTGTTCAGCGGTTCGATTCATGTAGTTGACGAGGTGGCGTATGATATTATTGCCATGTATGAAACGATGTCAAAGGAGCAGATTGCATCAGAACTGACAGAGAAATATAAGGAGCAGTCTTTAACGGAAGAGGAAGTATATGCCTGCATCAGGGATGTGGAACAGTTAAAGGATGCGGGACAGCTTTTCTCTGAGGATATTTATGCCGATAAAGCAGGAGTGTTAAAAAACAGAAGCAATGTCATCAAGGCGCTTTGCCTTCATGTGGCACACACCTGTAATTTAAACTGCAATTATTGCTTTGCAAGTCAGGGAAAGTATCAGGGGGAACGTGCCCTGATGTCCTTTGAGGTAGGAAAGCAGGCACTTGATTTTCTGATTGCCAATTCCGGTACAAGAACCAATCTGGAAGTAGACTTTTTCGGTGGAGAGCCTCTCATGAACTGGGATGTGGTGAAACAGCTGGTGGCGTATGCACGTACGCAGGAGGAGCCTCACAAGAAGAAGTTCCGGTTTACGCTGACGACCAACGGCGTACTGGTGGATGATGATGTCATTGAGTTTGCCAATAAAGAAATGCATAACGTAGTGCTGAGTCTGGACGGAAGAAAGGAAGTTCATGACCGTCTGCGGAAAAATTACGAGGGTAAGGGAAGCTATGATACTATTGTACCGAAGTTTCAAAAATTTGTGGAGAGTCGCGGAGGAAAGGGGTACTATATCCGCGGTACCTTTACGCATAATAATGTAGACTTTACCAATGATTTATTCCATATGGCAGACCTTGGCTTTACCGAGCTTAGTATGGAACCGGTTGTTTGTGCACCGACAGATCCGTATGCATTGACCGAAGAGGATTTGCCGAAGCTGTTCGACCAGTATGAACTTCTGGCAAAGGAAATGATTAAGCGGAAAAAAGAGGGCAGAGGCTTTACCTTTTATCATTATATGATTGATTTATCTCATGGACCTTGCATTTACAAGCGTATCTCAGGCTGCGGTTCGGGGACGGAGTATCTTGCGGTGACCCCATGGGGAGATTTATATCCGTGTCATCAGTTTGTGGGCGATGAAGCTTATCTGATGGGCAATGTATGGGACGGTGTGACCAATCATACGATGCAGGAGAAATTCCGGGCCTGCAATGCTTATTCCAGAACGGAATGTAAGGATTGCTGGGCAAAGCTGTATTGCTCCGGCGGCTGTGCCGCAAATGCATATCATGCAGCCGGAGATATTTCCGGTGTGTATGAGTACGGGTGTAAGCTGTTCCGCAAGCGTATGGAATGTGCGATTATGATAAAGGCTGCGGAAGCGGAAATGTAATTGAAAAAGAAGAATTATGGCAAAGAAAAAAAGCAGGTGCCGGAAGCTACAAGGACTTCCGGAAAACCTGCTTTTTTTCTCGAATAGGAAAGTGCGTCCTATTCGAAAAAACGCTCCGCTAAGGATTTTGAAGGTATGATTTCAGCTTCTGTTTTCGGATTTGTCCGAAGCTGTTTGGTTTTGTTCTTTTCCCTTGTCTTTCCCTTTTTTACTGCGCACGGTTCTGTTTCCCTGAATGCCGGCTTTTGCCTGAGCCTCCAGCTCATCTTCCTGGACAGTTCTGGAAAAGGAGGTTTCTTCCGGAGAAGCAACTTGAAAGGGCTTTGTATATGACTCCGGTTTTCCGGAGAGGGAGGAAGCAGGAGGGGTACAGTAGTGCAGCTGCCCGGCTTCTTCATCGATGGAGGTCAGGTCGATGTAATTCTCATGCTCTGCCGGAAGTCCCTTCTTCTTCAGACGGTAATGAATGAAACAGCGGAACAGATAGCTAATTACCGCAAAGGTAGGTACACCGAGGAACATTCCCATAAATCCGAAAAAGCCTCCGCCGATTGTGATGGAAACAACCACCATCAGTGCGGAAATGCCGGTAGAGTCACCGAGAATTTTCGGCCCCAGAATATTACCGTCAAACTGTTGCAGACAGATGATAAAAATGATAAAAACTATCACTGGTTTTAAATTGGTCGGATCTGCCAGAAGAATCAGTATGGCAGAAGGGATGGCACCGATAAACGGACCGAAAAACGGAATAATGTTGGTGACGCCGACAATGACGCTGACCAGTAAGGCATAAGGCATTTTGAAAAGACTCAGACCGATAAAACACATCATGCCGATAATCAGAGAGTCCAGAAGCTTTCCGGAAATAAATCCGCTGAAAATGCGGTTGCATCTGGAAGCCATCCGAAGAACGGTGTTGGCTGTCTGCGGCTTGAAAAAGACATAGGCAAACCGCTTTGCCTTTGCGGTATATCTGCGTTTGCTGGATAAGATGTATACAGAAACAATCAGACCGACCACAACATCTAACAGTAGGTTGAAAAAGCCGATGATGCGGAAGGTGAGTCCGGACAAGATACCCGAAAGCGTAGTCAGCAGGGAAGAACTCATCCAGTTCTCGACAGAGTCCAGCATTTTGTCCAGGGTAGAGACGAGGTTGTTATAGAGCGCAGGGTTTTCTTTTGCAAGATTATTTAAAAGCTCTGATTTGGTAAACCAGGTCGTAATTGTGGTGACATAACCGTCAAAGTTTGATACAAAGTTCATTATGTTCTGGTAGAGCTCCGGTAAAATCAGGGAAATCAAAAAATATACAAAAAAGAGGAAGATTGCCATGGATAAAAAGACGGAAATCCATTGGGCAAGGCTTTGTGCCCTTTTTGCGGAAAGCTTAATTCGTAAAAAAAGCTTCGTGAAAAGCCGGTCAAGAAAATTTACAATCGGGTTGATTAAGTACGCAATGATGGCACCGATAATAATCGGAAGTAACACATCGCTCAGCTTTGATAAGAAGGCTCCCAATTCACTGGAGCGGAACAGAAGAAAAAAGATAATCATACATACGGTTACGGTACAAACCGTAGTAATCGCAAAACGCAGGTAATTGGAATACTTCTCTTTCATACAAAACCTCCCGAAAAAAGTAAGACATTTTCTTTCAGTATAACACGAAAACAGGGTTTTCGCAATTGTCTGGGAAAAAACCTTGGAAGAGATTACGGGAGAGTGCACCGGACGCCGGAAATCCGCAGGCGACCTCTTTGGTATAGCAGGAATGTATAAAACGAATGCAGAACGAAGACACTATATCTTGTGGGTAAAAACTCTGATTACAAAAAAAATATCTATATCTATGAAAAAGGTATAGACTTCTCCGAAAAAGTCTGCTATACTGAAAATGCACACGGGATGTGGCAGAAAGGATGGAAGAATGATGTACGTAATTAAGCGTGACGGACGTATTGTGGATTATGATAGAAACAAGATTTTGCTTGCGATTCGGAAGGCAAATCATGTGGTGGGGAAGGACGAGGCTGTCAGCGAAGAGGTAATCGAGCAGATTATCGCAGGTATCGAAGCTCTCGGCAAGAGCCGCATGCAGGTGGAGGAGATTCAGGATATTATCGAGCAGAAGCTGATGGAAGAAGGAAAGTTTGTCCTGGCAAAGACCTACATTATCTATCGTTATACCAGAGACCTGGTACGTAAGGCAAATACGACGGATGAATCCATCATGAGCCTGATTCAGCAGAATAATA
Source organism: Lachnospiraceae bacterium (assembly GCA_029099805.1). GTDB lineage: Bacteria > Bacillota > Clostridia > Lachnospirales > Lachnospiraceae > SIG307. The sequence goes on from JAQXOR010000100.1 coordinate 30,763, forward strand.
AGGATGTTATGGAGGAAAACTCCAATAAAAATGCATATATCGCATCGACCCAGCGTGACCTGATTGCAGGTGAGGTGTCCAAGGATCTGACAAAACGTATCCTTTTACCTGAGCAGATTTCTAAGGCACACGAAGAAGGTGTTCTGCATTTTCATGACGCGGATTATTTCATCCAGCCGATTTTTAACTGCTGTCTGATTAATATCGGGGATATGCTTGACAACGGAACGGTAATGAACGGAAAGCTGATTGAAAGTCCGAAGAGCTTTCAGGTGGCATGTACCGTAATGACCCAGATTATTGCGGCCGTTGCCAGCAGCCAGTACGGCGGGCAGTCCGTCGATGTAAGGCATCTCGGAAAATATCTGCGTATCAGCAGAGAAAAATATGAAAAGCGTTATCAGGAAAAGTTCGGCGGGACGATGTCCGAAGAGGAGATAACTGCCCTGGTGGACGAGCGTGTGACGGACGAGCTTCGTTCCGGTGTGCAGACCATCCAGTACCAGATAAATACGCTGATGACGACGAACGGACAGTCCCCGTTTGTAACATTGTTCTTAAATCTGGATAAGAAAGATCCATATATTAAGGAAAATGCGATTATTATCGAGGAAATTTTAAGACAGCGCTTAGAGGGAATCAAGAATGAGAAGGGTGTTTATGTAACTCCGGCATTTCCGAAGCTCATCTATGTGCTTGATGAACATAACTGCCTGCGGGGCGGCGAGTATGACTACATTACAAAGCTTGCGGTACGCTGCTCCGCAAAGCGGATGTATCCGGATTATATCTCCGCAAAGAAGATGAGAGAAAATTACGAAGGAAACGTATTCAGCTGTATGGGCTGCCGAAGCTTTTTGACACCGTGGAAGGACGAAAACGGCGAGTATAAGTTCGAAGGCCGCTTTAATCAGGGCGTAGTCAGCCTGAATCTTCCGCAAATCGGTATTCTTGCAAAGGGAGATGAGGAGTATTTCTGGCAGCTTCTGGAAGAACGTCTTGCACTTTGCTTTGAGGCTCTTATGTGCAGGCACCGTGCACTTGAGGGGACGCTGTCCGATGTTTCCCCGGTACACTGGCAGTACGGGGCTATTGCACGTTTAAAGAAGGGTGAGAAAATCGACAAGCTGTTACACGGCGGCTATTCCACAATCTCTCTCGGCTATATCGGTCTGTACGAGGTGACAAAGCTGATGACCGGAGTGAGTCATACGGAGCCGGAGGGAAAAGAATTTGCCATGAGACTGATGAAGCGTCTCAGAAAGGCAACAGATACGTGGAAGGAAACGACAGGGATTCATTTCGGCCTTTACGGAACACCGGCAGAGTCTCTTTGCTACCGTTTTGCCAATATTGATAAGAAGCGGTTCGGTGAGATTAAGGATATTACGGACAAGGGGTATTATACAAATTCGTATCATGTTGATGTCCGTGAAAAGATTGATGCATTTTCAAAATTTGACTTTGAGGCGGAATTCCAGGTGATTTCGTCCGGTGGTGCGATTTCCTATGTTGAGATTCCGAATATGCGTCATAATCTGGAGGCGCTGGAAGAACTGGTACGTTATATTTATGATAATATTCAGTATGCGGAGTTTAATACAAAGTCGGATTATTGCCACGTATGCGGCTATGACGGAGAGATTACGATTAACGAGGCTTTGGAATGGGAGTGCCCGCAGTGTGGAAATAAGGACCATTCTAAGATGAATGTAACGCGCAGAACCTGTGGTTATCTCGGAGAAAATTTCTGGAATGTCGGAAAGACAAAGGAAATCAATTCCCGCGTACTGCACATTTAAGGACGCACGGATTCGTTTTGTGTTTTCCTGACAACGCCAATAGAGCTTTCGACACTATGTGTCGCAATCTGTAGCATTTCGCATAAGAGATGAAATGCTAAATCCAAACAGACTGCAAAATGCGGGGATTACTATGAATTACGCAGATATCAAGCAATATGATATAGCGAACGGACCCGGAGTGAGGGTATCTTTATTTGTCAGCGGTTGTACCCATCACTGCAAAAACTGCTTTAATAAAGAGGCATGGGACTTTTCCTATGGGAAGCCGTTTACGGAAGAAACACAGGAAACGATTCTTTCCTATCTGGCAAAGTCCTATGTACGAGGACTGACACTTCTCGGAGGAGAGCCTTTTGAGAGAGAGAATCAAAAGGCTCTGCTTCCTTTTGTAAAAAAGGTAAAGGAGCACTTTCCGGAGAAAGACATCTGGGCGTTCTCCGGGTATGATTTCGAAAAGGATATTACCGGGTATATGTACCGGGAGTGGGAAGCAACAAAGGAGCTTCTTTCCTATATTGATGTATTGGTGGACGGTGAATTTATTGAGGAGCAGAAAAGTCTGAATCTGCGGTTTAAAGGTTCTGCCAATCAGCGTACAATTTTAGTGCAGGAATCCCTTGCGGCGGGAGAGATAATGTTGTATGATTTAACTACGGAATGAAGTACTGACAGAAGCGGTATTTCATTTAGTCTTCCTTAGAAAATAAGGGAAACTGCAGAGGATAGAAAGAAGGGGTTGTATGCTGCGGAAGGTATGGAATACGCTGCGCTTTGGGGATGCGCATACGAAGCGGTTTTTAATTGGAGTGGGGGCTCTTGGGATTCTATCAATCGGATTTCTGATAACGGCGATGGTTACTTTCTCGCCGTTATTCTGGCTTGGTACGGTAGTCACTGTACTTCTCACAGTCGCTTTGGCAAAGGATGCAAAGCTTGCGGTAATAAAGGACAATAAAGAGAGAGAGTCCATGAGCGAGGAGGAGCTACGGGAGGAGCAGGCCAGAAAAACAGAGGAAAAAAAGCGGAAAAAAGAAAGCGGAAAGCGAAAGAACAGTGCAGGTGCCGTGCAGGAGACTGCCGAGGTGCGGGAGGAACGTGAGAAGGAGGATGCACGCGAGTTCGACGGAGATGCCCTTGCCAATATGACAGAGGAAAAGCTGAAACGGCTGTTTGTCCGGTATAAGGTGAAGCAGGAGCATGTACCGGTTGTAATCGACCTCTGTGTACCGGAGCATGTGAAACAGGCCCCGGGGTTTGCCTGGGTGGAAGGCGGACGATTAAAGATACTGATTATCGAGGATGCCCCGCGTATGATTGAAAGACCGCTTTCTGCGCTGCAGGTGATGGAGGTGGAACGTGGTATCTCGGTCCGGGCTTCCAATGAGTATGCTAAGCTGCGGGATACCGACTGGATGAAGAAGTACTTTACCCCGTATCTTCCCCGTTATCAAAAAAAGGAAGTCGGCGGGCGCACAGTCTTATTAAAAAACCTATATGTGCTGGATGGGGAGCTTAAGTTTTCGTCGCCTTCGGTCAGGGAGTTAAAAACATTGTTTTCATTTCGGATTGAGATGGCAGACCGGAGGCTTTCTGAGGAGTCATTCAGTCCCTGCTATAAAGCGTTGTTTACCAGCTCTGTTCTATGGAAGGACGGAATCCTGAATCTGAAGGAATATCAGCAGGAGGTAGAGCAGGTGTTGCTTAGTCTGGCAGCACAGGACATTTCCTATCAGGAGTTTGATAACACGTTATCTGCGGTAATCAATGCAGGACTCCTGCCGGCACAGTACCGGGAGTTTGCCCATAGAAAGCGGGAGGAGCGAATCAATCCGGTGCCGGACGGGAAAGAGAAGAAGAAAAAGAGAAATAAGCAGAAGTAAAAATCAGCAAAATAGAAATCAGTAAAAATAGAAATCATTCGGAGGAGAGAGAAAATGGTTGCGGAAGAGTTTATTAAGTTTACAATCGGCAAGCAAAAGCGCATTGCGTTAATCGCGCATGACGGAAAGAAGAAGGAGCTGATTGCGTGGTGTGAACGGAACAAGGAGATATTACAGAGACATTTTCTCTGCGGTACCGGCACAACGGCACGCCTGATTGCGGAGAAGACCGGTCTTCCGGTAAAGGGGTATAACAGCGGTCCGCTTGGCGGCGACCAGCAGATTGGTTCCCGTATTGTAGAAGGAAATATCGACTTTGTTGTCTTTTTCTGGGACCCGCTTGCCGCACAGCCGCACGACCCGGATGTAAAGGCGCTCCTTCGCATCGCCCTTGTGTATGACATACCGATTGCAAACAATCTGGCAACGGCAGACTTTTTGCTCCATTCCAAATATATGGAGGAGGAGTACGAACGCAGGGTAGAAAATTATGATAAGACCATTGCGGAAAGACTGAAGGAGTTTTCTAAATAGGAAGGATGAATAAGAAATACGCATTTCTGCTTGACAACAAACGTATAATTGTATACAATAGTTCGAAAGTGGATGATAAAGGAGCGTGTATACATGGAAAACAGAAAAGTATATCGCAATCCTCATAACAATTTGCTGTCCCTTGAGGAGCATATGTATGAGCTTGTAGATGTGAAGACGCCAAATGTGTTCCGGAATTTGTTTCCGTATGATGAGATTCCGAAAATTGCATTTAATGACCGGATTGTACCGCATTGCTTTCCGGATGAAATCTGGATTACGGATACAACCTTCCGCGACGGACAGCAGTCCAGAGCACCGTATACGACAGAGCAGATTGTAACGATTTTTGATTATCTGCACCGCCTTGGCGGACCGAACGGCATTATCCGTCAGAGTGAGTTCTTCCTCTACAGCAAAAAGGATCGGGATGCAGTATATAAGTGTCTGGAAAGAGGCTATGAGTTCCCGGAGGTTACCTCCTGGATTCGTGCCAGCAAGAAGGATTTTGAGCTGGTGAAGGAAATCGGACTTAAGGAGACCGGTATTCTGGTAAGCTGCTCTGACTATCATATTTTCTTTAAGATGAAGATGACAAGAGCCCAGGCTATGGAGCATTATCTGAATATTGTCAGAGAGTGTCTGGAAACAGGTGTGGCACCGCGTTGTCATCTGGAGGATATTACCCGTTCCGATATTTACGGCTTTGTGATTCCGTTCTGCTTTGAGCTGATGAAGCTTGGTGCAGAGTATAATATTCCGGTAAAGGTTCGTGCCTGTGATACAATGGGCTATGGTGTGAATTTCCCGGGTGCCGTGATTCCGCGTTCCGTACAGGGCATTATTTACGGTCTGATGACGCATGCCGGTGTACCGTCGGAGCTTCTGGAGTGGCATGGTCATAATGACTTTTATAAGGCAGTTTCCAATTCTACCACCGCATGGCTGTACGGTGCGTCCGGGGTTAACTGCTCCCTGTTCGGTATCGGAGAACGTACCGGTAATACGCCGCTTGAGGCAATGGTATTCGAGTATGCCCAGTTAAAGGGCACATTAGACGGTATGGATACCACGGTAATTACGGAGCTTGCCGAGTACTATAAGAAGGAAATCGGCTATAAGATTCCGCACAGAACCCCGTTTGTCGGAAAGAATTTTAATGTAACCCGTGCGGGCATCCATGCGGACGGTCTGTTAAAGAACGAGGAGATTTACAATATTTTCGATACGGAGAAGTTCTTAAATCGTCCGGTACTTGTGTCTGTGTCCAATACATCCGGACTTGCGGGAATTGCGCACTGGATTAATTCCTTCTATCACCTGAAGGGTGATGCGGCACTCGATAAGACAAATCTGCTTGTCCATAAGATTAAAGAGCTGGTGGATAAGGAATATGAGGATGGTCGTATTACTGTGATGACAGATGCTGAGCTTGTTCAGATGATTAATCAGTATAAGGGAGAATTCGGAGTAGAGCTCCCGGAGGTTACGGTAGAGTAATTCTGACAGAATAAAATAGAAAGAGTTGACATAAGGAGGATATTTTAAATGCAGGCAAAGATTGAGGCAGCAAAGGAAGCATTTGGAAAGCTTCTGACGGAGCAGTTGGCAAGAGTGGAGGAAATGAAGAGTCAGGGAGATTTCGTAGATTATAAGTCTCTCGACCAGATTACCATCGGTGTATGCGGCGGCGATGGCATCGGCCCGGCAATTACCGGTCAGGCACAGAGAATTATGGAGTATCTTTTAAAGGATGAGATTGCGTCCGGTAAGGTACTGATTAAGAATATTGAGGGCTTAACCATTGAACGTCGTGTTGCGGAGAATGCTGCAATTCCGGCGGATGTATTAGCGGAATTAAAGACCTGTGATGTTATTTTAAAGGGACCGACCACTACTCCGCAGAAGGGTGATCCGTGGCCGAATGTGGAGAGTGCAAATGTTGCAATGCGTAAGGCTCTTGATTTGTTTGCAAATGTAAGACCGGTTCGTATTCCGGAGCAGGGCATTGACTGGACCTTCTATCGTGAGAATACCGAGGGCGCGTATGCGGTAGGAAGCAAGGGTGTTCATGTAACGGAAGACCTTGGCGTGGACTTTACCGTAGTTACCTCCCAGGGCTGTGAGAGAATTATCCGTGCGGCCTTTGAGTTTGCAAAGGCAAACGGAAAGACCAGAGTCAGTGCGGTTACAAAGGCAAATATTATTAAGACCACGGACGGTAAGTTCCTTGAGACCTTCCGTGAGATTGCAAAGGAGTATCCGGGGATTACCGCAGACGAGTGGTATATCGACATCATGACCGCAAAGTTAGTGGATGAGAAGAGAAGAAGAGATTTCCAGGTTGTGGTACTTCCAAACCTTTACGGCGATATTATTACCGATGAAGCTGCCGAGTTCCAGGGTGGTGTAGGTACTGCAGGCAGTGCAAATATCGGTAAGAAGTATGCAATGTTTGAGGCAATTCACGGCTCTGCACCGCGTATGGTAAAGGAAGGCAGAGATATTTATGCCGACCCGTGCAGTGTGATTCGTGCCGCAGCAATGCTTCTTGCACACATCGGCTTTAACGATAAGGCAGATAAGCTTTACAAGGCACTGGATATCTGTACCGTGACGGAGAAGAAGCTTGTAATGACCGGACGTGATACCGGAGCGACCGGTGCACAGTTTGCGGATTACATCATGGAGACCATCGAGAAGCTGTAAGGAGGCGGATGCATGAGCGAAGCCAAGCTGCAAAACGACAAGGATGATAAGTATTCCCTGCGCGGAAGGGTATTTAACCATATCCGTGAGGGCATCTTGTCCGGGAGATATGAGGAAAATGAAGAATTAAAGGAAAATACAATCGGCACGGAGCTCGGGGTCAGCCGGACACCGGTCCGTGAGGCACTTCGTCAGCTGGAGCTGGAAGGACTGGTCAATATCATCCCGAATAAGGGAGCGTATGTGACCGGCATTTCGGAAAAGGATATCCACGATATCTATACGATACGTTCCTATCTGGAGGGTTTGTGTGCCAGATGGGCGTGTGAGTATATTACGGAAGAACAGCTGGATGCCATTGAAGAGGTAATCTATCTTTCGGATTTTCATACGGATAAGGGACATTTTGAACAGGTGGTGGAGCTGGACAGTAAGTTTCATAAGCTTATTTACAGCGCCTGCGGAAGCAAGATATTGGAGCATGAGCTTTCTGTCTTTCATCATTATGTGGAGCGTATCCGAAAGATTACCCTTTCCATGGAGGAGCGCGCAAAGCGCTCTACGGCGGAGCATACGGCAATATTAAACGCCATCCGGGAAAGAGATAAGGATCTGGCGGAAAAGCTTGCCCATGAGCATATTATCCGTACAATTGAGAATATTGAAAAGCTGGGACTTTAAGAGAATGGGGCTGTCGCACTTCAAATTGTGTGACAGCCCCTAAAGTTTTGTTTTAATAGTTATTCATTTCCGCTTGCTTTTATATCATCCTCAAATACCGGAACAACCATATTCTCCAGGGCGGTGCGAAGCTGCGGGTTGTAGATTACAAAATGAATGGCAGGAGCTTTGCTCTTTGAAATGGTAACCCAGTTTCCTTCATTGATACGGATTTGTATATTTCGAAACGGATATCTGCTGTTCTGCTTGACAGTATAGTTTTCATATTCGCGGCTGAAAGCTTTTGTCAGTTCCATATGCTCTAAGTATTCCTCGTACGTATACACGACATCCCTTTCATAGAAAAGGTCGGAAAGCGAAAGAAGCATCGGGTTCTCTGTATATTCAGCTTTCTCTATTACGGGGATTTCCTCGGTGATGCAGTCTCTGCTTAAAAGTTCCCTGTAAAGACTGCGCTGCCCGGAGGCATAGCGGAGGATTTTTTCTTTGTCGGCTTCCTCAATATCATTGTGAGCCAGAATACGTACAAGCAGGTCCTCCGAAAGGGTAGCTACCGGTAACGAAGAAAGAATCGACCGGCGATTTCCCGGTGTCTCAATATCCTTCCGAACGAAAACGGAAAAAAGATGCTCCGTTTCGCTACGGTAGATTTCCATTAACGGGGATGCTTTCGAAAGCAAATCCTCCGCTCTCTGTCGGTAATAGGCCAGCTCTGTCTTGTTGTTGGTCAGATACATTTTTCCGTTTTGCGGATAATCCGTAATACATTCGCCGGACAGGGCGGCAGCACCGCTGGAAAACAGAAAATGGCCGAACACCTTATTATGAACACCTTTGAGATAATAAGGAGATATCTGTCCTGTCATATACATCGGAATCCATCCCTCAAGTCCCATCATCATCTCATCAAAAGGACGGTTAATATTGTGGATAAAATGAATATGGAGCCCTTTCTTCAGGGTTAACGCTACGGCAAATATAAATTTTTTCATGAAGTCCGAGCCCTTCGCCTTCTCAGCCATCGGGGTATCATCATTCGCAATCAGAGGAAGCTCCGATTTGGAAAGCACGGTTGCCTTAAAGAAGTCTAAAGTCCCTTTTTTCATTTCCTCCGTTCCGTAATAATTTTTGGATGCCGGAATACGAAACGGCAGTGACGGAATCTTTAATTCATCAAAATGAATGCTTCGAATAAAATCGTTCAAATCGAACTCGTCGATTTTGGAAAGAAATGGAAGCAGAATGTCTTTTCCGGCTGTCTGACCGGCAGTGAGCCAGCTTACAATCTTTTCCAGACAACAGCTGTCCGTAAAAAGCTCTTCTTCCTTACAACCGATTATTGTTGCAATCGTTCCGCGTTTTTTTACTTCGGTGTGATTTGTAATGAATCTGGCAACTCCCTCGGAAAAAAGGAGAGGGTCGGACGGCTTTCTTTGGCCGTTACGAATGCGGGAGATGTAGGAGCTGTCGAAGTTTAAGGAACGGGCAAGGTCTACAATGTTGACCGGAAGCGCCGATAGTAAGGTGTCCAGGTTTTTTTGAAATTGTTCGTACGGAAAGGCTTGTCCTTCCAGGGAATGTGTGAGGGCAGTACGGACGGTTTCCTCAGTAAGCTCCGGATGCTCTCTTTTTTTTGCCAGAACAGAAATACCATGTACAAGCCGCTCAAATTGCTCGGTGTCTTTTTCCGGGGAGCGGGCTCCGGTACGATACCGGCTGAGGACAGAGGCAGACAGTCCGGAGGCGTCTGCAAGCTCTTTGGCACTGCAGCCGAGTATGGAAATATATTTATTTAGTTGCTCATCAAAGGTCATACAGGCTTCCCCCTCGTATTTGGTTTAGATAGAAAGTGATGTTTTTCTTTCCATCATACTACATACCGGATTGCATGACAAGAGTTTCCGCAAAAGTCATTGACATATTTGGAAAATATATTGAATTCTAGTGCTGGAACTATCTATAATATGACAGTAAAAGATAATTCTGTTAAATTGCAGGATGAAGCTGTGCAGTTTGACAGAGAAAGAGGAAAGGAGCCTTTTGTATGAAAAGGAAAAAGATACTGGCATGTATACTATGCGTTGCGCTTCTCGGTACACTGTTTCCGAGGACTGTATCTGCAGAAGTATACGCGGGAAATAATCCGGGTACTGTGAATTATGAAATCACGGAAGACCAAACGATCGATGTAGGGGGGAAAGTCAATCGTATTTCTGTGGCAGAAGGAAAAACATTGACGTTGGCAACGGTGATTGATGCAAACGATGTCACGGTTGCAGGTACACTTTATATTAAAGGACCTGTGGCGGGAGACCCGAACGGGCTGAATATTGAGGAAGGCGGAGCAGTCCGTGTTGTCAGCGGCGGAGCTATCACTGCCGATGCCGGACAGATACTGGAGATTCGGAAAAATGCTACCGTTGAAGGTGTTACGCTTTATGACAAAGATGGTGTGACAAAGTATACCGGCGGGTTTGCTAATACGGAGGTATTTGCTTTCAATTCCGAAAGCGTAAAATGGGTTCGTCAGGAGTCGGGCGGTGGCTGGCTGCAGGAGAATCAATACGCACTTTTGTTTGATTCGAATGACGGAGCCGGAGTTATTGTAAATGGCGTAGCGAAAGAACCATGGGTGTTTAACGGTTTTACGGGAGGCGAGACGCTTTCCTTTACACTGACGCAACCGGGCTACAGACAGGACGGGGTTCCGGTTGTCGAAATCAGAGTATATAACGGTGAGGAAGAGCCGGAAGTGTTCAGAACGGATGCGGACGTTTCCGCACACAAAATCGTATTGAGTGAGAACACATTTTCTTTTACCCCGACAAGCAATGCACCGTTTGAGGTAGAGATCTGGTGGTCGGAGTATGATGCCTTTGGAGGAACCGGGGATAAGCCGGTAGTTGTGGAGATAGACTGTCAGGGTGATGGCTCTGTCGAGGCTCAGGGTGTAGCAGGCGAGGATAAATTTGTTAACAGAAGCCTTACAAAGGTACGTGTGCCGGAGAAGCAGACGGAATTAGTTCTGACCTGGGAGGAAGGCAAGGGACCGAAGGAAATCAGAGTAGACGGCGGAGACGCAAACGCAGAAGATGGCTGGTTGACACTGACAGGAGATGCTTTGACCGGCGGTAAGTGCAGTATACCGTTAACACAGACCGAAGAAAGCTGGGAAACGGGAGAAGATGTTCCGAAAACGTTGTATTATGTACAGGTCGTT
>JAQXOR010000101.1 GCA_029099805.1 Lachnospiraceae bacterium
GTATTAATCGTTAAATTCTACGCTTCTAAAACTTGCGCTTTTCGTCAAATTAAAAGAAGGTACAGTATAAACTAATCTGATGCATTTTACGGCAGATTGTTTTATCCTGTACCTTCTTGTGGTATCATAGCTTCGTTACTGTAAACAAATGTAGCAGGAACCTCTCCGACCAAAGTTTGGTTTCCTGCCACAAGCACACGAATGGGCAGCGATGCACACACTTTGTGTTCAAAAGCATTCATACACCCACACGCTTATGCTTATGATAACCTTATCTGTCGATTTATGCAACCCTGTTTCTCAGGATTTTTATGATAAAACCATTTATAACCTTCAGTTCCACCGTCTGGTCTGCACCTGTGGTCACTCTGGATGCCTATCTATCCACGGTTACTATAATCGTTCCGTCAAACATGGCGATTCCTGTCTGCGTCTGCGCATCTGTAGGGTCATATGCAGCGAGTGTGGGAGAACCCATGCCTTACTGCTTTCTTCCATGGTTCCCTATTCACAAATCCCCACTTCGAAGCAGGTGGATATCATCCGCCATTCACAAACCGACGGGGATTTCTCGGAAATCATGGACAATACCCCATCCATTGACGAAAACTGTATCCGTTCCCTTATCCGTCGTTTCAGGCAGCACTGGCAACAACGCCTATCGTCAGAAACTATTCCCTTTCTGCCTATTTCTGACCTTGTCCGGCGTTGCTTTTCCGCTTTCCGGTGTCAGTTCATGCAGATTAAATGCACCCCGAATATATTATTTTTAACACCCACATAACCTTACACGACTCCTGTGCTGAAAACATTTATACTGAAAAAAACAGCAAAGGAGGTTCCCGTTATGGAACAGGATAAGAAACACGATATCGCCCTGATGCGATATTCTGTCATTTCACCTCTCATTACCGGTCTGCAGGAGGATTATTCTTCCCTGGATGCTTTCTTTCGTGACGCTTCCCTTAAGGGTGTCACTGCACCCGACGGCTCTGTCAGAAAATACGCCCCGGGCACTATTGAAAAATGGTACCGTGCCTACAAACAGGGCGGCTTTGATGCACTTCTCCCCACAGGACGGTCTGATGCCGGAAAGCCGAGAAAGCTGGATGATGAAATCCAGGAACAGATCCGGTATCTCAAAACCAGCTACCCACGCATGTCAGCAACTGCCATCTACAGACAGCTTCAGGATAACGGCAGCATCCGTCATGGTGAAATATCAGAATCTACCATTAACCGTTACATAAACCTGTTAGCACTGGAGCTGAAGACCACCACCAATCAGGACATGCGACGCTATGAAAGATCGCATATCAATGAGGTCTGGTGCGGTGACAGTTCCGTAGGACCGTATCTGAAGGCACCCGACGGTAAAAAGCACAAGCTTTACATTATCGCCCTCATTGATGATGCCAGCCGCTTTATTACGGGCATTGATATCTTCTTCAATGATAACTTTATAAACCTTATGACCGTCATGAAATCCGCCGTCGCAAAGTATGGACGTCCGAAGCTTTTTAACTTTGACAATGGCAGCGCTTACAAGAATAAACAGATGGAGCTGCTTGCTGCAAGGATTGGTTCCACCTTAAACTACTGTAAACCCTATACACCTACTGCTAAAGCCAAGATTGAACGGTGGTTCCGCACCATGAAAGACCAGTGGATGGCTTCCCTTGACATCAGGGATTTCCACTCCCTTGAAGAACTCCGGGGAAATCTTCTTGCATGGGTTCATCTGTATAACAACACTCCGCATGCCTCCCTGAAGGGTAAAACGCCACAGGAGCGTTTCTTCTCGGAACCGGAGCAGATACGCCGTCTTCCACAGGAACAGCTCGATAAGGACTTCCTTCTGGAAATCGAACGCAGGGTTTCTGCTGACAGCGTCATTGTCATAGACCAGGTGGAATACGAAGTTGATTTCCGCTTTGCAAAACAACGTATCCGGCTGCGGTATTCCCCTGACATGAAAGAAATCTTCATTGTGGAGCCGGATAACTCCCTTACACCAATACGTCTGCTGAATAAACAGGAAAACGCGGATATCAAAAGGGAAAAAATACATTTATGTCGGGGTGATGAATAATGGATTACACAGCACGCTATGGTTTGGAATTCAATCCTTTTTTAAAGAATTCCAAGGAAGTTTATGTTGACACTCAGGAACAAAAGGAAGTACTCTACCGGCTGGATTATCTGGCATCTACCAAAGGATTTGGTCTTCTTACCGGTTCTGCAGGCAGGGGCAAAACCACCGCTATCAGGAACTGGGCAGGCTCACTGAATCCTTCCCTATACAAGGTGATTTATTCCAGTCTTTCCACACTTACAGTCAGCGACTTTTACCGCAATCTTACCATGGAACTGGGAGCACAGCCTGCCTTCCGCAAGCCGGACAACTTCCGCATCATTCAGGAGGAGATATGCCGTCTTGCTCTGGAAAAACGTAAGACTCCCGTCATTATCATTGACGAAGCCAACTACATTAACAATGCCGTACTCAACGACCTAAAAATCCTGTTTAACTTTGAGATGGATTCCAGAGACAGAGCAGTCATTCTCCTTGCAGGACTTCCTTCCCTTAATAATTCCCTGCGTCTGGGCATACATGAGCCCCTACGACAGCGTATTGTCATGAATTATAATCTCGAAGGCATGACAAAGGAAGAAGGGCGCACCTACATACATGCCAAACTGAAAGGTGCAGGCTGTACACAGACTGTTTTTGAAGATGCTGCCATCGAAGCAGTACTTAATGCAGCCGATGGCACCCCACGTATTATCAACAAACTGTGCAATGCCAGTCTTCTGATCGGTAACAGCAATAACCTTAATATCATAAATACAGATGCCGTCATGCAGGCAATCAACGATTGCGAACTGGGCTAACCTGAAATCCCTCATGAAATTAATTTGCATGGGGGATTTTTAGCAGAAAAAAATCTGCATAATCAGTTACCAACAATCTGCATCAGATATATACAGGTTAGTAAAAACAGCTTAAAATAATGTGCTGATTGGAGCATCGTTTAATTTGCTGAACAACAGCTTGGTTAAGATTATCCTTGCGTAAAATCAGTTCCAATAGATTATCCGTCCAATAGTCTGTGATGACACCGCTCTTTTCAGTAATCTTATGGTAGTCGAACACTTCTGCATACTCTTTCTGTTCCGCAGATACCATTTGCAGATAGTCCTCAATATGAAGTTGTCTGTTCTTAAATCTACTTTCAGTTACATTCATTGCTTGTGTCTCCTAAAGTTCAGCCCTTCGCCGATGTTTGCAACCATCGGTTTACTATGGCTTCTGCTGACTTCTTGCCATTCGTTGTTACTCACGGACTTCATACTCTGTTTTCATCCGCTGACAAGACCTCCCTTGGTACCACACGTCACTTTCTCTCCATATATCTGCCACATTTACTACAGTTAATTCCGAGTAGTTATTGGACTTCGACTTGTTAGGCAGCCTTATCCTTAACTATAGCCTGATGTGATTTCTGTTCGTCAGACCAGAGATTTGCCTCCACCTTCCTTCAGATTCGCAGTCACCCACGACACCCTTGGTTTTGGCTGTGTCCTTCCCACTACTAGGGCGAACTAGGGACTTGCACCCTTTAGCGACGTGCGCCGCAAGGCGCACCCAAAAAATAGTCCCACAGGATTTCATCCTGCGAGACTATTTTTATGGACCTGAGGGGAGTCGAACCCCTGTCCGAAAGCCTATTCACCACGGCATCTTCCATCATAGTTTGTCATTTGACATTCCCTCCGCTTACCGCCGGCAAACAAGCTGTAAGCTTCAGTAGCTTCATAATACGCCTATACGTGCAAAGCTTAACGTATATCGTTTCCTACATCGTCGATGCCAGGGTCCGGATGTGTAGGTGCATCAGGTCTGACAGCTGCCATTAGGCAGCGATTGCTAAATTATCTTCAGCGTTTAATTTTAATTTCCGAGTTTTAACGTGGTCCCGGACCACGGATGGCTTCCATAGCTTCAAAACCCCCGTCGAAACCGGTACAAGCCCCGGCAGTTGATTCATCACATAAGGTGAATCGGTTGTTTTAACGCTGTTTAGAGCATATCATATAATGATTCTACTGTCAACCAAAACTTACAACGAAATGTCTGCCGGAACAGGAAGTTTCTGACAGAAAACTCCATCAGGAAACTTCTTCCATTCGGGAATTCAGTTGTTCCTTCATCAGATAACTTTTCCGTTTTCCGGAAGCAGCTCCTTTTCCCCCTTCTTCTCTGCCTTCTTTTTCGGTGCTTCCGTTTTTTTCCCCGGAACCAGAACTGCCTTTACCAATGTGAACAGCATATCCCTTGTTTTTTTATCGATTGAACCAAAGGAATGAATAATCGACGTGGCACTTTTTAACCTGTCCTTATTTAAATCCGCCAGAGTTTTCGCCTCTGTTGCCGTTAATACCTCATACATACGGTCACAAAAATTTTCCAGCTCCTCCGGCTGTAGTCCACGCATCCATTCCTTAACTCCTGCTGCAAGTCGTATACTGCTTTGCTTCACCGCAGGCAGCATAATAAATCCTGCCCCCAAAATCTCCCAAGAGGTCACATCATGCTGTAAAATGCCGATTTGTTTGCTCTTTACAACATGATAATCTTCCTCGTGTTCTAACAGCATCCCGACTACGGAAGACTCCGGCACCCATGTTTCAATCAACCCTTTCATCTCCTGATATCGTATGCTTTCAATAAAGTCCCTGTTAAATCCCGGTCCGTCAAAATTGAACACCCGTAAAATATTCCTTTGAAAAGCCTTTTTGCATGTTACCGACGCATATACAGCGAGATTTCCTCCCTTGGAATGTCCTCCGATGTACACCTTTCTTCCACCGTCGGAAAGCACCTGCTCCAAATAGAACTTTGCATCCGTCTGTGCAGGAACCGGTGACAAAAAACACATGTTAAAATCTTCCTTCCAGCCCACCAGACTATCGTCTGTCCCCCGATAGGAAATAAAGCTCTCCTTTCTCCCTAGCATAATTTCCAGTGCAGCGAATTGTTCCTGCGCAGTCATGTCGATCCGGTTTACATAATTCCTCAAAATAAGTTCCGAAAAGCGTTTTGTCTGTGCCATCTCCCTCAACAGCACTCCGGCAGTCCGAAGTGCAAAGGATACGCATTTTTCCAGCTCCTTTTCCGTGTGAGTCTCCCAATAGCGTCTAGATGCCTGCTCTAAAGTACATTCTTTCTTTTCTTCCTCACCTCCGATGATTCCCCTGAAATCCACATAGGATAATTGGGACAAAAGCAGCGCATCGATTACATTTAAGGGTACTTCGTCAAATGTAATGTCGCCGCGCCAGATCAGATAATCCGATAAACCTGCCATTCTATCACTCCTTATCTCGCGTTTCCTTATATTTATTCTATTCCACTCCAATACGTTGTTATTCTCCCATCAAAAAAATACATAAAACACTTATTTCCTATCCGCTGCATAATACAATAAAACACCTTATATACCGGGGTTGCTTACATATCCCGCACCGGTACATAATATTTTTCCGGCCCGCTTATCGGTTTTCCCTCCCGGAATGCCTTTATTGCATTTACACATTCTCCGATACACAAATAAATGCAGGCAACCGATGCTTCATAAGGATATATTGTAAGCTCCTCCCTCGCCGCTCCGGGCTCACCAAAAAAGTCCCGATACAGTCCGTCAAATACATCATCATAAAACTCAAGGTGCAAACCGTCCAGTTCTATGTTCCGGTCCTCTGTCAATTCATAGGTAAGGCCGAATTCCTCCCGCAGAATATAGTTTAAGCGATGAAAATCCAAATATCCCTCCTGATAGCGCTGCATACGCTCTTCCTTTGATTTTACCTTTGAACGAATTCTTGGCTCCATCACTTCATGAAACCAGATACCGTCCGTTATCAGATGACAAAGAACTCCCAGATATAAATCATCCTGTTTCATTTTCTCCGAATAGCTCTCCACATATCTTTTCCAGTTAATCCCCTTTTTATCCCCATCTATGTCGGAATAGTGGGTCCGATGCTTGGAATCGTCCTGACGCCATGACATATCGGGGCAGAGGGAACCGATTTTAAACCTGTTCTTATCCCGAATTGAGATCCTTTCCGCCACCTGCTCCGCAACCAAATAGTGAATCATTCTGGAAGGCATTACATTTCCTCCCTTCCGCAACAATACAGGAGGGTATCTCTCACAAATTCATACTGCCCGTTTCCTTTTTTCCTGCTTTGCAAAAACGCCAGAAATTCGTTTCTTCTCTGCTCCAGCTCCGCTTCTACCGGCTTACACACCTGCAAAATATAGTCCATATATTCTTCTGCCGTAGCAAAATGAAGTTTTGTGAAATAAGTACGCTGTTCTACCTTACCGAAAATATCACAAAGCTCCGCTTCATACTGTCTTAGCACAGAAACCTGCTTTTTATATCTTGCATCCAGCGGTGCGGTATCTTCCAAGAAATCCCCCAGAAGCTCCGTAACATTTTCAAACAGCAGCAATCCTCCCCAGGTGCAGATAAGCTTCCCATTTTCCCTAAGGCTGTCATAAAACCTTCTGTAAAGCTTCCTCCTGTCTTGAATAAAGGATGCCACATGATTAAAGAAAATGCAATGATATTTCTCTGAAATTTTTATGAATTCCAAATCACTCCATACAAATGTAATCTGTCCCTTCTCAAGTTCTTTTGCATTTTCCTTTTGCTTTATATATTCAAAAAAATCATCCGCATGCGTATTATGCCTGTCTATACAAGTCACCCGCATTTTTTTCGGAAGCCTGCCGAGATTATAACGCCACAGATTCCCATAGCCTGCACCGGCATCCAATACACACATTCCTTCTGCCAGACCTGCCTGTTCAAAAATAAATTCAGACCACCCGCGCGGCTCATCCGAATGTTTCATAAGCCTCCACACCAGTTCATCTGCCTTTTGATTCTTAACAATACTGCCAAGAGCCTGCAAAAAAGAATTATTGTCCAAATCATTTGCTTTACACTCTTCTACTGCACGTTCCACGCAGGCAATAACAGAATCAAGCTGTGCACGCTTTCTCGTTAACAGACGTTTTTGTGCATGCAGCAATTCTTCCCTGCCTGCCGTTTCATACTGTGACAAAAACACCGCAATCTGTTCTAACGAAAACCCCAGATATTTCATAAGCTGAATCTGTTCCAGTCTCCGTACCGCTTCCTCCGTATAAGTCCGATATCCGTTTTCCTTATTTCTCTCCGGCAAAAGAAGCCCCTTCGCTTCATAGACACGTAACGTCTTTGCGGATACTCCGGCAAGCTGTGCCAATTCACCGATTGTATAAGTCTGTTTCATTTCGTTTCCCCTTTGCATATATGTCCCGTGTGTTGCTCTGATTCATCCTACTCTCATTATAAACCTTTCCCTTAGGGCAAGGTCAAGTGCGCTCAAAAAAAATAACACAGCTTCCAAATGAAGATACCTTTGCAAAGCATTTAAGATATCTCGACATTTTCACTTGCCTTTTCCGACAAAATCTAGTATAGTAATTAATGCAGAAATGCTTTCCCTTGTATTACGCACACGTTTTGCGGCATTGCATAGGATAATATTAGCGCCATGTACCATCCTGTGGCCTTCTCTTTTTCGGGTGACTTTTCTGTCAACGAATCGGAGACGTCACAGACCGGTTGACGAGGAGAACGGTTATCGAAAATTCGGCGGATGCCGTTCCGCAGCCTTTCCGCTGCGTATTCTATGAGAAAAACACGGGCGACCGTGCAACAAAGGCATAGAAACGGATTTGTAACTTATCGGCAGAGCATTTTGCTCACAGTGTAATATCCTGCTTTCAATGCATGTGTTACACCTTATTTTGTTGTGCTTTTTTGCACGGAAAGGATTAATTATGTGTGGAATTATTGGATTTACCGGCTATCTCGATGCCAAGGAAGTATTGTTAGAAGGACTCGCCGCCCTGGAATACCGCGGTTACGACAGTGCCGGAATTGCCTGTTTCGTCAAGGGAGATGACCCTGTTCAGGTCATTAAGTCTGTCGGAAAGGTTTCCGAGCTTCGTAATATCGTACCGGCAACCTTAGACTCCGGCTGCGGTATCGGTCACACCCGTTGGGCTACCCACGGCGGCGTTACCGTTCCGAATGCCCATCCGCATAAGGCAGGCAGAGTTACGTTGATTCACAACGGAATTATCGAAAACTATCACGAGCTCGCCGGAGAACTGGCAAAGACCGGCCGCATACCGGTATCCCAGACCGATACGGAAATTGCTGCCATGCTGATTGACAGTCTTTATGACGGCGATGCCTTTGATGCGATTAAGAAGGCTTCCGAACAACTGGAGGGTGCATATGCATTCTGCATCTTATTTGAAGACCAGCCGGATATCATTTACTGTATCCGCAAGGGCAGTCCTCTTGTTATCTGTAACACGGAAGAAGGCTCCGTGGTCGCTTCCGATATGGTAGCGCTGCTGCGCTATTCCAAGGAGTACTTTGTACTTCCGGAAGATCAGATTGCAAAGCTGACCAAAAACTCCGTTACTGTTTCCGACTTAGACGGCACTACCGTAATGCCGCAGATGCTCAGTGTAAACTGGGATATGTCCGCAGCCCAGAAAAACGGTTACAAGCACTATATGTTAAAGGAAATCCATGAGCAGCCGGAGGCTGTACTTCGTACCATTAAACCGCGTATGGAAAAGAAAGGAGACCTGCTTCTCCCGACCTTTGCGGAAGACGGGATTCCGGATGACTTATTCCTCTCTGCGAATCGCGTGATTATCGCAGCCTGTGGTACCGCAATGCACGCAGGCTTAGTCGGCAGAATCCTGATTGAACGTTTACTTCGCGTTCCGGTTACGGTTTCCATTGCTTCCGAGTTCCGCTATGAGGACCCTATTATCGATGAAAACACCTTGGTTATTACCGTTTCCCAGTCCGGTGAAACGGCAGATACCCTTGCTGCTGTACGCCTTTCCCGCGAAAAGGGAGCAAAGACGCTTTCAATTGTAAATGTAAAGGGTTCTTCCATTGCAAGAGAAAGCGACTACGTACTCTACACCCATGCCGGTCCGGAAATCGCCGTTGCCAGCACAAAGGCTTATACGGCACAGCTTGCGGCATTTTATCTGATTGCTTTCCGTTTTGCTCTGGCAAAGGGGGCTCTTTCCGAAGAAGGATGCTCAAACTACATGAAGGAGCTTTCCAATGTGCCGAAGGCGATTGAAGATACCCTGCTTAGTAAGGACATTACGAAGGAACTCAGTAAGCGCCTGACCCCGTCCCATGACCTGTTCTTTATCGGAAGAGGTCTGGACTATGCGCTTTCCTGTGAGGCTTCCATCAAGCTAAAGGAAATCAGCTACATTCACTCCGAGGCTTATGCCGCCGGTGAATTAAAGCACGGCACCCTCTCCCTTGTCACCACGGGAGTTCCTGTGGTTGCTCTTGCCACCCAGCCGGATGTGTTTGCAAAGATGATTTCCAATGTAAAGGAAGTGTGTGCCCGCGGTGCTTTTGTTATCTTAATCACCACCCCACAGAACGCGCCTCTGGTAGACAAATCCGTAGCCGATGTGCTGATTACCATTCCGGAAACTGAGAGTGAGTTCACACCGTTTACGGCAGTAGTTATTTTGCAGCTGATTGCCTACTACACCTCCTCCTACAGAGGACTTGACGTGGACCAGCCGAGAAACCTTGCAAAATCCGTAACGGTAGAATAGTTTATAAAAAGGCTTTCCACAGATTACCTAATGTAATCCATGGAAAGCCTTTTCTTAACAGAACTTTGACTAATCCCTCGTTGTGACAATCAAAAAAGGGGTACGCAGATCGAACTTTACCGCATCTGTGCAATCCTTTCCTGCTTATCTTATCGTCTAAAACATTATCTCCGATTTTCTCTTTAAGAGTCTCGCACTGTTTGCAATCAACGCCGCTCCTGTCAGCGCACCGACAAGAACTGCCACAATTCCGAGCACCAGATTCCATACCCCGACAGATGACATTGTCTTATAAAGCTTTTCGTCCTGCATAAACTACCTCCTTACCTTCCTTCCAAAGTGAAAACCTTATCTTGTTTCATTCCTTTTATAACGCCCGGCTAACGCCTATTTTGCACCATACTGCTCATAGTAGGCATCAATCGCACTCTTTAATGTATCATTAATGATAACTTCGCCCTTGTACGGCTTGTTATATAAGTGCTCCGTTACCTCTGCCATATTAACGATTGCCGCCGTCGGGAAGCCGTATACCTCTGCCACCTCATCCAACGCACACTTATCTCCCTTTCCGCGCTCCATGCGGTTTAAGGAAACAATCAATCCCTTAATCTCAACATTTGCCTGTGCACGTACAATCGGTACTGTCTCCTCCATGGATTTGCCGGACGTGGTAACATCCTCAATCATAATCACGCGGTCACCATCCTGCAGCTTATGTCCGAGCAGGATACCCACATCACCGTGGTCCTTCTCCTCCTTACGATTGGAACAATACTTTACATCCTTGCCGTAAAGCTCGCTGTACGCCATTGCCGTAGCCACACTGAGCGGAATCCCCTTATAAGCCGGTCCGAACAGTACATCAAAATCATCCCCGTAGGTATCGTGAATCGCCTTTGCATAATACTCACCGAGCTTTCGAAGCTGCGTACCGGTAACATAGGCACCCGCATTCATAAAAAACGGGGATTTTCTGCCGCTCTTTAACGTAAACTCACCAAACTTTAATACCTTACTGTCCACCATGAACTCGATAAATTCCTGCTTGTACTGTTCCATTCTAAAAAATCCTCCTTTATTTAAGCCGTTTTGCGGACTTTTCTTCTGCTCTAAGTATCGTTACTGTGCCAGTTTTGTGCCATCTCTGTGCCATAATAATCCTACCCGACCCGTCTTGCCTTTTCGAACTGTTCCATTCCCTTGAACAAAGACTCCTGCGTCACATGCATATAAAGGTCCGTTGTCAATTGAAGCTGAGCATGCCCAAGCAGTACAGAAACAGTTTTCGCCGGTACTCCCGCTTCGAAGCATCTGGTCGCAAAGGTATGTCGTAACGCATGAGGCGTGAACCGTTCAACCTCCATATCCGGATACTTCTCATGAATCTTCTTTAACGCCCGGTCGATGCCCCCCGTCACAAGAAACTGTGTGGTAGGCTTATTGTTCTTCGTCGGAAACACAAGATTCGGAAACTTCGTCTTCGTCTCCGCTTCATCGTTTTGCACAGAACGATTTAAGAACCGCTGCTGCTTTAACGCAAACTCTGCTTTCGCTGTCAAAGGAATCTCCCTCAAACCTTTGCCGGTCTTTGTGGGATGAAGCTCGAACACATACTTTCCCGCTCCGTTTGCGAAGTAGGTCATGGAATGTCTGACGTGTATTACCTTGTTCTTAAAGTCAATGTCCTCCCATCGAAGCCCCGTAAGTTCCCCGATACGCATACCGGTTTCCAATGCTACCACAAACAAGTTGTAGTAGTAATTCCCTACGGCTTCCCTTAGAAACACATCCGCCTCCTCCACAGTCAATACCCGTCTCGGTTTCTTTGCTTCCCTTGTCACATCGGTTGTCAGCTGCCTTGCCACGTTCTTAACCAAAAGATTCGAAGCCACCGCCTTATCCAACATATCCACCAGAACCTTCTTACTGTTCTTTCGCTCATTGTCGGTTCGAAGACGGTTGAGGGCATCCTGCATCACAACCAGATTCAAGCTATTTAATTTGCGCCAGCCTAACGCTTCTTTCACACGCTTGTAATGCTTGGCATAGGTCTGTTTGGTATTATTTCTGCAATTCACCTTGCAGGTCTCCATCCATTTCACATACCACTCATCCAATGTCATATTGGTATGTACCACATTGATAGCCTTATCATCCGCCACCTGCGCCTCCCGCATCTTTTTCTGAATGCCGGTGTAGGTGCGGTCATAAATCACCTGCCGTCTGCCGAAGCGATTTGTAAAGCGTGCCTGATACAGGCCATCCGGTCTTTGACAGATGCCTGTACCCAATTCTTTGCCACTTAACGATTTACCCATGTAATCATCCCTTTCTGATTTGTCAGCAAATCAAAAAGGAAAAGCATAGATACACTTATTAAGTATACCACCAACTTTTCCAATTTTCAACTAACAAATCTGCACCACACCAACAAACTTTATCTTGCGTTCCGGTTCAGCCACTCATCCAGCTTCCGCTTATCGGCATACCACCGGTTTCCGATACGGATACCGAACCCGTTCTGTCCCCGCACAAGTTCTCTCGCCTTTGTCTGGCCGATGCCAAGGTACAAACACATGTCTTTAATATTCAATAACTGTTTCTCCACCACTGCGTCTCCCCTTTCCTCAAACGGGCGTTTTATCAAAACGTCTCGTATCATTTTCTTGTAAAACTCTCACCCGGCCGGTTCGCTCTTACAAGAAAAATGATACACCCGTTCAAAGAAAAAGTCGTTCCCCAAATACTGTACAAAAAGTTCAGCGAGAATGGACTTTTTTTAAAACAGCAAACAAATGAATTTATGAAAAATTCCAAAATAAAACTCCGCAAAATCGTCAAAAAGCAAACTGGCAAGCAGTGCATGTTGCTAGCAAATCCATGCAAATTCGCTCGTTGGGGATCCGCCCCAAACCCCAGAACGGTCATTGGAGATGACCGGCTACGTACAACAGTTTCTATTCCTCTTCTTCCGAAATATCAACCAGTTCATCAATCTCCACATCAACATATTCAACTTCTATTCCGGGTTCAATATCAATTACATCTTCTCCCTTTTCACGATACTCCGGATTGCTAAGATATGTATCCTCTAAAACTGATTTCAGCTTAACACAACACGGTTTAAAAGTAGCATATGTTAATCCTCCACCAATCACACCTCCGACAACCGGTATCGCCTTTTTGAAAAATCCCGCAAACACTTCTTTGGTCATCTTTACACCGAACCATTTGCTGATATTTTTTACGATCGGATAAATCGTTCCCTTCGTTAACGCCTTCTTCAACAACTGTTTTTCAACACCTGTTCCGAGGGCTTTTGCCAATGCAAGTAATCCTGTCTTTGCATTAGCTACACCAAACATAACACCCATGCACAGAATAATCTGATTCATCGTCTCTGTATCAAAAGCTTGTTCGTTCTCTTTATAATCAATCTGAGGGAAACCATACAAGTACAACAATTTCTGTGCAACCCTCATCATGCATCCATAGTACTGTGCAATATCTGCAGGAATTGTCGCTATCATTGCTGCGCCGCCCGGTGTTCCCAATGCAGCAGATATTCCAGAAACTTTAAGCCGTTCATTCTGAATTACCGCAGTTGCAATCTTCTCAATATCCTCCTGACTGATTCCGGCTTTCATAGGCGTACCGAAAATAACATTATCAATGGTCTCTTCCGGATATTTAGTCAACAGTTCTTTACGCAAAAAGTTTTCTCGATTTATGCTTACTCCCGGAACCTTAAACGCCATTAAAATCACATCTTCGATATCTACTTGTCCGTCACCGTTAACATCAATTGCATTAAATACAGCTTCTTTGGTTTTATCTACGGTTTCCGTAGTCTTCTTAGCAACCGTACCAACCTTCCCACCAACTGTGTCGGCAATTCCCTTTAACCCCTGTCCAAATTTACTTTTTGAACTTTTACTTTCGTAATCATTATGCGTTGTTGATTTGTCTTTATAATCCCCCATAAACTTTCCTCCTCATTCAATAAAAACGTTCATAAAAAAACTGTTCTTCTTTAAGCATTTCAGGGATATACATCGTAAGAATTTTCATAAGGTCCTCTGTTAGTTCCTGCTTTTCCTGAAATTTTTCATCTGAGTTAATTCCACCTTCACTACGAACAAGCTCTCCAAATCTGTTATCATACTTTTCTAGCGTTGTTGTAAGACTCCTATATTTATGTGTATACTTCTGATCCGCAAACAAAATCCCAATATGATGTTGCAATTCATCTATAATGCTTTCCTCGTCTACTCTTCCTCCCACATCCATTTTTAGACCATTCTTTACATAATAAGATGTATCATCCATATGATCTCCGAGAATATGAATATAGTAAATCAAAGCACAAAAACTATCCCGCTTATTTGTATTTCCTTCAAAATCAAACAAAGAATCTACCGTAGTAATCAGTACAACTTTGCGCTCCATCCACAGTTCTTTCATCTCGCCAACATACTGAAAGTCCCATCCTCTATGTGTATATGTTCGATGTGTCGTTCCTGATGCATTAAAAGAGATCTCGCTAACATTTGACGGCAATCCTTTTATTTTCATCTCATTCACAAGATAATCTAAATCTTTTTGGCCGTTATCATTAAACTGGTCTATCGTTAAATAGGCCGCACAGCCTATTGCCTTAAAACATCTGTTGGCATCGTTGTCGTTCTGTATCTCTTTAAAGTTCTTGAACAGCACCTCTTCCATATACTTATCATGTTGTTTCCGCTCAAAGGAAAATCCTGTATGAATGGGGCTTAATACTATAACAAATAACAGTACAAAAACAACCAATCGTTTTATATGCTTCATATTATTTTACCTGCTCAAATTCTACTTCATCTGGCAAGACACCCCAAGTCTTATATTTACTCACCTTGAAGTTAACCTCCTGCTTGCACTCTTCCTTAGATTCGTCCATAAAAATCTCAACTTTTACGGTTGCATCCTTACTCCATTGCTGTTTACTGATAGTTTCATTTGTATAGGTTACTGTAAAAGAATCTACATCGTCTTTTTCTCGTTCTATTTCTTTTACTTTCCAAACTTCATAGAATGTTACCTTTCCTCCATTGACCACAGTCACTTTCAGGCGACTTTTCTCACTCACTAAGGTAACTGGAAGTATCAGTTTATCCTTATCAAATTTTGCAGCACTTTCTGGCTCGGTATAAAAGAAAGAAAATTCTTGTTCTAATCTGTCCGTCAAAAATAATCTTTCGCCATTATTTCGGAGAATCCCTTCAATCGTCTTCTTCTCAGCAGCAGATATACCTATCTCATCAGCTAATGCAAACAACAACTCACAATTTAATAATAACGGTTCATATACCGGCGGCAACTCTGTCTCCCTTTTTTCTTTGAGTGCCTTATTGTATTCCTTAATTTGTTTCTTCTCATCTTTTGTAACATTCTCTGGAACCACTACCTCCTGTACCTCTGCAAGATATGCCGAATTCATTAATCGTTGCTCGTCCACAAGGTTATTTACATTATTTTTCGCAATATCATATGCTTTTGTCATATACTTCGAATTATTCGTTATAACGTACAAATCAAGGTACATTTCCGCAGCAAAGTATTTCAACGACCAATCGCTACTTTCTGTATTCTGCAATAACATCTCTAGATATCGGTCCGCCACCTTCTCATACTCCTTATAGCTATAGACCTCCTTAGCAGCAATAATCGCTTTTGGCAATGCCTGCGCCAAATAATAGTCTTTTCGGAATATATCTGCTTGAAGTTCCTCGTATTTATCCATCGCACGAAGACACTTCCTATATTCCTCTTGCTCATAATAGCAATCGGCAAGTTCTAACCAATAATTTCCGAATGCTTTATATGTTTCTTCCTCCGATTCAAGAAACTGGATTCTCTGATATACATTTGTGTTATTCTTCCATGTAACAAACTTCTCCACCGAGCTCTCATTCAATGCAAGTTCCCCTGGCAAGTTGTCTTCACGCACTATTTCTATCATAAACATGAACGCACGCTTGCGACTATCATGAAGATTTGCGGCCTCATCATCATCAAGAACCCACCCGTCCTGTAGAAACTCTTGCGCTATGTCATTATTATATGCCTGATAACTGCTGTACGAATCAACCGCCATATAGATAGCTGATGCGGCAAACCGTTTAAGATCAAGTGAAACCACCGCACTCAGTAAACCTACCGGATCTGGCATTGCCTCTTTCATAGCCTTTGCCTTATTCTGGTCGTATATATACTGCAGTCTGTCGCGTTTCACACTTATCATACGATATTTCTCTATAATATCAAGCAAACTGCTCAAATGACTTTCCGTTAACTCGTTGACCTTCTCCGGATTAGTATTATTAATCAGGGATGCGTAAGCTTCCTCTAAAAACATACGACTGTTCTTGGATGAATTGATTTCTTGCGATAAAACTGCAAGGTAATTCAACATCGCTATCGAATTTTTCTGAGCCTCGTCGAGCTCATCTTCTACTGGCTCAGGACTCGGCGTAGGAATAGGCGTACTTGTCGGGACTGGTGTACTTGTTGGCATCGGCGTATTTGTCGGTGACGGCGTACTTGTTGGTATCGACGTACTTGTTGGTAACGGCATGCTTGTCGGTATAGGTGTACTTATACTCTCCATCAGATTCTCTACTCCCTCTATCTTTTGTGTAGTCAGATTCTCTCCGCACCCCGCAAAAACTATTACCATAATCATAGTAATAAACACTGTCGCAAAACGCTTCATCTTACCTTCCTCCTTAGTTCTATAATCACTCAATCTCCTTAAAAGCTCCGCATTTAAGTTTATATGATATATCAATTTTATCGGATTCATCCAATAACTTCAAATAGCGCTAATACAAAATCTTCTGTTCATATCCTTCCCCCTGCCTTTCGTATTTTTTCACTTGCTCCTATTATATCATATTGGACTATATATATCCATCCTCCAGTTAAATTTTACTATTTTCTTTACGACCGCTCCCACCCCTTTTCCGGTCACATGTCAAACTCTTTTACGCTTTCTCCGCCACTCTCTTCCGCGACGCCAAGCCCAACAAAATCACTATCGCATC
Source organism: Lachnospiraceae bacterium (assembly GCA_029099805.1). Classification (GTDB taxonomy): domain Bacteria; phylum Bacillota; class Clostridia; order Lachnospirales; family Lachnospiraceae; genus SIG307. The sequence goes on from JAQXOR010000101.1 coordinate 16,834, forward strand.
ATCAATCGGTCCCGGTAATAAGTCAATCGGTGATACCACATACAATGCTACTCCAATCAAAATCAACACTTTAACAAAACCATTCATCGTCTTATTCTCCTCTCTGTTCCGTCTCGCTCAAGAGCCGGGATATTTGTACTATCAGTTCTTTCCGCTCTTGTATCTCTTTCTTTAATGCCTCCTGTCGTTCAAGTAAAATCCGCCTCTGGTACTCTACTGAAGTATTAAGAAATGCTTTTATCCCTTTTACTTCCAGCCCCAGTTGCTGATAAAACCTGACCCTCCGAATCTGCTCCTGACATTCTTCGTCATACAGCAGCCAGCCTCTTTCATTTCTTCCCGATGCAGTCACCAATCCCTCCTTCTCATACCCCTGCACCGCACGCCTTGATACTTTCAGTGTTTCGCACACCTGTCGCAATGTTTTTGCACTCATGTTATCTCCTTTCAGTCTACAACTGCACGTAACGTGCAGTCAACCAATTGAACTTGAAGACATCCGCCGTCTTCATAACATAACTTGCAAAATATGCGAAATCACTTGTGCGATTATTTCCTTTACTCTTACACAAAAGAACCAAGATAAGAATACCTTTCCTATCTTGGTTCTTAGTTTAATTTATTTTAGGTACAATAAAACGGACCGTTCTTTTGGTGAGCTCTACGCTCCAAAAGCGCCCACTCACGTATCCCCATAATGATATCTGCATGCTAAAATGTATACATTCTCCTCATCAACTTTATAAATCAGTCTATCCTTGTCATTGATACGTCTGCTCCAGAAACCGGCAAGGTTTCCGATTAACGGTTCCGGCTTTCCCAGTCCTTCGTTTCCGTTTCTGCAAATATCCTCTATCAGACTGTTTATCTTTTTCAAAGTCTTTCGGTCTTCCGTCTGCCAATAGACGTAATCCTTCCATCCATTCTCCGTAAACACTTTATTCATCCGCACTTACCTCAATAAGGCTTCGCACGGAAGTCTTCCCCTTCTCCAACTGTTCCTTCGATTCCATCAACCAATCGTAGTTGGTCTTATTCCCCATCACGTAGATATTTTCCATCAAGTTATTATAGGATTCCTCGGATAACATAACCACATTGCGGTTATCCTTTCTGGTGACAATCATGGTTTCATAATCGTCCGTTACCCTGTCCATACAGGATTTCATATTATCTCTAAGCGTTGTATAATTTACTGCTAACATTATATTACCTCCCTTCAAGTCACGTACAGCTTTCTGTACTTTTATTATAGCGTACAGTTTTCTGTACGTCAAGCTTTTTAATTATTATATGCAAAAAGATAAGAAAAAACACGCCCACCACCTCCCGGCAGTGAGCGCATTCTTCATATTCCTATACTTTTCCTTTTGATTCACTGTGCCATTTACTGTGCCAATTCTACACCAATCTGTAACATTTTACGGCACATTACAATACTTTTGCTTTTCCTTCGCAATACTCTTAAGTACGCAGAAACACTGGATTTCCAAGCATTTTATCATCTTACGAAAATGTCTTTCCGAAAGATTCAATAAATTCCTGCTTGTACTGTTCCATTTTATAAAATCCTCCTTAAATTCAGCCACTTTAAGGGCTTTCTTCTGCTTTAAGTATCGTTACTATAGTAATATAGTATACCACCAACATTTCCATTTTTCAACCAACAAAAATCTGCACCAGCGATTCAGAATAAACCTAGATTATTCACGGAACAGCCGTGAAACCGGCTGAAAGCCGCATAGTTACTGTGTTTTAACAGAATATTGCTTTTCACCTATCAAGCGAATGAAAAAAGAGCATCCATTTGTGGTAAAATTAAGGTGTTCGAAGCCATTAATAATACAAACAAAGGAGCCCTTTATGAGTATTGTAAACACCTTACCATTAGAAAGCAATAGGCAGATTAAAATAAATTTTGATGGAGGCGATTTGTCCTCCGATGCAGGCTTACTTCTTATCAAAGAATTCGTAAGCAAACTTGGTATTGATA
>JAQXOR010000102.1 GCA_029099805.1 Lachnospiraceae bacterium
TATCATCCTGTATGAGAAAAGCACGGCAGAATTCAAAACCTGCAACGAGATATTCGTACATCACGCCTCCACAGTCTGTGACAGCGGACTGGAGCTGAATTTCTTACAGGAATTCTACCTCATAGCACTTGACGTATTTGCCAAAAGCGAGTATGCTAAAGTTAAGAAACCGAACGACCGGTTAAACGCCTGGCTGTCCTTCTTCTGTACGGAAAATACAGAAGATGCGATAAGGCTTTGTGAGATTTACCCGTGGCTTTCGGAGGCTTATAAAGAAATGGCAAAGTTTGCAGCTAATCCGGAGGAGTTGATAGGCATGTTTTCAGAAATGTTGCATGAATTAGACCGTAATACTACCCGCTATATGGTAGATGATATGAGGGAGAAAATAGAAAAGCTGCAGGGGACTGTTACTGAACAGCAGGAGGCTATGGCAGAAAAGGATGAATCCATTGCCGAACTGCAGAAGCTGGTTGCCGAGCAAAAGGCCGAAATTAATCGTTTGCTGGGTGAGCAGACTCATTCGTAATATGTCTTGTTTTACAAAAGAGGTACGTATCGGTGCAGTACGTGGTACCTCTTTTCTTCTATATTCACGCAACCAAACACAACCAAAATTGTTAATATTTGTTACTTCCTGTTGGTAGAAAAATACGCAACTATTGTTTACAATCTTCCTATAAGTTAGAAAATGATTCTAAGGAGGATTTGTTATGAACAACGTAAAACGGAAGAACTATCTCGATAATATCAGGTGGATTACAATTCTTATAGTAGTTGCTTTTCATGTATTTTACTATTATAATAATATTGGAGTTACGCCAATGTTTACAGGTCTTAGTGATAATCCGGTGATTCAGGGAGGAGCGGTAACGGTTACGTTTGGCGGAGTTTTTCAGTATGCCGTGTACCAGTGGTTTATGCTGCTTTTGTTTATTGTGAGCGGAATATGTGCAAGAGGGTCGCTTGAGAGGAAGACAAAGAAGCAGTTTCTGAAAGACAGGGCATTGAAGTTACTCGTTCCGAGTACGTTAGGTATTCTTACGATTCAGTGGGTGGGCGGATATCTCATTTACAGGCAGCAGATTCCGTCTGAGGAGGCTGCGAATATTCCCGGGGTTGCGAAGTATCTGATTTGTGCAGGCTGTGGGATTGGGGCACTTTGGTTCTGCCAGGTGTTGTTTTTCTCTTGTCTTTTATTGGTTTTGATTAAGGCAATTGACCGGAAGGACAGTCTTTTGAAGCTTGGAAGCAGGACAAATATTGTGGTTTTGATACTGCTTGCAGTGGTTATGATTGGAGCGGCGCAGATTCTGAATGTGCCGATGATTACGACCTACAGAATGTGCTACTATCCGTTGGCGTTCTTATTGGGCTATTATGTATTCAGTCATGACAAGGTGCTTCTTACGCTTAAGAAGTGGGCATTATTCTTCTTAACAGCAGGTATCGCATTTGGAGTTGTGTACATAGTGAAATTTTACGGAACCTATTATGCGGAATATGAGGTGTTAAACCGTCCGGTAAGCGTGTTACATGCCTATTTTACGGCTCTTGGTGTGATTGGCGTCGGACAGTACATTCTCAACTTTGCAAATAGTTTTACCGCATTTATGAATAAAGCGGGCTGGGGAATCTATATTTGCCATATATTTGTTTTGCTTCTGACGAATACGCTGCTGATTCCTGTAGTAGGCAGGGTTCCGATGTTTGTTGTTTATTTGATTGGGTTTGTGGCTGCTATTTTTGGAAGTATCGTATTATGGGAAGTTCTTAAAAGGATTCCGGTGATACGTTATCTTTTATTCGGAATAAAGCGGTCTAAGAAGTAAGGAGGGGGTTGCCGGATGTTTTGTGATAATATTGTAATGCTTCGAAATGCGTTTGGGTTTTCGCAGGAGGAGGTAGCGGAGAAGCTTAATATTTCAAGACAGGCTTACGCAAAATGGGAGAAGGGCATTACCTATCCCGATATAGAAAAATGTGCCCTGCTTGCGGGAATTTATAATACAACCCTTGATGCTTTGTATAATACCGAAGGCCTGCCGGATGGAACAGGTGTGGCTCCCGCACCAAAGGGAAAGCACCTTTTCGGAGTCGTAACCATGAGTGAAAAAGGTCAGATTGTAATTCCTAAAAAGGCAAGAGACGTAATGGGGTACAATTCCTCTGAGGAGCTGGTGGTGCTCGGTGATGAAGGAAGTGGACTTGCACTGATGAGGGTATGTGATTTTGAGAAGCAGATGCAGGAGGCATTAGAGAGCATAAAAAAGTAAGCATCCGGAGGTAGCTATGATAAACGAAGAAGAACTTTTTGATTATGTAAAAACTGCACTCGCAGAGTACGACGGTCACGGCGGTGCTTCTAAGAATAGAATCAGGTACAGCCGGTTTGACCACACAAAGCGGGTATATCAGTGGGCGATGCTGCTGGCAGAGGATTACGCGGATAAGATTGATATGGAAGCCTTGCAGATTGCGGCAATTTTCCATGACATTGGGTATTCTGTGCAGGAGGACTTGGACAATCATGCGGCGCATGGTGCGGTGCTGTGCAGGGAGTATCTGGAGAAAACAGGCTATCAGGAGGAACGGACTAAGTTTATCTGTGACCTGATTGCAAGACATTCGGATAAGGGGATTTTACATAAGGATATACCGATGGAACTGGTACTGTTGCAGGAGGCAGATTTGTTTGACGATACGGGAGCCCACGGTATCGTGATGGATGCGTGGATTGAGGCATGTAAGGAGGACGTTAGTTTTGAGTCGATTCTTGCCCATATCAGGCGCTTTACATGGAGGGATATGCAGAACAATCCGATGCGGACGGAAAAAGCCCGCCGTATCTGGGAAGAAAAGAAAGCGCTTACGAATCAGTTTGTAGAGTCTCTTACGATGGATTTGTATGGAGGAAGTAACGATGCAGTATCGCAATGATAAATACGGGAATCCGATTTCGGTGCTCGGCTTCGGCTGTATGCGTTTTACAAAAAGGGCGGGAAGAATTGATTTTGAGAAGGCAGAAAAGGAGATTATGGCTGCCTATGAAGCGGGAGTGAATTATTACGATACTGCCTATATTTACGGGGGAAGTGAAGAATTTCTCGGAGAGGTATTTGAAAAGAACGGTATCAGAGAGAAGGTAAATATTGCAACAAAGCTTCCGCACTACATGATAAAGAACAGGGAGGGTGTAGAGAAAACCTTCAAGGAAGAATTACGGCGGCTCCGCACGGATTATGTGGATTATTATCTTATGCATATGTTAACGGATGTGAAAACATGGGAGCGCCTGAAGAGCCTCGGCGTGGAAGACTGGATACGTGAACAGAAGGCAAAGGGTGCCATCCGTCAGATCGGGTTTTCCTATCACGGAAATTCGGATATGTTTTGTAAGTTGATTGACGCGTATGACTGGGATTTTTGTATGATTCAGTATAACTATCTGGACGAGAATTCTCAGGCGGGAAGAAGAGGTCTTCAGTACGCGGCGGCAAAGGGCATCCCGGTGTGGATTATGGAACCGTTACGCGGTGGGCGACTGGTGAACCAGCTTCCGGAAAAGGCTAAGAAGCTTTTTGTGGAGCATGAAAGGAAACGTACTCCGGCAGAGTGGGCGTTTCGCTGGCTTTGGAACCAGCCGGAGGTGACCTGTGTGCTGTCCGGAATGAATACAGTGGAGATGGTACGGGAGAATACGGCAAATGCGGATGCTTCCAGATCCGGTGAGTTTACAAAAGAAGATGAGGAACTAATCAGAAATGTTGTAGCGGCGATTAATGAAAAAACAAAGGTGGGCTGTACCGGGTGCGGATACTGTATGCCGTGTCCGAAGGGAGTCGATATTCCGGGTACTTTTTCTGCCTACAATAAGTGTTATACCGACGGAAAGAGAAAGGCTGTGCAGGAGTATCTGTGGTGTACGGTACTCAGAAAGGATGCTACCTCTGCATCGAACTGTATCGGGTGCGGAAAATGCGAGGCTCACTGTCCGCAGAAGATTGAGATAAGAAAAGAGTTGGCGAATGCAAGAAAGGAACTGGAGGGTCCGGTATATAAGGCTGCAAAAAAGGTAGTGTCACTGTTCTTAAAATACTAAAAGACCTTCGAAAGAACGCCAAAAAAGGGAGAATAATTGCGCTAAATGGCATTCTAAAGCAGGCGCAAGTATGATATGATATTTGCAGAGAGCTAAGGAAACCCGGAATGAATCTGTGTTTCCTTAGAAGGGAGGAAGGCAGCAAATATTTTATCTTTTGGGGGAGGTATACAATGGAGCAGTATGTAGAGCTTAGGCTGCAAAATGATGCATTTGGCGGGGGATACTCGGCGGGACTTACCATGTGCGGAGGACAGTCCTCGGCAGAGCTTAAGAAGGTGTCTGAGGCGGGAGAGAATATTATTTTTGAGGATAACAGAAAGCACCGGATTACGTTACATCGCAAAACGGAGGGAGACGTGGTATTCTTCAGTACGACGTTTCACAATGAAGGAGAGGAGTCTGCCGTACTTGAGATGCTTTCTTCCTTTGCATTAAAGGGAGTGGAGGCAGATACCTTTTACAGAATGCAGTCCTTCTGGAGTGCGGAAGGGAAGCTTCGTAAGGAAAGCATTTATGATTTGCACTTAGAGCATTCCTGGAGCGGAAACGGGTATCGGGTAGAAAAATTCGGCAACGTCGGTTCTATGCCGGTGCGGAAGTATTTTCCGTTTCTTGTGCTGGAAAACAGCAAGACAGGGGAATTTATCGGGATACAGCTGTATTCGCCGTCCTCCTGGCAAATGGAACTGATTGTAACCGGGAGAGAGAATACGGTAACGGTAGTCGGCGGCATTGCCGACAGGGATTTCGGTCATTGGAAAAAGACCATTGCACCGGGAGAGAGCTTTACCACTCCAAAGGCAGCCGTAGCCTTCGGGGATTCTATCTATGATGTGTGTGATAAGCTTGTAAAGGCGCAAAAGCCTGACAGTTCACCGATTGACTGTCAGATGGGCATTATGTTCAATGAATACTGTACCACATGGGGCAATCCGAGCCTTGAAAATATCAAAAATATGTGTGACAAGCTAAAGGACAAGGGCCTGCAGTATTTTGTCATGGATTCCGGTTGGTACGGAAATGCGAAGTACTGGTGGACCTGTGTCGGGGACTGGGATATCAATGAGACAAAGTTTCCGGGCGGGCTAAAGCCGATGGCGGACTATGTCAGACAGTGCGGTATGATACCGGGGATATGGTTTGAGTTTGAGTCGGTGGGAACCGGTTCAAAGTATTACAATGCCACGGAACATCTTTTAAAACGTGACGGGGTGCCGCTGACTGTAGGTGAACACCGCTTCTTTGATATGTCGGACCCGTGGGTAGTAGATTACCTGAGTGAGAAGGTAATAAAGCTTTTGAAGGATTGCGGATTCGGCTATATCAAGGTAGATTATAACGATACTATCGGTGTCGGCTGCGATGATGCGGACGGACTTGGGGAAGGACTTCGCAAGTATGTACTGGCATCCCAGGCATTTTTCCGCAAAATCAAGGAGGAGCTTCCGGACATTGTGATTGAGAACTGTTCCAGCGGCGGACATCGCTTAGAACCGTCCATGATGGCGCTTGCTTCGCAGGCAAGCTTTTCCGATGCTCATGAGACGACGTCTATTCCTGTCATTGCGGCAAATTTACACCGGGTAATCCGCCCGGAGCAGAGCCAGATATGGGCGGTACTCCGGAAAGAGGACAGTATTACGAGACTGCAGTATTCCTTAATCAACACGCTTCTCGGACGTATGTGCATCAGCGGGGATATCTACGAGTTGTCTGACGAGCAGTGGGCTTGTATTGAGGAAGGTATGGAATTTTACCGCAGGGCGGCCGATATTATAAAGGACGGAAAGACGGTTCTGGTTGACTGTGATACTGAAAGTTATTTAAAGCCGACCGGAGAGCAGCTTGTAATTCGACAACTTGGAAATCAGTATCTTGCAATCGCGCACCGCTTTGAGAATTCTAAGGCGGTTTCGGAGGATTTCTTAGACGGAGCAACCGTGACAGCGACCTATGGTGAACTTTCCGGAGATTTCAGCGCGAAGGCATGGATTTATGAGAAGTAACGGTAAAGCTTATATAAAAGAAATTGTTGATTATTTAATCTGGGTTAAAGATACATTTCTGAAGACGAAATCTCCCATGCAGTTACCGAAGTTAAGGCATAATTGCCAGTCATATTCCGTGTAAGATTCAACCTTGCTCTAAAGTGAGCTCTCCTGCCTGCGATTGGATATCCCAAACATTTGTGTATGTACGCGGAACGGATACATGGAACGAATTATCTTCCGAATCTGCATAAAAGATGGCGTCTCCGTAGTAACTCCATGTTGTGGTTTCCTGTACTTGGTTTTCGGAATATGTGTCCGTACTATCCGCTTCAACCCCGCAGAATGTATTTAAATACCGTTTTGCGTATTTCGGGCGACGACTAAAGTAGTTTTTGAATTGTTCTACTTCTCCTTCATAGTTCCAGGCTGCCCAGTCAAGACCGAAACGGAAAAAGGTATTCTTTGTTATTTCGCTATATGCTGCTACGTAGGTATCCACCTTTGCATGTACGGCATCCGGATCAAAGCAGGTTTCCATGATATGCAGGTAATTATCATAGAATGCCTGACAGAATTCCTTGTTATTGCGCAGATTTCGCAAAATGTTCGGGAGATTAAAGTCTTCCTCGCCTGCGGACATTCGATTCAGCAAATCGTAGTTAAATTGGGTACCTTCGCTACCGTAAAGTCCGGTGGAAAATTCTGTATCGTAAAGAATAAAACGCCATTTGCCGTCTGCTTTCGGAAGATCCGGATTCACGGTCTTGGAGTGCCATACTTCCCAGTTATTACTGCAGCCGTTTGCCCAGTCGTTGTTGTTGATGTAGGTCTCTACGGTCACATAGTCCATTAAGCTTTGAACATCCATGCCATCACAGAATTTTTTATAGTTCTCGTCTAACGTCATATCAGCGGAAGCTGCCCAAATGCAAAACTCCCGGAACTCTTCCAAATCCTCTTCCGTACCTTCCTCAATGTTACTGTTCTTGATTACCGCAACATCTTCTTTGGCAATGCCATAGTGAGATTCGATATAGTCACCGTCGGTTTTCTCACGAATCATATAAAAGCCCCAGAACTCGCCGTTCAAAAATAAGATGCAAGGCTCGGAAGCCATGGTATCAAATGCTAAATTCTCTGTAAGCTCATGAATCAGGGCATCGCGAAAATGAAGCTCCTGGTAATCGTTTCCGCCGTTTCGGAGAGTTACCTTATCAAATGTTTCGATCGGTTCGCCGTTAGCATCCGTAAGATTTTCAAAGAAAGCAAAGTTCATCTTTCCTTTGCTGTATTCTTTTCTGGCATAGAGTCGGAAGCTCTTCTGTGCATGGGCCCGGGACCAGTTTCCGGCAATTCGTGCACCGACATCCGTGGAGTAGACAGCCTTTCCGTCATCGAATACTTGAATGGAAACCGGAAACTCGCTTTCTCTGCCACCGGTGTTGTAGTTTGTCACATTCAATACATCGCCTGCGTCGTACGGCACATAGACGTCACTGTTAAGCCACTCATAATACTTAGAACCAATCATATAGGCACCGGTATCCCGGTCAAAGAGATAATCGCTGTCGGTCACCATGGAAATAACTTTCAGGTCACTGTAATAGGAAGCTGTTTTCCCTATAAAGTAGCTGTTGGTAGCGACTGCGCCGTATTTACCCTCCGGAGATTTGCAAACGGCACGAATGATGATACCCTTGTCCACCTCGAACTGCGGCGGTTGATAACCACTGAGCGTAATATCGGTAATGGCACTGTATACATTCGGTTGTTCGGTATTGTCGTAAATCATAATACCTTTGGTATATTCGATGGATGTTTCGGAGGTTCTCGGATCACTGCCGTCCGTCGTGTAATAGATTTTGTTCTCCGGTTCGGAGGAAAGGGTCAATGGAAAGAGTTCATCATAAAACCCGCCTTCAGCTGAAAACTGCGGTGCGGCAGGGAGGTCGGAGAGAGTGGCTTTCTCAGCATCCTGTGCAAAAGAATTCTCAGAAACGGAAGAGGCGCTTTTATCTGCCATATCGGTAATTTTTGTCGGGTCCTTTTCTAACGGATTGCCGGATTCGTCCGGAGAGGAGTTGCAGGCACCCAAATGCAGCACCAGAAAGAAAAATGTAATTGCATATAAGAGCGGTCGAAGACCGCTTGTTTTTTGAATTGTCATAAAGCGAACCCTCTTTCTTAAGTAATCGGAAAAGATGTTTTATTTCATTTTGTTCAGAGTTACGTTTTTGATTACGAAATCACCTTGTCCCGAACCGAAATTAAAGCAGAGGTTCCAGTCGGTGCAGGTGTCGTTGTCCATGGTAAAAAAGAACTCGTAGTTTTTCATTTCTTGGGATAGCGTTGCACCGGTCCAGAAACAATTCGGATAGCCGGAACCGTCAAAACGGTTAATGTTGATGTCGAACTTTCCGCTACCGATAAAGGAAGCATCAAAGGAAATTCGGTACTCACATCCTTTTTCCAATTTGAGACCGGGTGCCTGTGATTGGATGTCCCAGGAATTTTGTGTAGTCTGCGGAACTGTTACATGGAAGGCGTTATTGGACGGGTCGGCAGAAAAGACAGCATTCCCGTAGTAAGTCCATTTCGCAGTATTTGGTGCCAGATTTTCTTGAGAGACGGTAGTACCTCCGGAAGAACTTTCAGACTTTTTTCCGCAGAAATCATCTAAATAATGCTTTGCATATTCCGGACGACGTTCAAAAAAGGTTCGTATATTGGATAATTCGCCCTCGTAATTATTAGCCGCCCAATCCATGCCGAAGCGGAAGAAGGTAGCTTTGGTGGCGTCTCCGTAAGCTTTCGCATAAGCATCCAGCTTTGCATTCACTTTGTTCGGTGCAAAACAGGTGTTGATAATGCGTTCATAGTTTGCACGGAAAGCCTGAAGGAACTCCTTGTTTTTGCTTAAATTGCGAAGAATGGCAGGCAGGTTATAATCACTGCTGTTCGAATAAATTTTATTGAGTGAATCATAGTGGTAGGAGGTTTCGGTACTGCCGTAAATTCCTGTTGACATGTCTAAATCATAGAGAATGAAACGCCATTTTCCGTCTGCCTTTGGAATATCCGGATTGATTGTTTTGGAACGCCATACCATCCAGTTGTTCATATAACTGTTTGCCCAGTCGTTATTGTTGACGTAGGTCTCTACCGCGATATAGTCCATAAAACTTTGTAGATCCATACGGGCGCAGAATTCTTCGTAATTCTTGTCCTGCGTCATATCCGCAGTGGCGGCCCAATTACAGAAATTCCAGTAATCGCCCAAATCCTCTTCGGTACCGGAATCAAGACCGCCGTTTTTGATTGCGGCAACTTCTTTTTCATCAATGCCGTAGTGAGACTGGATATAGTAGTCCTCCGGTTTCTCGCGTAGGAGATAGAAGCCCCAGAATTCGCCGTTGATGAAAAGAATATACGGTTCGGAAGCCATGTAATCCAAAGCCAGACCTGCAGCCAAATCCTGAATCAGGGCATCCCTGAAGTGAAGAGCAAGGTGGTCGTTTCCGCCGTTTCGCAGAGTAACTTTATCAAACTTCTTGATTATGTCTCCGTTCACATCGGTCAGACCGTCAAAGAAGTCATATTTCATTTTCTTGGTTCCGTATTCTTTTCCGGCATAAAAGCGTATGCTTTTTTGTGCGGCGGCACGAGACCAGTTGCCGGAGATACGGGCACCTACATCGGCGGTATAGACAGAATCTCCCTTTTCAAAAACCTGAATGGTAACCGGAAATTCACTTTCCTTACCGTCAGAGTTGTAATTGGTTGGATTTTGTACATCACTCGGGTCATAGGAAACGTAATCGCTGCTGTTTTTCCATTTGTAATACTCGGAACCGATCATATAGGCGCCGGTGTCCGGGTCAAACAGGTAGTCGCTGTCGGTCACCATGGAGATAACTTTCAGGTCGCTGTAATACGAAGCGGTTTTGCCGACAAAGTAGCTGTTGGAGACCACTTCGCTGTATTCACCTTCCGGTGTCTTTGCTACAGCCCGGATAATGATTCCTTTGTCCACGTTATACTGCGGAGGCCAGTAACCGGAAAGCGTAATGTCCGTTATCGCACTATAGACATTCGGGGTACTTGTATTGTCGTAAATATAGATTGCTTTGGAATAGAGGGAAGCAGTAGAGGATGTCCTTGGGTCACTTCCGTCCGTGGTGTAGTATATTTTTGTGCCTGCATCGGAAGATAAAGACAAGCTGAAAGCTGCGTTGTAGAAGCCGCCGTCCTTGGAAAACACAGGTGCCGGTAAAGCCGGAACTTCTTCTTCCTTCGGCGCCTCGGTCGGTACCGGATGTGCAGTAGGCACAGGAGTTGCGGTCGGTTGCGGAGTCTCGGTTATTTGAGGAATATCGGTAGCTTTCGGAGCTTCCGTAGGCTTTGGGGTCTCAGTCACCTGTGGAGCCTCGGTAGTCTTTGGAGACTCGGTGACTATAGGCTTCTCCGTTGCTTCCGGAACGTCGGTTACCTGAGGAACTTCGGTAGCCTTTGAAACTTCAGTGACCTTTGGGACTTCAGTGTTCCTTGGAGTCTCGGTCGCCTGCGGTGACTCTGTAATCGTAGGTGTCTCCGTAATCATCGGAGTTTCCTCGCCGGAAATATCCGGTGCATCCGTAACTGACGGACTCATAACCGCAATCGGTTCATTTTCTGTCGGGGAAACCGGCTCCTTCAAAGACGGACCGCACGCAATCATCTGTAGCGCAAGAATAGAAAAGAAAATTACATATAATATCGGCCGAAGAACGGTTTTTTTTCTCTTTGTCATAAAGGGAACCTTCCTTCCTACAGAATTGTTTCGTAACAATATTTTCTATTAGTATATCATAAAAGAGATGTAAAGTAAAATAGTTCTGTGTATTTGCGCAGGTTTCTTGAAAGTTGTTTTGACAGACCTTTTTTGAAGAAATAATTGCCTTGTTTCAGGCATGTTCCTTAAGCGTATTATAATTGTGCCTTTTTCAGTAAGGCTTCCTGAAGAACCTTTGAGAAATTAATATGGTTCTTTTCTCCGTAGGTATTGAGCCATGCCGGGATAGTGATGTTTTTGCGTACAGCCTTTTCTCCGTATTTTTCGGCGTAAGCATCAATCCCCATTTCGATGGCATGGAGTAGAGAATAATTTACACTACCTCCCTATATGCCTGAATTACACGCATTATGCGCGTAATCTGTCAAGGGCCTTGAGTGTTTTGTGAAAGATGAAGAAAGAAAACCTCCCACACCGAACCCGGTGCGAGAGGTTTTGATGTTTAGATGATTGAGAATCGGATTGTTACTTCGAATTTCCGAATAATCCTCGAACGATGGAATTTCCAATCTGGCGTCCGATGGAGCCGAACGCACTGGATGCCATGCGGCCGACGGTTTTGTTTACGATTTTCTCGGTGCGCTTTTTCTTCTCCGCTTCTTCTTTTTCTTTTTTCTTTAAGGCAGCGGCCTCTTCCTTTTCCTTCTGGCGAAGGGCAGCAGCTTCTTCTCTTTCTTTCTGGCGGAGTGCGGCAGCTTCTTCCCTTTCCTTTTGTCTAAGAGCAGCAGCTTCTTCCTTCTCTTTCAGCCGGAGAGCGGCAGCTTCTTCCTTTTCCTGCTGCTTTGCAGCCTCCGCCTCTTCCCTTGCGCGCTGTTTTGCTTCCTCTGCCTCCTGTTTTGCCCGTTGTTCTTCCTCTTCCTGCTTTGTAGCCTGTTCGGTCAGTACTTCATAAGCGGAAACATTATCTACGGAAAAACCATACTTTTCATCTAACGGGCTTCTGGTGATGACAGAGTTGCGGGTAAAGGCATCAACCGGACCCATCAGGCTCTGCGGCGGTAAGATAAAGGTACGTTCCACCATAGAAGGAATTCCCTTTTCATCCAGGAAGGAGACCAGAGCTTCTCCGACACCGAGCTCCATAATGGCAGCGGAGGTATCGAACGCCGGATTCTGACGGAAGGTCTGGGCTGCAACGCGGACTGCCTTTTGCTCTGCCGGAGTATACGCACGGAGGGCATGCTGGATACGGTTGCCGAGCTGGGCAAGAACCTCATCCGGAATGTCACTTGGACTCTGAGAAATGAAATAGACACCAACCCCCTTGGAGCGAATCAGTTTTACAACCTGTTCGATTTTCTGGTTCAGAGCCTTCGGCATATCACGGAAGAGAAGGTGTGCTTCATCAAAGAAGAACACGAGCTTCGGCTTGTCTGCATCCCCGACCTCAGGGAGCTTTTCAAACAGCTCCGTCAAAAGCCAGAGTAAGAAGGTAGCGTATAAAATCGGAGACTGGACAAGCTCCGTGCTGTCTAAGATATTAATCATGCCCTTGCCGTTTTCATCCGTGGTAATCCAGTCCATAATGTCAAGAGCCGGTTCGCCAAAGAACACATTACCGCCCTGACTTTCCAGAACGAGAAGAGAGCGCTGAATGGCACCGACACTTTGCGGAGAAACATTACCGTAGGTTAATGTATATTCTTCGCGATGCTCGGCAACATAGTTTAACATTGCCTTTAAATCCTTTAAGTCAATCAGCAGAAGACCGTTGTCATCCGCTACACGGAATACAATATTTAACACACCCTCCTGTACCGCGGTAAGCCCAAGAAGACGAGAGAGAAGAATAGGCCCCATCTCGGAAACGGTAGTACGGACCGGATGGCCATTCTTCCCGAAGATATCAAAGAAACGGGTAGGGAAGGAAGTATAGCTCCAGTCGTCAATACCGAACTTTGCAATACGTTTGGACATATCCTCACTTTCATTGCCCGGAGCACACATACCGGAAAGGTCTCCCTTGATGTCGGCAAGAAACACCGGTACACCGAGAGAAGAAAAGGCTTCTGCCATCACCTTTAAGGTAATGGTCTTACCGGTACCGGTAGCACCGGCAATCAGTCCGTGGCGGTTTGCCATCTTTGGGTATAAAAACTGTAAGTTGTCATTTTTTGCAATCCAAAGTTTTCCGTCTTTTACCATTTTCAGATACTCCTTTTTTGTAGTGATAGTCAGTAACAGGGGTGCGCCGCGTAGTGCGGCACTTCCAAGGGTCAGCCCTGGTTTTGTGCAGCTACGAGCCCCTTGCCGCCGTACAGCTCACGGAGCTTCGGCTTCTCGATTTTGCCGGTAGGGTTACGCGGGACATCCGCAAAGATAATCGTATGCGGACGCTTATAACGCGGAAGGGCATGACAGAAGGTGTTGACCTCATCCTCGGTAAGTGTACAGCCGGACTTCACTTCAATAATCGCACCGGTGATTTCACCGAGACGCTTGTCCGGAAGACCGATAACTGCGACATCCTTGATGGCATCGTGCTTGCGTAAGAAATCCTCAATCTGTACCGGGTAAATGTTTTCACCGCCGCTGATAATGACATCCTTCTTACGATCAACGAGGAAAATAAAGCCGTCCTCGTCCTGCATTGCCATATCGCCGGTGAACAGCCAGCCGTCGGCAAGTACTTCAGCGGTTGCTTTTTCATCCTTATAGTAACAGGTCATGACACCCGGACCCTTTACGGCAAGCTCACCGACCTCGCCCTGCGGGACAATGTTGCGCTTTTCGTCTACAATCTTTGTTTCCCAGCCATAGCCCGGAATGCCGATGGCACCTACCTTGTGGATGTTGTCCATGCCGAGGTGTACGCAGCCCGGTCCGATGGATTCGGAAAGACCGTAGTTGGTATCGTATTTATGATTTGGAAAGTGCTGTTTCCAACGGGAAATCAGACTCGGCGGTACCGGTTGTGCCCCGATATGCATCAGACGCCACTGGGAGAGTTCATAGTCCGAGAGCTTTACATCTCCACGGTCAATGGCATCCAGAATATCCTGCGCCCACGGCACCAGAAGCCAGACAATCGTGCAGTGCTCCTTTGAAGCGGCGTCTAGGATAAACTCCGGCTTGGTTCCCTTTAGAAGAACGGCTTTTCCGCCTACCAGAAAGCTTCCGAACCAGTGCATTTTGGCACCGGTATGGTAGAGCGGAGGAATACATAAGAATACGTCATCATGCGTGGTTTCGTGATGATTCTGCTCTACGAGACAGGAGTGCATCAGACTTCTGTGCTTATGTAAAATCGCCTTCGGAAAGCCGGTTGTTCCGGAAGAAAAGTAAATGGCGGCATCATCCTCATCCGTAAGAGGGATATTCGGCGTCTGACTGGAGCAGTCAGCGGTAAGTGTGGTATAATCCTCTGCAAAGGTCGGACAGTTATCCCCGACATAAATCAATAAGCGGTTCTTACTTAAGGTATCGGCGATTTCTTCCACACGTCCGATAAATTCCGGTCCGAATACCAAAATATCTACATCGGCAAGATTTACACAGTATTCAATTTCATCGGAGGAATAGCGGAAGTTAAGCGGTACGGCAAGGGCACCGGTTTTTAAAATGCCGAAATAAATCGGCCGCCCTTCCAGACAGTTCATAAGAAGAATCGCAACCTTGTCCCCTTTTTTTACGCCGCGGGACAGTAAAAGGTGTGCGAAACGGTTCGCTTTCTCATTAAATACATTCCATGTGATTTCCCGACGATAGTAGCTGCTTTTCGTCGGCTCCATAAGCTCATATTCCTTCCATGTAATGCGGCGGGTTTCAGGGAGCTGCGGATTGATTTCCACCAGACAGATTTCGTCACCGTACAGGTCACAGTTTTTCTCCAAAATGTTTGTAATCGGCATGTCTTTTTCCTCAGATTCTTATCAATTTATTAGTGGAAAACGAAGGAAATACTTTTTCGCTTTCCACTAATAAAGTATACGGGAAATGAGTGAAAAAGTCAATGAGAACTTAAGACGAAATGTTCCGAATCATTCAGTAGACGGATGAAGACTGTTTTGAATAAAGAGGCAGTATGATTGTGAAAAGAAAAAAGAAAGGTCTTTCTTATTACGGAAGAATGTGGTAGAATGAATATCAGAGTGCTTTGAAAAGACCAATGTTTGTAATGGTCAAAATAAAAGAAAGGATTTATTATTATGGCAAAAAAGATTATGCTCGGTAACGAAGCGATTGCGCGCGGTGCTTATGAAGCAGGCGTAAAGGTATCGGCGGCGTATCCGGGGACTCCGAGTACGGAGATTAGTGAAAATTTAGTACAGTATAAGGAGATTTATTCCGAGTGGTCACCGAATGAAAAGGTGGCTACCGAGGTGGCAATCGGTGCTTCGATTGCCGGTGTCCGTGCGATGTGTTCCATGAAGCATGTCGGTGTAAATGTGGCAAGCGACCCTCTGTATACCATTTCCTACGGCGGTGTAAACGGCGGTCTGGTACTGGTAGCGGCAGATGATCCGGGTCTTTACAGCTCGCAGAATGAGCAGGACACCCGTATGGTGGCAAGAGCCGCACAGGTGCCGGTGCTTGAACCGTCCGACAGTGAAGAGGCAAAGGAGTTTGTAAAGCTCGCGTTTGAACTGAGTGAGCAGTATGATACTCCGGTCATTGTTCGTACAACGACCCGTCTTGCACATTCCCAGGGTCTGGTAGAGCTTTGTGACAGGAAAGAGGTTCCGGACAAGCCGTATGAGAGAAATGTAGCGAAGTTCGTTATGATGCCGGGCAATGCAAAGCATCGTCATGTTTATGTAGAACAGCGTTTAAAGAAGATGGCGGAGGACGGTGCTTCCTTTGCTATTAATAAGGCTGAATATAATGATACTTCCATTGGCTTTATTACAAGCGGTATTCCGTATCAGTATGTAAAGGAAGCCTGTCCGGATGCCTCCGTGTTAAAGCTCGGTATGGTGCATCCGCTTCCTCGTAAGCTCATTGAGGAGTTTGCTTCTAAGGTAGATAAGCTCTATATTTTTGAAGAGCTTGAGCCGGTCATTGAGGAGCAGGTAAAAGCCTGGGGCATTTCCTGTATCGGAAAGGAAATCTTTACCGTACAGGGCGAGTACAGCGCAAATATGCTTCGTAAGGCTGTGCTTGGTGAGGCAGCAGAGTTAAAAGTTGCCGCACAGGTTCCGGCAAGACCGCCGATTTTGTGTCCGGGCTGCCCGCACAGAAGCGTATACTCTGTATTAAATAAGCTAAAGATTCATGCGGCGGGCGATATCGGCTGCTATACCTTAGGTGCGGTAGCACCGCTGAATGTAGTGGATACTACGGTCTGCATGGGTGCAAGTATTTCCACGCTTCACGGTATGGAGAAGGCAAAGGGAAAGGATTACATAAAGAACTGGGTAGCGGTTATCGGTGATTCCACCTTTATGCATACGGGTGTGAATTCCTTAATCAATATGGTTTACAACAAGAGTACCGGTACGGTTATGATTTTAGATAACTCCACCACCGGTATGACCGGTCATCAGGACCATGCGGCAACGGGTAAGACGCTGCTGGGTGAGACGACTAAGGCGGTAAATCTTATGCAGCTCTGTAAGGCAATCGGTGTGGAGCATGTGGTGGAAGTAAATGCCTTCGATACGGCAGAGCTTGAGCGTGTCATTAAGGAAGAGACCGCAAGAGAGGATGTTTCCGTTATTATCACGAAGTCTCCGTGCGTACTGTTAAAGGGCAATGTATTCCCGGATGTCTGTGTGCCGGACAGCGATAAGTGTAAAAAGTGCGGCATGTGTTTAAGACCGGGATGTCCGGCTCTGACCAAAAAGGAAGACGGCACGATTACGATTGATGCAACAATGTGTAACGGCTGCGGACTTTGCATGCAGCTTTGTAAGTTTGATGCAATTCAAAAACAGGCAAGATAAGGAGGAGACTATGGTGACCACTAGAAATATTATGATTGTCGGTGTGGGCGGTCAGGGTACCCTGCTTACCAGCCGTATTTTAGGTAATATTACCGTTGCTGCGGGCTATGATGTAAAGCTTTCCGAGGTGCACGGCATGGCGCAACGCGGCGGAAGCGTTGTTACTTTTGTCCGCTACGGCGAGAAGGTTGCGGAGCCGATTGTGGAAGAGGGTCAGGCTGATGTACTCATTGCATTTGAGCGTCTGGAGGCGCTTCGTTATGCCCATTTCTTAAAGAAGGACGGCGCTATGGTAATCAATGACCGCAGAATCGACCCAATTACGGTAGTAACCGGTG
>JAQXOR010000103.1 GCA_029099805.1 Lachnospiraceae bacterium
CAACCCGGAGCATAAAAAAACCGCTTCTCAATTCTTGAAAGACTCTTGGCATCTGATGAAAAATCAGTATGAAATCCGGATTGTGGACTCCATTCCCCGCAATCAGTCAGGAAAAATCATGTACCAAAAACTTTTCAGTCGGGACGTTTGAAGACAAAAGGCATCCTCTGTGCTTGGGGAAATGTCTTGTACCACCACCACTTACCACTTCCTCCGTCCTCCTGATAAATTCCAATGTTGGCATTATAACAGACCCTCTCACCCCTTAACTTTTCCATCACCTCCGTTCGCTTACGAGGAAGAGCATACATGCTCAGGACACAACCGGTTATCATTAAAATAAACAAGGACACAGCCGTTCTCCAACGAAGTCCCATCAGCACATACATTGTACCACTAATGATTACGGCAGTCAATCCGCCTGTGAATACGGACAAATATCCACAGGAAAGGAACATATATGCGTAATAGTACCATCTCGTTCCGGAAGCTTTGCGAAAGGCGCGACAAAACAGAATATACATATAAAAATTAATAACTGCTGATCCTTTCATTGCCATATCATGATGCATAATCATACTACTAACCATGCAGAGCACATGCACACCGAACAAATACCAAACAAAGCAATCCCTAGTTTCCCTCCAAACTATTACTGAACATACAATAAAATTAAAGAACAAGAAGAAACTCAATTTCACTATGTAGGACGCATTCCATAACCTTCCCCACTCATATCCGGAAGCTTCATGACCCGAACCATAATAAAAAAGCATCAGGATAAGTACTCCGAGCATTGCAATATTGATCTTATACCTGAGAAGCCGTACAAGCGCTTCTGCAAAGGGAGTAAAAGACGGAAATGTCTTTACCCCTCCGTTACTCTTCATCCAAAGGAACATGAGTACGAGGGCATAGAATACTCCCCCCATTGGAGAATAGGCAAAAGCTGCTGCCAACAAGAATAACGGAATCTGCTTTACAAGACGAGACTGAAGGGACATTCCACAAACCAGAGCAAGCGGGAGGAAACAATGAACGATAGACCGGCACGAAATAACAGGAGAAAACATTAAAAAAGGATCCATCAGCATATAGCTGAGGATTCTCGCATCGGACCAGGAAACACCATCAACATAATGAGCATACAAAATATCAGGTCCATATTCCACTCCTCCGAACCCTACAAATAAGACGATGTAGGTAAAACGCTCACTCTGCACTGCCTTGAACACATAATGAATCAGAAAAGCACAGCCAACTAAATTCCAAAGGTAGAAAGCGTAATTTGCCGCAGACCAACCGTACATCTTTCCGAATAAAGCGGCCGGTAGCCACGACTGAAAATAGTAGATGAAATACTTACCGTCAGCCAATGGTGTAGGCCAATCCTTACTTACGAGATCATAAAAAATATCATTTCGAACGCCATAATCACTGTGTTGCTCCCAATTACCGGTCAAACCTGCAAAAAACAATATCATCCCGAACAGGAGCACAGCACAAAGAAAATCGCGACCTAAATAAAAGGTGATAGAATCTCTCCGACTTGTCCGATAAATCTCCCAAAGAGAATAGAAGAGGAGAATGAGAATAGGAATAGAAATCTCATTAATCACCCATCCGAGCAAAAATAAGGTCAGGGGAAGCAAAAGCCAAATAATTGCAAAAAAATCTATTCGACTGATCCCATTCAAATCTCCCGCACAATACAATTCTGTTTTACAATCTCTGTTCACGGGCCCAGTTTACCTGACTGAAAATCTCCTGTCAAGCACAGAGTCACAATTACTCACTATGAGACACGAGAACTTCAAAACCCATCTCACTTTCGGCTTTACAAGGGGCGGGGATTGGGGTAGAATGGGGGGAGTTATGAGCGAAGCCAAACAGGAACTTCTCGGGATTTTGTTGAAAAAGTCGATCAAGACGGGGCATTTTATTCTTGCATCGGGTAAGGAGAGCGATTTGTATTGCGATTCTCGCGTGACGGCCTTGGATGCGCGCGGGGCAAATCTCATCGGTCAAGTGGGCTGGGAATTGGTGCGGGACGTGATTTTGAAGCAGCATCCGGGGGCGACGGCCATCGGTGGGATGACGATGGGCGCGGACCCGATTTCGCTGGCCATCGGGATGTATTCTGCCGGGGAGAAGCCGCTGAATGTG
>JAQXOR010000104.1 GCA_029099805.1 Lachnospiraceae bacterium
AAACACGGAACACACTCGCTGTTTTCCTTCCGTATATACATCACCTCTTTCCTTACTCCATTGTTTTTTTCCACCTGTGACAATTCTGCCTGATATCCATCGCCCAATCTTTCAAGCACCTGCCTGCAAAGTGCCGCGCCAAAGTCTGTACGGCTTTTCTTTCCTTTTTCATCTTTTTCCTGCAATTTTGCTTACTCCTCTCCCTTAATCACTATCATCTGCCGGTATCCTATACGGACTTGATTACTACATACTGTTTCCATGGAATATGACTCTGATACAGAGTAAAGATATTAGAAATTCGAATTTGTAAAAGATATCTATATCTTGATTTTAACAAAAGGAACGCTTTGAAGCAAGATGGAATAATCCACAAACTTGCGTTTCGTTCTTTATGCAATTTGACGAAACCAAAGAAAGAAAAAAACGTGGCAAAATCCTTTGTTTTCAAGGCATTCTGCCACGTTTCCCTTAAATTATGTCTCGTTACGACTGCAAAAAAGTTCTCAGTTCTGTCTCACGTACCGGCTTACTGTACAAATACCCCTGTGCCTTATCACAGCTGACAGCTTTTAAGAAATCTGCCTGTTCCACGCACTCTACTCCTTCCGCAATTACCACAAGATTAAGTGCCTGTGCCAATGCAATAATAGTTTCAACAATCTTCTGGTCGGAATGATCTTCGAGTACCTTATCCATAAAGCTCTTATCAATCTTGAGCTGATTTACCGGAAGCCGTTTTAGGTAGTTCAGAGACGAATAACCCGTACCAAAATCATCCAAAGCAAATGAAACTCCCAATTCTTTCAACTTACGCAAAGTTTCTATTGCATAATCTAAATCATCCAACGCCATTGACTCTGTAATCTCAAACTCCAGCTGACTCGGCTCAATTTCCGTTTCTTGGATTATATTAACTACTTTTTGCATAAAATCTCTGTCCTTAAACTGTCTGGCAGACAAATTCACAGCCAAAACCTGCTTCACGAACCCCTCATCCTGCCATTTTTTTAACCTCTTACAGGACTCTCGTAATACATACTCCCCAAGAGGAACAATGAGCCCGCTTTCCTCTGCAACCGGAATAAATTCGGACGGCAGAATCACCCCCTTCTCCGGATGATTCCATCGTACCAAAGCCTCAAATCCGATAATCTTTTCCGTTGCCAATTCAATCTGCGGCTGAAAATATACCTCAAATGCCTTATCCTCTATCGCATTCCGGATTTCGCTCTGTAATTCCAGTTTATCCATAAGTGTTTTGCTCAGGGATTCATCGTAAAACACATAGGTGTCTCTTCCGTTTGTTTTTGCAAAAAACTTAGCGGCATCCATATTTCTGGTCAACACCTGTGAATTCATACCATCAATCGGTGCAATTACAATTCCAACACTTACTGAAAGCAGAAACTCTCTCTCTCCAATGTGATACGGCTCCTTTATGTAACTGACAATCTGCTGTACATGCGCTTCCAGCTCCTCCCTGCAGGAAAAATCCTTTAGGACAATGCAAAACTCGTCTCCGCCGATTCTTGCTATATATGCTCCGCGTTCGAGACATAATCTGGTAAGACGTCTCCCGACTTCACGCAACGTATCATCACCATAAGAATGACCGTAAGACTCATTAATTATCTTAAAATTATCAATATCTACATCCAAAATTGCAAGCGTTTCTCCGTTTTCCAGTGAATGAAGCTCTGCATCAATATATTCCGAATATCCAAGCCGATTCGGCAGACATGTTAAATAATCCGTATATGCCGTCTTTTTCATACGTTCTTTACTCTTAGTAAGCTCCTCACAATGCTCCGCAAGCTCATCCTTTTCCTGCGAAATCTCATTGTACGCCATCCTAAGACTTTGATAATTATCTAACAACTCATTCTCGCCCTTCTTCATATCATGCCGAATCTTAAGATTCTGCACAATAGTGAATACAAGTAAAACTCCTATCAATATCAAAGCTATTCCAAGTCCAATCTGAACGTATTCATGCATAAATGCCCTTTTTTCCTCCTTTATTCTCTCTGGGAAAGATACTCGTCGATTCCTCTGGCTGCCGTTTTTCCGGCACCCATCGCTAATATTACTGTTGCCGCACCTGTCACAGCATCTCCCCCTGCAAACACAGCCTCCTTGCTCGTGCTACCATCTGATTCGGTTGCTATAATACACCCCCTTCGATTTGCATCCAGTCCTTTTGTAGTAGAGACAATCAATGGATTCGGACTTGTCCCTAATGACATAACCACCGTATCTAACTCTAAATCAAATGCAGAGTCCGGTACTTCAAACGGTTGCCGTCT
>JAQXOR010000105.1 GCA_029099805.1 Lachnospiraceae bacterium
TTTTCTTCATAGTCCCCCGGATCAATCAAAAAGCCTTCCCTGCTCTCCGTATTTTGAACCAAATAGCAGTTTGTTGAAAACACGCTGACCCGGATACTGTTTATTTTTATCATACCTTTTCCTTTCATCAGCCTGTGGAACGTGTGACATCAAGAACACTTTCCACCGCACTGAGCTTCGCAATCAGATACTGCAGCTGATCCTTTCCTTTTATCTGGAACCCTACGGTAATGGTTGCGGTTCCCTGCTTGCTGGTGCGGGAGTTGAGGGAAACAATATCAATTTTATTCTCCGTATAAATTCTGGAAATATCAAGCAAAACACCGCTGCGGTTATTTGCATAAATAATCAGCTCGGCATAATAGCTTTCGGACGTCTTTGTCTCCTCCGGCATACTCCATTCCGCAGATATCATACGATGTCTGTCTTCCTCTGAAGCATTAATGATATTGATACAATCCGTCCGGTGAACAGAAACGCCTCTGCCTCTTGTAACAAACCCGATAATCTCATCTCCCGGTACCGGAGAACAGCACTTTGACAAATGTACCGCCACATCATCCAGCCCCTGAACAATAATTCCGGCCTTTGTCTTTGCGGATACCGGCTTTGCCTCCTTGGTGTTGCCGATATTCTCCAGCAGCTTTTCATCGGTTACTTCCCGTTTTACTTTTTTATTGTACTCCTCCTGCAGACGATTTATGATTTGTCCTTCCTTTAATGCACCGTGACCGATTGCGGCGAGCACCGAATCCCAATCACGGAAGCCGTATTTCCTCATGCAGACATCTAAAAATTCCGGCTTGGACAAATCCGAAAACAGAATTCCCTTGGCCTTACAATAGGCAGCCAGCAGTTCCTTACCGTGTACAATATTATCGTCCTTTAATTCCGTCTTAAACCATTGATTGATTTTATTTTTTGCCTGCGTACTCTTCACAATGGAAAGCCAGTCACGGCTCGGCCCCTTTGTGTTCTGTGACGTAATGATTTCAATACGGTCACCGTTTTGCAGCTGGTATTCAATCGGAACCAGTTTTCCGTTTACTCTGGCTCCTACCATCTTATTTCCGACGGCACTGTGAATTGCATACGCAAAATCTACCGGACAGGACCCTGCCGGAAGGTTCTTCACATCTCCGGTCGGCGTAAAACAGTAAATACGGTCGGAAAACAGGTCAAGGTCATCCTTTATCGAGCTTAAGAATTCCTTACTGTCTGACATATCCTGCTGCCATTCCAGAATCTGGCGAAGCCATGCCAGCTTCTCCTCCTCCGTATCTGAGCTCTTGATACCGTTCTGCGTCTCTTTATATTTCCAATGCGCCGCAATACCGTATTCGGCGGTGCGGTGCATTTCAAAGGTACGTATCTGAATTTCAAACGGCGTACCGTTCGGTCCGATTAAGGTCGTATGAAGCGACTGATACATATTCGCCTTCGGCATGGCAATATAATCCTTAAACCGTCCCGGAATCGGCTTATACATCTCATGAATGACACCGAGTGCCGCATAGCAGTCCTTAACAGTATTTACGATAATGCGCACTGCAAACAAATCATAAATCTGGTCGAGTGTCTTATTCTGATTAACCATCTTCTTATAAATACTGAAAAAGTGCTTGACACGTCCGCTGATTTCCGCCTGGATTCCAACCTTACGGATATGCTCTCCCACTTCCTCAATAATGCCGTTAATAAACTTCGTCCGTTCATCCTTCCGAAGCTCAATCTTCTCCTCCAGCTCCTTACAGACCTCAGGCTCCAGATAGCGAAGCGATAAATCATCCAGCTCTATCTTAATCTTGGAAATACCGAGGCGTTGTGCCAGCGGGGCATAAATATCCATTGTCTCTCTTGCCTTTTCAATCTGCTTTTCCGGCTTTTGATACTGCAGTGTACGCAGATTATGGAGACGGTCGGCAAGCTTAATTAAAATAACACGGATATCCTTTGCCATAGCAAGAAACATCTTACGAAGATTCTCTGCCTGCAGTTCCACCTTATCCATGGAATAATTCAACTGGGTCAGCTTTGTTACGCCATCTACCAGAAGCGCAATTTCACTGCCGAACATCTCTGTAATTTCTTCCAGTGTATATGCGGTATCCTCAACAACATCATGAAGAATTCCCGCAATTATTGTCTCTTTATCAAGCTCCAGTTCTGCCAGAATAATGGCAACACAAATCGGGTGAATAATATAAGGCTCTCCCGACTTTCGAAGCTGCCCTTTATGCGCCTCGTCCGCCAGATGATACGCTTTCTCAATCACCGATAAATCCGTAGACGGATGATAGGCCCGTACCGTTTCAATCAGCTTTTGGTACAGTACCTCCGGACTTGTAAAATCGGCCGGTGTACTGAGTTCTTTCTCATCCGCACGCTTTATTTGTGTATTTCCCGGTATATCTGTTAATTTTGTTTCCATGTTGCCCCCTACTCCGGCAAACAGCCTTATGTGCAAAACCCACCATGAAATAAAACAAACATCCTATGTTCTTACTTCCCCGGATACGTTACAACGGATTCCACCTCATACCCTGCAAGCCTCTTTCTTCCGTCCAGTCCTGCAAGCTCCAGTAAAAATACAATCTTTACAACCTCACCGCCCAGCTGCTCAATTAACTTCACCGCAGCCTCAATCGTACCGCCGGTTGCAATCAAATCATCAACGATTACAACCTTCTGTCCCGGCTTGATAGAATCCTTGTGCATCTCTATCGTAGCCGTACCGTACTCCAAATCATAAGTTGCTTCTACTGTCTCACACGGCAGCTTTCCCTTTTTGCGAACCGGTACAAAGGCCTTATGCATCGCATAGGCAAGCGGAGCACCGAAAATAAACCCTCTGGATTCCGCACCGACAATTACATCAAACTCGATATCTGCAATTTTTTTCTTCATCTCATCAATTGCAAGTGCAAATCCGTCTGCATCCTGAAGTACCGTAGTAACATCCCGGAACATAATACCGGGCTCCGGAAAATCGGGAATCGTTCTGATATAATCCTCTACCTTTTTCATCTGTGCCTCCTTCCGGGTGTAGCCTGCATCGTCACACAAACCATCCCTTTTCGAATACAATTTAATTCAGTATACCACCTTTTGGGTCGAATGAAAAGGGGGTTTTGCAGAAAGTGGCCACCCCCAAATCATCGCACATATTCATCACCTGTGCGAAGGCTCGTTTACTTTTTTCAAATAGATTTGTTCAATATGCTCTGCAAATACTTCTTTGGAGTATGGTAATACCGACTTCTTTGCGTTCTCTCCAAAGGTACTGCTGTTTTCTGCGTACAGGACTTCCTCAAGCCCCGATAAAAAGCTATCCTTCGACAGGAAGCCGAATCCGTTCTCACCGTTCTTTAAGACCCCCGCCAGACAATCATCCTGCCTTGCAACTACCGGAAGTCCCGCTGCCATAGCTTCTATGTATGTCAACCCCTGCGTCTCACTGTTGGATGCACTGACAAATACATCACCGAGTGAATAATAGGCACCGATTTCATCCCACGGCTTCGCCCCGGCAAACATTACGTACTCCGCAACACCTTCCTCTGCCGCCTGCTTCTTCAAGCCTTCCAATGCCGGTCCGTCGCCGATTACCAGAAATCTCGCATCCGCATGCCTTTCAAAGAACGCCGGAAGCATCGAAAGCAGCTCCCCGATATTCTTTTCCTGTGCCACTCTCCCGACATACAGGATAACCTTCTCTTTTCCGGAAAGCCCCACTTCTTTCCGTTTTCCGGCAATAAGCTCCTCTCCGTACCGTGAGCGCTCGAACTTGGACAAATCAATTCCGGTCGGAACTACTGATATCTCCGTTCGTACCTGATACTGCTCTAACAGATGCTTTACCTTCTCTGTCGGTGCAATAATATGTCCGCCGTGATTGCAGAAAAATTTTGAATACTTTCTGGCAAACACCTTTACGCCCTTTTCCAGAACATGAACCGGCATGATATAATGGGTATAATCCTCATAAATGGTATGATACGTATGTACTGTCGGTATCCTGCGTTCCCTGGCACAAATACGGCCGAATATTCCAAGAGGAAATTCCGTATGCGTATGAATGATATCCAGATGTAAATCTCGGATGATATGGTCTAACTTATGCTGGTAGAACATTCCGAGTCTGCGCTCACTGATATGTTTACAACGCATACTCGGCACCCGAAACACGCCTTCCTCCTGCTCCGGTGCATTCGGTACCGTCGTTGTAAACACATATACCTCATGTCCCCTTTTCTTTAATTCCTGCTGCAGCAAAAACACCGATGCCGCCACACCGTTTATCTCCGGATAGTAAGTATCCGTAAACAATCCTATCCTCACGTCACACCCTCCTTATCGCCTCATCTTAGGTAGCTTATTCAGGGACACACCGTACCCCCCGTGTATCCTTCTGTTCCTCCGGCTTACTTCTTTGTTGTACTTCCAAAGCCGCCGTTTCGAATACTGCCGACTTTATCCTCCATCGTAACACCATACGGAAGGAAAACCCCCTGCATAAAGCCGGTCCCTTCTTCTAACGTAACTGTCTTTTCTTCGTTGGAATCATTTGTTACCTTCGCAAAAATATGTCCCTCATTGTCCGAATAAAAATAATCACTGTCTATCACTCCGACCGTATTATTTAACTGCAGACGATACTTAAATCCGAGTCCGCTGCGCGGAAACAGCATCAAAACAAAGCTTTCTGCCATCTCGACACGGATACCGGTCGGTATCTTCACCGTCTCCCCCGGTGCCAGTGTCACCGACACCGGCATAAAGAAATCATATCCGGCAGAGCCTTTGGTGGCTCTGACCGGAAGCTTAATCCTATCATAAACCTCATCCGCGCGTCCCGCTTCTGCCGGAAACGCATCGGAAAAATCTGCAACAAACCGTTCTCTGCTCACCTTGGAAAAGGACGCAATCCGCGGTGCCGCCGTATATTCAAACTCCATCGTATTCTCCTGTCTCTTCTACTGGTTACAGTTCCTTTAAGAACGCCACATACCCGCAATATGCTTCATATAAATCGGACTTACTGATAATCTCCCACGGCGCATGCATGTTGAGAACCGCTACACCGCTGTCGATAACCTCCATTCCGTAATTCGCCATAATATAAGCGATGGTTCCGCCGCCGCCCTCATCTACTCTTCCGAGCTCCGAGGTCTGGAAGGTTACCTTATGCGCATCCAGTGCAGCGCGAAGCCTTGCCATATATTCTGCATTGGCATCGTTGGAGCCCGACTTTCCGCGGGAACCGGTATACTTATTGAACACAAGTCCCTTGCCAAAGTATGCCGTATTCTTCTTTTCGCTGACCGACGGATAATTCGGGTCATATGCCGCACTCACATCGGAAGAAAGCATCCGGGAATTGGAAAGTGCACGACGTACCTTCAGCTCAGAGTAATCCCCGCACAGATTCATAACCTCAGCCACTGCATTCTCAAAGAATCTGGAATGCATACCGGTCGCACCGACACTGCCGATTTCTTCTTTATCCACCAGAATGCAGACTGCCGTACGGTCCACCTTCTTTAATGCAAATAAAGCCTTTGCGGAAGGGTAAGCACATACACGGTCATCATGGCCATAGCCCATAATCATACTGCGGTCGATACCGAAATCACGTGCCACGCCGGCCGGAACCGCTTCGATTTCCGCAGAGACAAAGTCATCCTCTTCGATATCGTAAGCATCCTTTAACATCGCAAGGATATTGCTCTTTACCGCTTCCTTCTCCTCGCCGTCCAGCGGAATGCTTCCTACCAGAATATTTAAATCCTCACCCTCTACTACCTTGGATGCAGTCTTTTCCATCTGCTTTGCGGACAAATGAACAAGTAAATCCGTGATGCCGACAACCGGGTCAGAGTCCTTTTCACCAATGGAAACCTTTACTACCGTACCGTCCTTCTTTACCACAACGCCATGAAGTGCTAACGGCAGAGTCACCCACTGGTACTTCTTGATACCGCCGTAGTAATGGGTATCCAGCATTGCCATCTCGGTATCCTCATACAGCGGTACCTGCTTTAAATCAAGACGCGGAGAATCAATATGCGCACCGAGAAGCTTCATACCGTTCTCAATCGGCTGTTCGCCGATTAGAAACAGTGCCACGGCCTTTCCCATATGATTTACAAAAACCTTGTCGCCGGCCTTCAGCGTCATATTCTTCGCAATAGCATCCCTTAAATCCACATACCCTTCTTCCTTCGCCTGACGAAGTATCTCCTCTACACACTCCCGCTCGGTCTTGCAATCGGAAATAAACTTACGATAGCCTTCCGCAAACGCAAACACATCCTTCTTTTCCTTTGCGGAATATTTCAACCAGGCATTTTTGCTTGGCTTTGTTCCCTTTTTGTCCTTTGTTGGTTCGATCTTTTTTGCAGGCATAATTCTACCATCCTTTCGTCCCTGTTTTCATCATTTTCGCATTATTTCAGCTCATTCTTACTGCTACTTAGTATATCCTATTTCCCGCCGTCAGGCAAGTAAAAGTTTCTCTTCTGTAAATAATAATACGCGATACCGAGCGGCACTGCAGCCGATATCCAGGCAAGCGGTCCGGCAAGACAGATGCCTCGAAAGCCGAGAATCCCCGGCAGCAAAAAAGAAGCTGCCAGACGGGTAATCAGTTCAAACACACCGCCCATTAACGGCATAAAGCTTCGTCCGATACCCTGTAATACATTCCGGTATACAAATATCATGTTCAAAAACGGAAAGAATAAGGCAGCCTGCCGCAAATACATTTTTGCCGACGCAAGGATGTCACCAAGCACTGCCGCATCCATCTCCTCTGCTGTCAAAAAAAGCTTCGTAAGCGGTGCTCCGAACAAAAAGAGAATCACCATGGATATCACCGCGCAGGTGAGAGTCAGCACCGTACACTTTGCCACACCCTCCTTGATACGGTCTGTCCTGCCCGCACCCAGATTCTGTCCCGAATAATTTGCCATGGCAACGCCGAAGGTCACTGCCGGCTGTGTCACCAGCTGCTCCGCCTTACTTGCCGCAGTAAATGCCGCAATCTTTTCCGTTCCGAACAGATTCAGGGCTCCCTGTACCACCACAGTACCGATTGCGGTAATACAGAACTGAAATGCCATCGGAAGACCGATGTTTAAGTGCCTGCGATACATGGCTACCGGAGCCTTAAAGGCCTCCTTTGACAAATGCAGAATCGGATACTTCTTCCAAATATAGCACAGACACAAAAGTCCGGATACCAGCTGTGAAATAACGGTTGCAAGTGCCGCACCTGCCACACCGAGCCCGGCATACCGGATTAACACAATATCCAAAATGATATTTAAAACAGAAGATATGATTAAAAAGTACAGCGGACTTTTACTGTCCCCGACCGCCCGCAGAAAGCATGCCAGAAGATTGTACATGATAGTAGCAGCGATACCGGCATATATGATACTGATATACGTTACCGCATCACCGATAATGTCATCCGGCGTATGAATCAGTTTCAGAAGCGGTCTTGCTGTCAGTACGGAAAATATCGTCAACAACACCGTAAATCCGATACAGAGTGTCACCGCACTGGCCTCTGCTTTCTTAAGTCCCTCTTCATCCTTTGCCCCGAATCGTTGTGCCACCATTACGGAAAAACCGCTGGTCAGACCGTTCGCAAAGCCCAGTACCAAGAAATTCAGGGAGCCCGTCGTCCCTACTGCCGCCAGCGCCTGATACCCCAGACATCTGCCGACAATAATCGTATCCACCATGTTATAAAGCTGCTGGAACACATTTCCGAGCAGTACCGGAAGCGTAAACAAAAGCAACAGCTTCATCGGGCTGCCCTTTGTCATATCCCTTACATTTGCATTACTCATACGTCACCTCGCAAATTTCTCTTCATCATTTCACTGCACTGATTCCATTTTCATCCTTAGCAGAGCGTTTTTTGTCGAATAGGACGCAATTTCCTATTCGACAAGAAGAAAGCGACACGCCACCGCGTCCCGCCTTCTCAAAAGTTATTGTAATTCGTTTTTTTCACACTGTCAATAGCCTGTTATGACAGGATTCCAAGAAGCAACCGTTGGCGTTATCTCTGTAGGTGTACTATAATTTGCACAGGCAGCCGCACCGATACCCAAAACCAAAACGCTTGTCAGTATCATTCCTTCCTCGTTTGTATTCCACTTCACCTCGGAAAACAAAAATCTGCCGTCCTCTGTTAATTCTGCAACATTCCCGTCAAAAACTGAGGTTCCGTCCTCTCCGGACGGCCAAATTTTTACAAAGTCGTCCTCCTGCAGCATGAATACCCCTCCACCGGCTGTCGGGATACCCGTGTACACGGTTTGCGTATAATAAGCGATATATACCTCATTGTCTACCTCAAACAAATAGGCATCGGAAAAATCTCCGTGACATCCTCTTGCCGTTATAAACCCGGATTTTTCCTTATCATACAGCGTGAAAATCAGGTTTTGAACCCCCGCCCGGTGATGGTCATTTTTTGTCTTAATAACAAATAAGCAGAACCGTCCCATATCTCCCTTATCTTTTCCGTAGTCGCGGGCTTCTCTATAAATCCAAACGGCCGGAACTCAAATAACTGTCTGTCATATCCGTTCTTCCCGGAAACATACACAAGCTGCGTAGTCTCATCCTGCAGCATATCCCGGATATAACGGCTCACATCAATACCGTTGCACCTTTCCATTTCAATGTCCAAAAAAATGATATGATAGACATTCTTGCTTTCTAGAAAGCGAATCACCTCTTCCCCGGAGTCAAATACATTGATTTCCGCTTTCAGTTGCAATTCGTTACATGCCTCTGTCAGACAACGTTCTGTCTGTGCCGCCACTGTATGTTCATCGTCTACGACTGCTATTTTTAACATAAAAAGCACCACCTGTATTGTGATGCTTTTATCATATCATATAATTTATTGCCTTTCAACCATTAAATCATGTTCCGCAAAGTGTGCCTTTCCGCTCTTGATATCGCGTACCATGTTTTCCAGATAACGAGTATTACTCTCGGAATAGAACGGGTCTACTGAAACTTCAAACGGAATACGTTTTTCTCTACCAACCTTTTTTGCAAACACGGTAAATGCCGCGCTCATGGATAATCCCAATTCTGCACATACTTCTTCCATACTTTTTTTTACATCTGCATCCAATTTAAAATTTACATTCACTGCCTGTGCCATATGCGTTCCTCCAATCTTACAGTTTCTTACCTGTATTGTACGCCATATATAAAGAAAAATGAAAGAAATTTTCTTTATTTCTTCCAAAAAAAGGAAACAGCCCCTCTCCGAAGCATCGATTCCTCTGCTTCGAAAAGGGACTGTTTCTTATTCTTCCAATTAATTTTCCGATGATTTAGTTATCAATCAGCTTGTTCTCGTTGTTCCAGCTGTAAAGCTTACGAAGCTCTGCGCCGACTTCCTCTAACTGATGGTTTGCTTCCTTTCTTCTCATTGCATTGAAGTTCGGGCAGCCAACCTGGTTCTCAGTGAGCCAGTTACGTGCAAATACACCCTCCTGGATGTCCTTTAATACCTGCTTCATAGCCTTCTTGGTCTCTTCGGTAACAATCTTCGGTCCGGTTATGTAATCACCGTACTCTGCAGTGTTGGAGATAGAGTATCTCATACCCTGGAAACCACTCTGGAAGATAAGGTCTACGATGAGCTTCATCTCATGGATACACTCAAAGTATGCGCTCTCCGGCTCATAGCCTGCTTCAACAAGAGTCTCAAAGCCTGCCTTCATAAGGGCGGTTACACCACCGCAGAGAACTGCCTGCTCACCGAACAGGTCGGTCTCGGTCTCTTCACGGAAGGTGGTCTGAAGAACACCTGCTCTTGCACCACCGATAGCAAGTGCATACGCAAGACCCATCTCATGAGCCTTACCAGTAGCATCCTGATGTACAGCGATTAAGCACGGAACACCCTTGCCTTCCTGATACTGGCTGCGTACGGTATGACCCGGTCCCTTCGGAGCAATCATAACTACGTCTACATCCTTCGGCGGAATAATCTGACCGAAGTGAATTGCGAAGCCGTGTGCGAACATTAACATATTGCCCGGCTGAAGGTTCGGAGCGATGGACTCCTCATACATCTTCTTCTGCTTCTCATCATTGATAAGAATCATGATAATGTCTGCTCTCTTTGCAGCCTCTGCAGCCGTATATACCTCGAAGCCTGCAGCCTCAGCCTTTGCCCAGGACTTGCTGCCCTCGTATAAACCGATTACTACATGTACACCGGACTCCTTCATGTTGAGTGCATGAGCATGTCCCTGGCTGCCGTAACCGATAACCGCTACAGTCTTGCCGTCCAGCAATGCAAGATTACAATCCTGCTGATAATAAATCTTTGCCATCGTAATATCCTCCTAAATTTATATGGTATGCGCAATAATGCGTCGTACGCTCGAACTAAGCTTTGCGCGGAACTAGTCTGCAATATAATCTTCCATATCACCCGCGCCGCGCACCAGACCGGTAATACCGGTACGTACAAACTCTTTAATCGTAAAGCCCTCAAGCAAGCGAATAAAGGCATCAATCTTCGCCTGGTTTCCGGTCAGCTCAATCATAAGAGACTCCGGTGCTACATCTACAATCTTTGCACGGAAAATATCGGCAACGGAAATCACTGCCTGACGCTCCTTCTGATTTGCCTGAACCTTGACCAGAACAAGCTCTCTGCAAACCGAGTCATACGGGTGAAGCTCCGTAATCTCTACCACATCCTCCAGCTTTGCGAGCTGCTTGCGAATCTGCTCCAGAATCCCGTTTTCTCCGCTGACAGCCACTGTCATCCGGGAGTACTCCGGATTCTCCGTTTCACCTACCGAAAGACTGTCAATATTATAGCCGCGCCGGCTGAACAAGCCTGCCACACGACTCAACACTCCCGCCGTATTCTCTACCAGAAGTGACAATACCATTCGACTCATAAAATCCCTTCTTTCTCACAGTATCATATCAAAGTGTATTTTAACAATCCTGTCTGCATTTGTCAAGAAAAACGAGACAGAATCCTGTTAAAAAGATTTCTATTTGTGGTACGGTTCCCCACTGATAATCCGATATGCCCGGTATACCTGTTCCAAAAGAACGACCCGTATCAGCTGGTGCGGAAAGGTCATTTTCGAAAAGCTAAGCAAATAATCCGCCCGCTGTAGCACTTCCTTTGCAAGCCCCAGTGACCCTCCGATAATCAACACAATATGGCTCGTCCCGGTTACGCCGAGATGTTCCACATATTCTGCCAGCTCTTCACTGGAAAGCTGCTTTCCTTCGATTGCCAGCGCAATTACATAGGCTCCCTCCGGAATTGCCTTTAAGATACGCTCGCCCTCTCTTTTCTTAATCTGCTCCTCTAACGCTTCGGAAGCCCCATCCGGCGTCTTTTCGTCCGGCAGCTCTGTAATCGCAAGCTTACAGTACCGGCTAAGCCGCTTCTCATACTCCTTTATGGCATCTGTAAAGAATTTCTCCTTAATTTTTCCAACACAAATAACCGTTACTCTCATTTTTCTCCTTTATCGTTCCGTTATGCTCCGTGTGAAGCACAACTACCGCTATTCCTGGCTATCCCTCGCTGTTTGTTTTGTACTTTTTTCCGAAGGCAGGACGCGGTCCTACATACTGATACAGAATTCCGTTTCGTACCCGGCGAAGCTTTGTTCCCTTAAAACCCATACGAAACAATTCCAGACAGATATTGAATATCATAAAGCCATGACATACGATCAGAATATTATCCTGTGACCAGTCAATGGAGTTCAAAAAAGCACGAATCCGCTTTTTGGTTCCTACGATGCTTTCCGGCTGGCTCTTTGACTTAAAATACCATGCAAACCGCCCGCATATATGCCAGACGGCAAACGGAAGACGCAGCCGTTCCGTATGAATAAACGGGGCATTGTCTACCTCCCGCAACAGCTTGTCCACATAAATATTTCCGCTGTATACCTCTTTTGCTGTTGCCACTGCCCGCGGAATATCACTGGAATAGCAGACATCCCACTTAATTCCATACATTTCCACATGCTTTTTCAGTATTCGGGAGTGCTCGTATTTTTCAGACCATTCCCGGAATTCCTCGGATGTCATCATTCTCTTATGCGGACAGTCTACCTTAAAATGTCGTAACAACCCAATACGCATACTCTCCTCCTTAACCATGTTTTCGATAAAGTATCTTCATAAACGAATCCACAACAAAAATCGCAAGTGCAATCATCCCCGCAATCTGTAATGTATACGAGAAATAGTAGGATGTCAGCTCACTGTTGTTCCGTATCAGATAATATACGGTCCGGTACATACCGACACCGGGTACAAGCGGTAAAATACCCGTTACCAGATACACCGTTACCGGAGCCTTGGAAACCCTTGCTAAAATCTGGGATAACACGGCAACAAAAAGCGATGCCCAGAACGCCGAGAACGTCGGACTCTCCGATACCTCCAGCACGATCAGTTCCACCAGCCATCCTCCCGCACCGGTAATCCCTGCATACAGAAGATACTCTTTCGGAATCTGGAACAGTACTGCCAGTGTAACCACACCGATAAATGCACATACAACCTGAAAAATAATTGTTAACGGACTCATAACACACCTCCCGTTACCAGACTGCCGAAGGAAAGACCGATTCCGATACCGGCAGCACAGGCTACTGCACGAATAAAGGCTTCCACCACTCTCGCCGCACCTGATATATAATCCCCCTGCAAGGTGTCCCGGATGGCATTGGTAAGTGCCACACCGGGAAGCAACGGCATCGCCGTTCCTGCCACAACCAGCTCCAGATTACAGTCTATATGCAAAACAGCCTGTAATACCGAAACAGAAAATGTTGCACATGCCAATGCCGCCATGTGGTACATAAACTGATTCAGACCTCTTTTGGCAAACATCATCTGAAACAATACCAGCAGAATGGCAGAGCCACCGGCCAGCAATGCATCCATTGCATTTCCGCCCAATAAAAGTGTAAACATCACCACCGTTATGAGTGTACACAGATTATAAATCCCGGAGGAATACTGTTTTTTCTCTCCAAGCAGTTTTAACTTCTCATAAATTTCTTCCAGTGAAATCTCACCTGCACAATACTTTCTGGACAAACCGTTCACAGTGCAGATATGTCCGAGATTCGTTCCTCTGGTGGAAATCCGCTGCATTTTACTGATTTCGTTAATTGACGGATCATCCAGCGTCAGCATCAGTGCTGTGGAAAGAACCAGCACCTCTGTTGTCTCCGCTCCCGATGTATCCAGAATCCGTTGCATGGTATCTTCTACACGATAAGTTTCTGCCCCCGCCTGCAGCATAATTTTGCCCGCTAACATTGCAGTATCTGCCAGTTTCCTGTAATCCATAGCTGTCCTTTCCGTAACCTGTCTCCGTTTTATTACAAATGCATTCCGTTCTATTCTGCCTTTAGCTTAACTTTTTTCTATTGTCATTATACTTTTTTCCTGCCCTGTTTGCAAGAAAATCCGCAAATTCTTCCGTCTTTCCTCGTTCATAATTTGTTTACAATTTGTCCATATTTTGTTAACACTCTCATGCTATATTAGTTCTCGGATAGTGATAAAACACTTTCTACTCCCACCCTATTATACGTTGAGTAATATGTTCCTCATAGCATATTACTCGGAAAAGAGGCTGTTCCCCAGCCTCTTTTCTTTTGTTCTCTTTTACTTTTCTTTTTCAGATTTCTCTCCGGACTATGCAGACTGTTAATATATTCCGTAGGTAGTATACTCTTTCTTTGTACTGTCCCCCGGATAAATCACCGCTGTTTCACCTCCCAGTATCTCATAACGGTTCCCTTTATTATCCTTTCGACAGGACTCTCCCGCTTCATACTTCCATATATTATTTACGATACCGTCCGGAAGCATTCCGTAATATAACGTATCGCCTGACATGTTTACTATCTGTATCGCGAATCGTAACAAAAGCTTCGCATCGTTTCTCCAAAACTCCTCTGTAAAGGCCAGGCCGAACCGTCTCTGGTATCCGGGAACATCAGTTCCGTACTCTGCGGCATAGAGATACTCCGGCAAGGAAAAGACTCCCTGCCATTCCCGAATCGCCTTCTCTGTCTCCTCTTCGGTTTTTAGGACAAGGCGCTGTTCCTCGCCGTTCCATTTCTTTAAGAACACGCCGTGTTCCGATTCCTCTTCGTAATATACGTCAACCGCATGATAAGCTCCGTCCTCCACCAAAACAATCTGCGGAGTAATTGTGAGAAGTGTCCCGGTTCCGAAGGAGCTTCCGATGCTCTTTAAACGAAATTTAATAAAGCCTCCCCTCGGAAATCCGCCTATATTCCGATAATACGGATGAACTCCGGTACGAAGCGGAAGTGTCTCCCATAAATTCCACGAAGGCTCCTGCAGTCCTACCGTATATACAATCCCTTCCTTCTTTGCAGCCTCCCACGCTTCGGTTCCACCGACCTCAACCACAGCAAAATCATAGAGTCTTCCTGTAATAAAGACGTTTATCCTGCCCTCGGCTGCATAATGTGCCGGTTGTTCATTACGATAGTCTTCTGACTTATCCTCGTTCCCTTTTCCGTTTACCGCCACGGAACGAAACCTGATTTCATGGCTTCCTTCTCTCGTCTCAACCGGCAGGTAAAATCTTTGCCTTTCACAGCCAAGAGGATACCATTCTCCCACATCCAGATATCTGTCATTTGCAGTCTCTCTGTCATTCCCGACATCCAGCCATACCGCGAACGGAAAGCATACCTCGTTTTGCTCCTTCCCATCCTTTTGTGCCAGATACTTTGTATAGGAGTTTTCTCCATATCCCCGTTTGTCGCTATGGTAGCCTGTATTGCTGACCTGTAAAATAAAATCCGAATGAATTCCCTCCTCATCCAATACCAGCACCGTGTTCCCTTCCGGCACCGCTTCACACTGATACATCTCTTCATGAGCAGCCTCAATCCGTGGGTTACATATTACCGGAGTATGAATATTGATTTCATTCACAACATTTCCATGTACATACTTGTTCCGGGTTGCTCCTACAACAGAATTCTCACCGACATACTGAATCGTCGCCTTTGTCTCATATCTGTCGTTTCTCGCAGTGGCAAGAAGCGGACACCCGCTTTTATAGGTCTGACCATATGCAGTTTCTTCGATTTTGTCACCCAGCCGCTCTATTTCACTTTGATCCGGTACAGCCCCCTTTCCTTCCGTACCTAAAGAGTCCGTCAGAATCGTTACATCTGCCACCGATATATGGTCACTTTTTACGGAAAACTGCGTCGGGTCACTCCATGCCGCATTATAGCACACAGTTGATAAATAGTCCGTAATATCCGGTAGTTCCCCCGGAGTATCCGAAACAATATACTGTTCCTGCTCCAGAAAGACGGAAAGACACGGTACACCGTCCTCATCAAGCTCCGTCACTCCGGCCCCCGTCGGACTCCAGAATACATGATTCTCTTTTTCTCCGTACGAAGTAATCCGGTAGGAGGGTTTCTGCACTGCACCGGGACCGTCCCAGGTAACCAAAACCGCTTCCTGTCCTTCTCTCAATGCTTCATTCTCCACAACTACCTCTTCCGGAAAGTACAGCCCTCCTTCTGCCAAGCTCCAGTATGACCACGCCTTCGGAACCATGTACTCAAAGGTTTCATAAAGAACCTCACTGATAATCAGCGACTCATCCTCCGGATTCTCATACTGTGTCCGGTACGGTACCGTCACCAGCACACGTACCTCATCCACACCGCTGTGTCTCTCCAATACACAAGAAAGCATCCAGCTTCCCATACCGGCGCGGATTGCAACATTTTCCGTAGACGGAATTCCTCCTGCCGTTTCCAGTACGCCATCAATTACCACATCCGATACCAGATACGGCTGCACATCGGTCTCTGCTCCCGTCTCCGGATTATTATCATCCGCATAGATATGCACCGTAGATTTCTCCAGTGCCGCTTCAATCTCTATCCGCTCCTCCGGTAATACAGATGGGGGCTCCGTTTCCTCCTGCTCCGGTAATTCCACCGGATTCTGAAGCCAGTATGCATAGAGAATATCTGTCTTCTTTTCCACCCATTCAGCGATTCCCCTGCCGTCTGCAGCAAAGTACTGCCTGCCGGTGCCACGGATACCGGTATAATATCCCCCGAAGGTGTAACCGGTCTTTTCCGGAGGAATGACACTGCCGCCGGCATTTCCGTCAGCGTCTATGGCGCCGGGTTCCCCGTAGCGGACCTTGACGGATGTCTGCTCCTGTTTGGTGGCACCGCGACCATCTAAATTGACTTCAATCTCGGAGATAACGTAAGCGTAAAGCTCTGTCACAGAGCCGTCGTATATCTTCCAGACGAGCTGTCCGTTACCGTTTGCATCATAGTATTGCACGGCATCCGCGGTCGGTTTGCCATCTGCATCCAACTTGTCATAATATCCCTTAAATGCGTGTTTATCTATTTTAAGGGGTGTTATATTCGGGACGGTTTTATCAAAGGTCATCGTTACCGAGCTTTGATAGCCCTCCGTGATAACAACATTATCAGGGACTACAAGCGATACCTTATAAGTCTTCGGAGTCCACTGTGCATACAGATTCTCTGTACCATTCGTTGACGGACGATAAGAAGCTACCGTACCGTTTTTGTCTTTTTTCGGAAGATACAGCTCCGTAAACTTACCTGCATCTGCAACCTTGCTCCATCCGATGAAATCATAGCCCGGCTGTGTTGCTGTCGGAAGCTTTATGTAAGAGGAGGTTCCCGACCAGTACGGGAATAATACCGGAGGATACTCTTTGTTCTTCGCAAAGTTTTTACCGACGGTACTTGGGTCGTAGAACTTCGACAGGTAATAATAACTGTCTCCTACTTTCTCAAATACCTGCCAGCCCTTAAATTCCATAGAGGATGTCGTATAATCTGACGGCAAAGCCGCTATATTTCCCTCTAAAAGCTTTGCGGAGGCTTTTGTGCTTCCCGCCGCATTCAGCAGATATTTTACAAAGGCATTCTTCGGTCCGAGTGCAGCGGGTACAGTATACTCTTCGTCATAAACGAGGTCTTTTAATTTCGTTATGACAGCA